>CALWBZ010000076.1 GCA_944376225.1 uncultured Clostridia bacterium | reverse complement strand
ATCTTAGTCTATCTGGAGGGGGCTCCCAAACGTGGGGTAGGCCCCCACGACGTGGCCATCGCCCTGTGCGGCGCCGTCTTCGGCAACGGCTATGTAAAGAACAAGGTGCTGGAATTCGTAGGCCCCGGCATCAAGCACCTGGGCATGGATTTTCGCATCGGCATCGACGTCATGACCACCGAGACCACCTGTCTTTCCTCTATTTGGGAGACGGATGAGACCGTTTCGGATTTCTATCGCGTTCACGGTCGGCCGGAGGACTATAAAAAGCTTTCTCCGGGGAACCTCGCCTATTATGACGGCATGATCCGCATCGACCTGTCTAAGGTGGAGCCGATGATCGCCCTGCCCTTCCATCCTTCCAACGCCTATACGATCCGGGAGCTCCAGGAGAATCCGGGAGACATCCTGCGAGAAGTAGAAAAGGAAGCGGCACGCTCCTTCGGTCCCAAGGTGAACCTGCGCCTTACAGATAAGCTGGAAGACGGCCGGATCCGAGTGGATCAGGGCGTGATCGCCGGATGCGCCGGCGGTATGTACGATAATATCTGCGAGGCGGCCGGCATCCTGAAGAACGGCTCCACCGGGAACGGCTATTTCTCTCTGTCCGTGTATCCCTCCAGCCTGCCGATCAACCTGGCCTTAGTGAGAAACGGGGTGCAGGAGACGCTGATGGAGGCCGGCGCGGTGTTTAAGCCCTGTTTCTGCGGCCCCTGCTTCGGCGCGGGAGACGTGCCCGCCAACGGCGGCCTCTCCATCCGCCACACCACCCGTAACTTCCCCAATCGGGAAGGCTCGAAACCCGGGGAGGGACAGATCAGCGCCGTGGCGCTTATGGACGCCCGTTCCATCGCCGCCACCGCGGCAAACGGCGGTTTCCTGACCCCCGCCACGGAGGTGGAGTACGCGCCGGAACACCCGGCCTACGCCTACGACGATACGATCTATCAGAAGCGTATCTATAACGGTTACGGGCATCCCCTGCCGGAAGAATCCCTGCGCCTGGGCCCCAACATCACCGACTGGCCCAAGATGTATCCTCTGTCCGAAAACGTGCTGCTCTCCCTCGCCGCCGTGATCCACGATCCCGTGACCACCACGGATGAACTGATTCCTTCCGGCGAGACCTCGAGCTACCGTTCTAATCCCCTGCGCCTGGCCGAATTTGCCCTGTCCCGCCGAGTACCGGAATATGTGGGGCGGGCCAAGACCGTTCAGGAGATCGAGGCCAAACGTCTGGCCGGCGAGTCTCCCCGGGAGCTTACGGATCTGCTTGCCCGGGTGGGAGACGCCGAGGAGCTGCTTCAAAATACCAGTTTCGGTTCCGCCATATTCGCCGTGAAGCCCGGCGACGGATCCGCCAGAGAGCAGGCCGCCTCCTGTCAGAAGGTGCTGGGGGGCGCGGCGAACTTCTGTTACGAATACGCCACCAAGCGTTACCGCAGCAACTGCATCAACTGGGGGATCCTGCCCTTCACCCTGGCGCCGGATACCGAGTTTCATTATGAGCCGGGGGACTGCGTCTTCGTACCCGGCATTCGCGAGGCCATCCTTAAGGGACAGGAAGAGATTCCCGCCACGGTTCTTAGCGCGAAGGGAAACACGCCCATCACGCTGTATATCAAGGGACTGACGGAGGACGAGAAGAAGATTATACTGGAAGGCTGCCTGATCAATTATTACGCGGCCGGGCTGAAATAAGGAGGTTACCATGCAGAAAATCCAAATGAATCCCATCGTCGAGATGGATGGGGACGAGATGACAAGAATCCTGTGGAAGCAGATTAAGGAGGAACTCCTGCTGCCCTTTGTGGATCTGAATACGGAATATTACGACCTGGGTCTGGTCCACCGGGACGAGACGGACGATCAGGTAACGGTGGATTCCGCCGAGGCGACGAAGCGTCTGCATGTGGCGGTGAAATGCGCCACCATCACCCCCAACGCCCAACGGGTGGAGGAGTACAAGCTGAAGAAGATGTGGAAGAGCCCCAACGCCACGATCCGCGCCATACTGGACGGCACCGTGTTCCGCGCGCCGATCCTCATCAGCCATGTGAAGCCCGTGGTGCGCAACTGGGAGAAGCCCATCACCATCGCCCGTCACGCCTATGGCGACGTTTACAAGGCGGCGGAGATCCGCGTGACGGAGCCGGGCGTGGCGAAGCTGGTGTTTACAAACGCTGAAGGGAAGGAGACGACGGAAGAGGTGGCCTCCTTTGAAGGCCCGGGCGTATTGCAGGCCATGCATAACAAGGACAACTCCATTGTTTCCTTCGCCCATTCCTGTTTCCAGTACGCCCTGTCCGCCCACCAGGATCTGTGGTTTTCCACGAAGGACACCATCTCGAAGCAGTATGATCAGACCTTTAAGCTCCTCTTCCAGGACATCTACGAGAAGCACTATAAGGAAGCCTTCGAGAAGGAGGGGTTGGAATACTTCTACACCCTCATTGACGACGCGGTGGCCCGGGTGATTCGTTCTAAGGGCGGTTATATCTGGGCCTGCAAGAACTACGACGGCGACGTGATGAGCGACATGGTCTCCACCGCCTTCGGTTCTCTGGCCATGATGACCAGCATCCTAGTCTCCCCGGACGGCAACTTCGAGTATGAGGCGGCTCACGGCACCGTGACCCGTCACTACTACCGTTATCTTAAGGGCGAGGAAACTTCTACCAACCCCATCGCCACGATCTTCGCCTGGAGCGGAGCCCTGCGTAAACGGGGGGAACTGGACGGCAACCAGGCCCTTGTGGAGTTTGCCGATCAGTTGGACGCTTCCTGCCTGGAAACAATGGAAGCGGGTTATATGACCAAGGATCTGGCCCTTTTGTGCGATGACATCACCCCTACGGTCCTGAACTCCCTGGACTTTATTCGTCAGATTCGCCGCACACTGGAGGCAAAGAGAGCATAAAATTTTTGGTTTTTTAACAAATCGCAAAAAAACGCTCTGATTTTATTGACATTTAATCTCTTACAGACTATAATGTTCGCAAAGAGGACAAAGGCGTTCCCGGGAAACGCTTCTGTCCTCTTTTTTTATCTGAGGAGGGTTTGATATGGAATTTTCACTCATCGATACGTTATGGGTATTCTTAACCGCGATTTTGGTGTTCTTCATGAATCTGGGTTTCGCCAGCGTGGAAGCGGGCTTCGCCCGTTCCAAGAACACGGTCAACATATTGTCTAAGAACTTCATCGTCTTTGCCGTCTCTTCCCTGGGCTTTCTGCTCTTAGGCTGGGGCATCATGTTCGGAGGCGACAATCCCTTCATGGGAACGGAACATCTCTGGATCTTGGGATCTGCGGATCTATCCTTCTATGACGAGACGCTAACCTCTTCCGTGCCTTTCTGGGGCAAGTTCTTCTTCCAGCTCGTCTTCTGCGGCACCGCCGCTACCATCGTGTCCGGCGCCGTGGCCGAGCGGGTCAAGTACGTTTCCTTTATCATTTTCTCTTTTGTTCTCACTCTGATCATCTATCCCATCGTGGGACATTGGATCTGGGGCGGCGGATGGCTTTCTCAGATGGGCTTCATGGATTTCGCGGGAGACACCGCCGTGCATTCCCTGGGCGGTTGGGCCGCTCTGGCGGGCGCGATGCTTCTGGGCCCCCGCATCGGCAAGTACGGAAAGGACGGAAAGGCCAAGGCCATCCCCGGCCACAGCATGTCCTTAGCGGTCATCGGCCTGTTTGTTCTCTGGCTGGGCTGGTTCGGCTTTAACCCCGGCTCCACCATGAGCTTTGAGCATCCCGACGATGTGATACATATCCTGATGACCACCAACACCTCGGCCATCGTGGCGGTTCTCACCTCCACCATTACCTCTTGGATCGTCCTGGGCAAGCCGGATCTGGGCATGACCATCAACGGCTGTCTGGCCGGGCTCGTGGGGATCACCGGAGGCTGTGCCTACGTTTCCATCGAGTCTTCCATCATCATCGGCGCTGTTGCCGGCGTTCTCGTGGTCTTCGCCGTCATGTTCTTTGACCGCGTAAAGATCGACGATCCCGTGGGCGCGACCTCCGTACACCTGGGCTGCGGCGTTTTGGGCACTCTCTGCATCGGACTCTTTGCTCAGGAGGGCGTCACCACCCTGTCCACCCGCAACGGCCTCTTCTTCGGCGGTGGTTTAGGTCTTCTGGGCGTACAGTTTCTGGGCGTCATCGCCGTAGGCGCTTTCGTACTGCTGACCGCCGGCCTCACCTGGCTCGTCCTGAAGAAGACCGTGGGCATCCGCGTTTCTCCGGAAGAAGAATTACAGGGCCTGGATATCGGCGAACACGGCAACCTGGCGTATCCGGACTTCGCCATCGTCACCGAGGCAACGCCCCTTTCGGAGACGACGGCCCCTGCCGCTCCTATCGCTGCCGCCGTTCCCAAGTCTGAGGCGGTGAAGGTGGTTCATAACGAGAAGCCGGGCGCGAAGATCACCAAGGTCACCATCGTGGCGAATCAGAGCAAGTTTGGCGACCTGGAGGACGCCCTGCAGCATCTGGGCATTACGGGCATTACCGTGACCAATGTCTTCGGTTACGGCATCCAGCGGGGACATACGGTTTACTTCCGCGGAAATCCCGTGGCCTCCCGCCTGCTGCCTAAGATCAAGATCGATATTGTCATCTGCAAGATCCCGGTGGAGACCCTGATTAAGACCGTACAGGACGTGCTCTATACCGGTAACGTGGGCGACGGCAAGATCTTCGTATACGACGTGGAAGACGTAGTAAAGATCCGCACCGGCGAGCGTGGGTACGAAGCCCTGCAGGATGAGGATTATTCCGATAACTAAGTCATAAAGGGAGGGCCTGCCGCAAAATCGCGGCAGGCTCTCCCCTTTTTATCTCCTGTATCTAACTCCTGTTGAAAACTTACCATTATTATAGTGCTACTTTTCAATAGACGTTATGCCCTATATAGAAGCTTCCGGCTGAGATTCGGAAATCTCTATGTTGACAAACTCCAAAAAAAGAGTATAATAGACTCATGAGTTACTAACTTATGAGTAGGATACCGGGGAGGCATATTATGTTTTATTGTCGGGAAGAAGAACTGAAACAAATGAACAGCCGCTACGATAGGGGTAAATTTGAATGCATCATCATATACGGCAGACGACGTGTGGGTAAAACCGCGCTAATCAATGAGTTTTGCAAGGATAAGCCGACGATCTTTTTTTCGGCCCTTAATGCTTCTTCACAGGAAAATTTGGAAGCATTATCTAAAGCGATCTATTCATGTAAGAATCCAAATGGGACTGGCGCGCCCATTTATGGCAGCTATGAAAACGCTTTAGAGGAAATCACGTCTATGGCAAAGAATCAGAGACTCGTGTTTGTTATCGATGAATATCCCTATCTTGCCAAAGCCGAAAAATCCTTTTCGTCACGTTTACAGCATATCATCGACCACGTATGGCAAAACAGCCGGCTGTATTTGATCCTTTGCGGTTCTTCTATGAGTTTTATGGAATATCAGGTGTTGGGTTATGAAAGCCCGTTGTACGGCAGACATACTGCTCAGTTTAAGATACAATCGCTGACATACCGTGAAATGACTGTTTTTCATCCTGAGTTGTCTTTTGAGGATCAAGCCTTACTTTACGGAATAACCGGCGGTATTCCGCACTATATCAATAAACTGGAGATCGCCTCTACCTTGGAAGAAGCCCTTATAAATAATCTGTTCAACACCTCCAGCTATCTTTTCGAGGAACCGGAAAATCTGCTAAAGCAGGAATTACGCGAACCGGCAATTTACAACTCCATCATTTCAACAATCGCCGGCGGAGCCTCCCGCGCCAATGAAATCTCCACAAAAGTGGGGCTGGAGTCCGGCGTCTGTTCAAAATATATTCGAGTTCTGTTGGAACTTGGAATATTGAAGAAAGAAACTCCGATTGCCGAGAAGCCCGGGCGAAAAACCATATATGCGATCGACGATCAGTTCTTCCGTTTTTGGTATCGCTTCGTCCCGCGAAATATGTCCGCTATCAGCGCCGGCCGGATACGAAAAATCTATAATCAGGCGATAAAGCGCCATTTACCCGATTACATGGGATTGGTTTTTGAAAAGATGTGCCAGGAATATTTGCTTCGTTACGCAGAAAATCTTCCTATTCTATTAAATGACGTAGGACAATGGTGGGGAACGGATTCCAAAGAACGTAAAGAAGTTCAAATTGATATTGTTGGTACTCCTGTTGAAGGAGACGAATACATCATCGGCTCATGCAAATATCGGAACGAGAAGATCGGTGTAGATGAATTGGATTTAATCAGGCATTACGCCGAAGCTTTTGGCCGAGGCAGCAAATACCACTATTTCATTTTTTCTAAAAGCGGCTTCACAGATGCTCTACAGGAAACAGCCGCACAGGGGCAGGTTACTTTGCTCACTTTGGATGATATTTATACCATAAGGTAAATGAAAGGGGGCTTATCACATACATGGCCCCCTTTCCTCCTCTCCCTTAGTCCAGTTCGATCTTAAAGGCTACCGGATATTCGGAGGAGACGGTCCGCGTGTGCAGATGAAGCCCTGCCTCGTCTCGCTCGTATGTGGGTTTCTCGGAAAATCCCACCACGGAAATATCCTTGATGATCCCGTGAAATAGCGGCAGATGGCTCGCGTCCGCCTCCGCCAGGCGGGTGATGGTGACGTTCCCGTCTTCGGGGTATTTCATCACGATCGCGTACAGGGCGCCGCCGTTGACGGTGAAACGAATATCCTCCCGGGTATAGCCCCTGCTTTCATTATCGGCAAACTGCCCTTCCTGAATCTTGGTGGGCCCTTCCTCGGAATACCGCCACAGCTTGCTGCCGTAGATGGCCTCCCGGTTGACCTTGAGCCACCGCCCGATTTCCTTTAAGATGTTCTCGCTTTCTTCAGGTATCGTTCCGTCCGGCTTAGGATCGATATTTAAGAGCAGCCGTCCGTTTTTGCTCACAATGTCCACCAGGTCGCAGACGATATCCACGGGATTCTTGTATTCGTTGTCTCGAATATATCCCCAGCTTTTTTTGCTGACCGACGTATCCGTCTGCCAGATATAGGGTTTCGCCTCGGCAAACTGTCCCCGTTCGATATCCACCACCGCCGTACCGAACATAAAGGCGTCGTGCTTATAATTAATCACCGGCTCGTATCCTCTCTCCTCGCCGCGGTTGTAATAGTACGCGGCGAATTTCCTGAGATACGGTTTTACCGCGCTGTGCTCGATCCACCAGTCAAAATACATGATCCTCGGGTTGAACCGATCCACGATCTCACAGCATCTGACCAGCCAATCCTCCAGGAACTCCTTTGTCGGAGCGGGCTCCGAGAACAAGTCGTGATGATCCGGTTCTTTCATCGCCGGATAATAGAAATCGCCCTCTTTCTCGTCCTCCGTCACGTCGCTTTCAAAATCCTTGCCGTGCCCCATGAAGAACCAATGCTCCACCCTGTGAGAGGAGGCGCCGTTCTCGATACCGGCATTCTTAAGGCTTTCCGACAGCTCCCCTACGACGTCTCTACAGGGCCCCATCTCATAGGCGTTCCAATGGGAAATCTCGCTTTTATACATCTGGAAGCCATCGTGATGTTCCGCCACGGGGACGACATACTGAGCCCCCGACTCCTTGAACAGGGCCGTCCATGCCTCCGGATCAAAATTCTCGGCCTTAAACATGGGGATAAAATCCTTGTACCCAAAGTCCTTCTGCGGGCCGTAGGTTTTGATATGATACTCGAACTCGGGCTTTTCCCTGAAATACATGTTTCGGGAATACCATTCCCCGCAAAAAGCCGGGACGCTGTATATCCCCCAATGGATGAAAATGCCGAACTTCGCGTCCCGGTACCATTCCGGCACGGTATAACGCGACAACGATTCCCAGGTATCTTTGAATCGGCCCCGGGCGATCACCTCTTCGATCTGTTGTAAATACTGACGTTTGTTCATGTTCTTATGCTCCTTTCTTTCTTATATAGCTTTCCATTTATAAGAGACAATTGTACGTCGTAGTTTTTCAGACTTGACGGCAAAACCTTATGGCATATATGTATGATCGTCGCCTCTTCGTTTGAAATCAGCTCTTCTACTTTCTTTGTATGATCCGGATCCAGGAATGATGTGGGTTCGTCCAGCAAAAGGATTTCCGGACTTCCCGCGAATGTCCTTGCTAACGCGATCCGCTGCTTTTCTCCACCCGATAGGTTCTCCACCTCTTCCGGTGTCCATTCTCCCTGGCTTTCTCTATCCAACAATCCTTCAAGCCCTAATCGACTTATAATATCCATATATTTATCTTGGCCGATCGCTCTATCCAATACTATGTTTTCCTTTAAGGATATATAGAATAAAAACGGTTCTTGAAACGCGAGACAGACTTTTTTATATAATGTTTCTCGTGGAATCGTTCTAACATCCACTCCATCAATCAGAATGCTTCCCTGATAGGAATCATCTCCCAATCCAGCGATGAGCCTTAATAACGTCGTCTTCCCACAGCCGCTTTCTCCGGATAACAGATATTTTTTCCCCGCTTTGAAAGTGTATGAGATATGATCGAAAATGACTTTATCCGCTATTTGATACGTTAAGTCCCGAACCTCGACGCCCAAATTGGGATCGAAGGATAAATTACAAGACTCCCTTTTATTCTCCTCGACATATGTGGCCCTCTTATATTTCTTGACCAGATCCTGCACCTCGTTCTTGCTGTGTAATAAGGCCGCTAAATATTCCATGGGCGCGCCTAGCATCTCCGCTAATTGAATGACCGTAATCAATGTTCCGATGGTAATCGTATGGGCGTTCACCAGAATAATCCCGAGGATTAGAACAAATACCGTCTTGGTAATCTCCAAAAAGCTTGTGATTCCGTAGATGAAAGTCTGATATCGATTGATAGTTCCTTCTTTTCTTAATATTTCTTCGTTTTCTGCCTCGGCCCGGATCCTTGTTTTCTTGAAAAAGTTATACATACGAACCACAGAATTTCCCTTTAAGAACATCTGCGTAACGGTATTATACCGGGAAATCGCTTCTGAATACTCTCCCCTTGCCAGCTTTCCTGTTTTCTTAAACAATTTGGGCACGCATAAGATCAGTATACTGATAATGATAATGATGCATGCCATTACCGCGTTCGCGAAGAATAAGACCGTCGCCGAAAATAAAATCATACATACGCACTTGATGATATCGATTGTTCCCGCGAAATACTGTTTTGAAATAACAGGAACATCGTTATTGATGAGGGAAGAAACAGACGGGATGTCGCTTGGGGATATTCCTTTTAATAAATACGCCTCAAATATCTTCTTCCTGAATTCCTTCTTTTGGACGGCGATATATATGATATTGACGTACTGATCCCCCATGGCCATCCCGATATTGACCGCGCTCAGCAGTATATAGGCGTATATGAGCGAGAAATCATTCTCCCCTGACGCAAGAATAGAATTGATCATCTCTCCGGATAGGGCGGGTAGAAAAATGCTTAACGCGCTATACAGGACGCCGATCACAACGGCCGGTATGAATAATTTCAGCTTCCAATCCTTCATGTGGGTTATCTTCCGCATGCTTCTCTCGCCCCCTCTTAGAGGATACCCAATCTCATTATAGAATTTGTCCACGGTTTCAGTATATCGTTTTACATTCCTTCTGTCAATACGCGCCTCCTCTCGTTTCCACAAAAAATACCTGCATTAACGCCAAAAACCCCCTTCTCCATACCAGAGAAGGGAGCTCTACTCCATTTTGATCCTACTTAGCCCGCTACGCCCTCATTGGCGCTGGCGATGGCGCTGTTGGTGCTGGATACGGCCTGTTCTACCGCGGGAGCCACCTCGGATCCGTTGAAGACGGCTTCCAGCGCGCTCTGCAGGTCTGTCCGAAGCTGGGGCAGCTGGGACAGGAGCGGACCCGCCGTGACGGAATTGACCTGGGAGTTCAAAAGCTGCTCGGCGGCCACCTGGAGCTGGGGCAATTCCTCGTAGGTCGCCTTCATCGTATCGGTCTCATAGGCGCCGTGGCAGATGGGGAAATAGCCGGTGCCGCTGGCCCATTCGGCCTGCACTTCCGGAGAAGTCACGTAGGTAAAGAACGCCATGACCCCTTTCTCGGTCTGCTCGTCCATGCCCGCCGCCGCGCACAGCGCGCCGCCTCCGGCGTACACGCCCTGGGCCTCCACGCCCTCGGGTACCGGCAGAGGCGCGACGCCTACTTCAAATTCGCTGCTGTCGATGACATTGCGAGCGCTGGCGGAGCTGGCGATAAACATGCCGATCTGCCGCTGGGTAAATCCGCTGATCGTGTTGGTGCCGTCCGTACCATAGTTCAGAAGGTAGCCCCCATCCTGAAGACTCTTAATCCAATCGTAAATTTTAGTAATCTGCTCCTGGTAGGAAACCTCCGTGGCACGGGATGCGCGGCCGTTCTCGTTGTTGATGATGTATCCGCCCATGTTGGTCACCATCTGATCCAGCGCGTAACCGTAGGCATACATGCCGACAGGCTTGATGCTGCTGTCTTGCCCGGCAATGGCGGCAGCGGCCTCGCTGATCCCCTCGAAGGTACTGGGGAATTCGGTATAACCCGCGGCGTCGAACACCTCTTTATTGTAGTATACCACCGGAGATGAGCAGTTGAAGGGCATCACATACAGCGTGTCTCCCACGGTGTAGAAGTTGACCACCTGTTCCAGCAGGTCGCTGTCGTCAAAACTGTATTTTTCGATCAAATCGCTGATGGAGGCGATCATGCCGGAATCGATCATGGATTGCAGGTTCTGCTCCCCAATCTGGATGATGTGGGCGCTGCCCGCGCCGTTCGCCATGTTGAAAAACTTGCCGGTGGACTCGTCATAAGAACCCTGGTTCTCCGCCACCACCACATACTCGTCCTGGCTCGCGTTAAATCCGTCCACAATTTTATTCAGTACTTCCTGATTGGCTCCGCTCATGGAGTGCCAAAAGAGGATCTCCGTCTTTCCCTCTGCCGTCTGGGTGGAACTCCCCCCGGAGGCGCTGTCCGCGCATCCGCCGAAGGCCATAAGAAGCGTCAGTAGGCTGATCAGCATGGCTGCGAATCGTTTTCCAAATCTTTTTTTCATTTTCCATATCTCCTATTTTCAATATTTATTTTAATGCTCCCTTGGTCATGCCTTCCTGCAGGCGTTTCTGACCGAAGAAGATTAAAAGCAAAGTGGGTAGCGAGGTAATCATAGCGCCGGCGGCCATCATGCCGTAGTCGCTCACCGCCTCGGTGTTTTGCAGCTGTCTGAGTCCGATCTGCACGGTCCGCACCGTATCCTTGGTGGTAGACAGGAGGGGCCACATGTAGGAGTTCCAGCTGACCAGGAAGAAGTAGATGGCCAGTGTGACGACCGTGTTTTTCACCATGGGCGCCACCACCTTGATGAAGAAACCGAAATCCGAGATGCCCACCACCGTGGAAGCCTCCTTCAGCTCCCGGGGAATCTGCATCATGTTCTGCCGGAACAGGAAGATTCCAAAGGTGGAAGCCAGACCCGGCAGAATCAGCCCGGCATAGGTATTAAGCAGATTCCAAGAACGGATGGTCTGGAAGTTGGAGATGACCAGCACCTCGCCGGGAATCATCATCGTGGCCATCATGATCATAAAGACGATCTTCTTGCCCCTGAAGGGAATGAAGACGATGGCGTAGGCCGCCAACAAAGCGAAGATGATTTGCAGCGTTGTGGAGAGAACGCCGGTGATGGCCGAGTTAATCATGTAATGCAGGAGCGGCTGCGTGTTGAAGGCGTTGACGTAGTTCGTCCAATTCAGCGAATCGGGAATGTAATCCCCTCGCAGGATATCCGACAGATCGGAGAAACTAAGGGATAGAGAGAACAGCACCGGAAAACACATGAAGACGGCCGCGATCAGCAAGATAACGTATGTAATGGCAATCTGAGTCTTTTTCATTGGTAGGTCACCAACCTTTCCGTCAGCTTCGTCTGAAGCCGCGAGATCAGGAAGATCAGGATGAACAGGACGATCCCCTGGGCCGAGGCCGAGCCGAACCGGAAGTTTACGAAGGCGTCGTTATACAGCTTATACACCATCAGGTTTGTGCTGTTGTTGGGTCCGCCGCCGGTCAGCATGTCGATCAGGCCGAAGGACTGGAAGGCGTTAATCAGCGAAATCGTCACCACGAAGAACAGGGACGGGGAGATGAGGGGAATCGTCACCTTCCGCAGCCGGTAGAAGAATCCGCCGCCCACGATCTCCACGCTCTCATAATGGGAATCGTCGATATTTTTCAGCCCGCCCATGAGCACGAGGTAGGAAAAACCGATGTTCATCCAAATAGATACGGCCGCGATGGAATAGACGGCGAAATTCGTATCGGTGAGCCACCCGATGGGCTCCCCGCCGAACCACTGGACAACCCGGTTCAAGAGCCCTGCCGTGGGATGGAACAGGAGGTTCCAGAACACGGAACCCGCCGCCACGGAGATGCCCATGGTGGAGGAGAAGATCGTGCGGAACACGCCCATGCCCGGCAGATTGCTGGAAGAGAGCACCGCCAGCAAAAGGGAGATCACCACCGTCAGGGGAACGGTCAGAATCGTATACAGGAAGGTGGTTCCCAGGGAATGAAGGTAGGTCTCGCTGGTAAAGAGACTGATGTAGTTGGAGAGTCCCACCATCTGTGTCAGCGCCCCCGTGTTGGAGGTCGCGAAGAAGCTGGTGACAATCGTCTTAACGAAGGGATAGATGACGAACAGGGTGAAAATCAGCATGGAAGGCAGCAGATAGATGATCCATAACGGAAGGGGCTTCTTCTGCTTCTCCTCCGCCTCCTTTTTGTTTTTTCGCGCCATTCTTTTCCCCTCCATCAGGCGGTGAGGGCCGCGTGCCCCTTGATCTGCAGCGCGGCGCGCGTCAGCATGCCCGAAGCCTCGTCAAAGAAATGGAACGAATCGGCGGATAGGCGGATCGCCAAATCCTGGCCGGCCTCGATCAGATACTGTCCCGTCCAACGGGCCGTGAACAGTTCTTTTCCCACCTCGAAGAGCACCTGGGTCTCGTTTCCCATCATCTCCGTGTTGACCACTCTCACCGGGATGGCCAGCGGGTCCCCCGCGGCGGCCAATTCGATCTGTTCGGCCCGCACGCCGATCTGCCACCGGCCGCCCTGGGGCAGACGCCCTCTTTCCTCCTCGCTGACAGGCATGAGCAGGCTGTCATTGAGTATCAATCCCATGTCCGTCATCCGCGCCCGGGCCAGGTTCATCTGGGGAGAGCCGATGAAGCCGGCGACAAAAGTATTAGCCGGTTCGTTATAGAGTTCCAGGGGCGTTCCCGTCTGCTGGATCTTCCCGCCCTGCAAGACCATGATCCGATCGCCCATGGTCATCGCCTCCACCTGGTCGTGGGTCACGTAGATGACCGTCAGCCCCAGCTTTTTCTGCAGACGGCGGATCTCCGTACGCATCTGTCCCCTCAGCTTCGCGTCCAAGTTGGACAGGGGCTCGTCCATCAGGCACAGGGGCGCCTGGCTGCACACGCTTCTGGCCAGGGCCACGCGCTGACGCTGCCCACCGGACAGCTCCCTGGGCTTTCTCTTTAGATAAGGGGTCAGGCCCAGCATCTCGGCTGCCTCCGCCAGACGGCGTTTCTGTTCCTCCTTGGGCACCTTCTTCACATCCAGCCCGAACAGGATGTTGTCCTTAACCGTCATGTGGGGATACAGGGCATAATTCTGAAACACCATGGATAGGCTGCGATCCTTCGGCAGCATATGATTGGCCGTCTTTCCGTCGATCTTAAGCGTCCCGTCGGTGATTTTCTCCAGCCCCGCGATCACCCGCAGGAGGGTGCTCTTGCCGCATCCGGAGGGCCCTACCAGCACGTAAAACTCCCCTTCCTCCACCTCCAGGTTAATCTTCTCCAGGATATTGACCTTCCCGTCGTAGGATTTGGTCAGGTCACGAAGTTCGATCTTACTCATTTACGCCTCTCCTTTCCAAGCGCCGAAGAAATGCATGACATTTAGATCTTCCTCGACGTCCGCCCCATGGGCGCCGTGTCCCTGCTCGTTGGTATGAATGCCGTGGTCGGTGGCCCAGCAGATCAGGCTGTCCTCTTTTTTCCAGCTCTCTTCCGCCGCCGATGCCAGCCTGTCAAAGGCTTCGATATGATGTTTCAGGGCCGCGAGGGACTCCTCGGATTCCGGAAAAGTCCGATGCATCACGTCGTCGTACTCCTGATTGTAAACTACGACGACCTCATATTCCCCGCCCCGGATGAGTTCCTCCGCCTTATCCGTCACTTCTCCGTCATAGGGAAGAATATAATAGTCGATGTTTCTCTCCTGGAACAGGATGGCCATGCTGGAGTTTTCCACCGCTACGAGGGCGGTCTTCTTGCCCGATTCCGCGAGGACGTCAAACAGGGATTCCTGTTTCAGCACGTATTTCTCGTATTTCCGGATGCCGTGTACGGCGGGTTCCACCCCCGTATACATGGTGCCGAAGCATACCGGCGTCACCGAGGGCAGCACCGTGCATACCGGCACGCCCAACTGTGTATGGCGCAGGACGGGGGCGAACCATTCCGTGTATTTCTGAAACAGCCACAGCCCCACCGCGTCCGGGTTGTAGATCAGTACCTTCTTGGCCGTCTCCACTCCCTGCCGTCTTAATAATCCTTCTACTAGTGAGACGGATTCGTCCGCCTCTTTCGGCGCCGCGATTCCCAGGCTCTTTGCCAGTGTCGCCGCGAAACGTGTCATCGAAATCGAGTTCTTCATCCTTTATCTCTCCCTTATATCTTCTAATCTTCAAACGCTTATGAGTATAGGCTTCTTATGTAAAATCTGTTTCTTTCCCGTCGTGAAATTCCGGTAAAGATGTGTAATGTTTCTGTGAGTCAAAGATCTGCCGGATCAGGCTCATCCATCCCTCCATCCCGGCGGATATATATTTGCTGCGATGATAGATCATGCGGATCGTGCGTCGAATGACGAAATCCGGTATGCGAATCTCAAAGAGTGTCCCCCGGCGGATCTCGTCCTCCACCAGTCGTTCCGGCAGAAAGGCGATGCCCACGCCCTCTCCGGCGGCCATCTTGAGGGCCTCGACGGAGCTGCTCTCCCAGGCGGCCTCCGCCTTATATCCCCGTACTCCCAGCGCGTGTTCGAGGATTTCTCTGGCCCCGCTTCCCCGCTCTCTGAGAAGCAGCGGACAGCCGAGAAGCCGGGGCAGATCCATCTCCTCCGGATAGGCGGAAGGAGACGCCACCGGTATCATCCGGTCGTCCATCAGCGGTTCGCAGACCAGATATTCCGAATGCGGCACTCCCTCGATCACCGCAAGATCCAGCTCATCCTTCAGGATCTGCCGTTCGATCTCATCCGAGGCGTGTACCCTCACCCGGACTTCGAGCTGCGGCCAGGATTCTTTCAGTTTTTTCACCGCCTTCGGCGCGTAATAAGCTCCCGCCGTCACGCTGCATCCCAGGCGAAGCAGCCCCCGCTGATCCGGATCGCCAACGGCCCGCTCCATCTCCTCCGACAGTCCTATGATGTGTCTGGCATAGCCTAAAAGCCGTTTTCCTTCTTCCGTGATCCTGAGTCTCTTATTGAGCCGCTCGAAGAGACAGATCCCATAATGTTCTTCCAGCTCGCGGATCGCCACGCTCACCGTGGGTTGAGCGATATACAGTTCCTTCGCCGCCTTCGTAACGCTTTCCTGATCCGCCACCGCGACAAAAACGCGCAGATGCCGTAATGTCATGATTTCCTCTCCCTTCCATAGTCTTTTTGCTATGAACCATATTATATTATAGTAGTTCCATTATAGAAAAACAAGTGGTATACTCCCCATGGAGGTGAATCCGAGTGCAAAAGAACCTAAAATTTTACGTCACTCTCTTCCTGCAAACATTCAAAATCAGCGCCTTTACCTTTGGCGGAGGCTATGTCATCGTCTCTCTGATGAAAAAGCAGTTCGTGGACAAGCTGGGCTGGATCTCCGAGAAGGAGATGCTGGATTTTACCGCCATCGCCCAATCTTCTCCCGGCGCCATCGCCGTCAACGCCTCGATCCTGGTGGGCTATAAGACCGGCGGATGGCCCGGCGCCATCATCGCCATCCTGGGCACCATTCTGCCGCCCCTCGTCCTGTTGACCGCCATCTCCTATGTCTATACATGGTTCATTACCGTCGACGCCATCCGGTACATCCTACAGGGAATGCAGGCGGGCGTGGCCGCGGTCATCTGCGACGTGGTCTGCGGCCTGAGCTCGTCCGTCTGGAAGGAAAGCCGGGGCGTCGCCCTGATTACGGCCGTACTTTCCTTTATCTTGGTGGCCTTCCTGTCGGTCAACGTAATCCTTATTGTGCTGGTCTGCATCGCCGCGGGCATCTTCATCTACGGAAGGGAGCGTAAAATCCATGGAACTGCTCCTTAAACTCTTCTGGGCCTTTTTCCAGATCGGCCTTTTTTCCATCGGCGGCGGCTATGCCGCCATGCCCCTGATCCAGGAACAGGTCGTCGTCCAAAACGGCTGGATGAGTATCGGCGAATTTACCGATCTCATCACCATCTCTCAGATGACTCCCGGCCCCATCGCCGTCAACTCCGCCAGTTTCATCGGCGCTCGCATGGCGGGGGTTCCCGGAGCGATCATCGCGACGCTGGGCTGTATTCTGCCCTCCTGCGTCATCGTCATGCTGATCGCTTTTCTATACCGGCGCTATGTCAAGCTTCACGTTATCGATGACGCCCTGCGCGGGCTCCGTCCTGCGGTCGTAGGCATGATCGCCTCCGCGGCCCTCTCCATGATCGAATCATCCTTCCTGGCCGCCACCGGAACTTCCGTCATGGGCGTCGATATCGCGGCGGTTCTCATCTTTCTATGCGCCTTCCTCGCGCTGCGAAAGTGGAAGCCCAGCCCCATTCTCATCATGTGTCTTAGCGGGCTGGCAGGCTTCGTCGTATACTCCGTTTTCGGCGGGGTGTGAGAGGCATGCGTTCATTTCATATGACGCTCGCCGCTTCAGAGCAATAAAAGCGCGGGACATGGCAGCCGTCTTCCGGCTGCCCTGCCCCGCGTTGTTATTCTATGCTTAACCGATTCGAACGGCGTTCTCCGTAAATATGTCGATACGTTATAAATAGCGGCAACTAAAGTATTTCGGTATCGGCCCCGGAAATCGACCGCGCGAGCATCTCATACCATTCTTTCGTCTGCTCCGCTTCCCGGCTGTTCACAAAGACGCTTTCGTCCCCCAGGTCGATAAAAAGAACCGGCGAATATCCTTTATCAATAAACATCATACATGGGCCGGTCTCTTCGCCCCGATAGTGCCCCAATTCTCTCTTGAACGTCGAGGCGCCGTTGGTACGGTCAAAGGAATCCTCCGGCAATTCGGGTAAAAGAACCGCCTCTTCGATCTGTTCCAGGGTAAATTCACATCGATACAGGAAGGACTCGATCGTTACACGATTTCCTTCCAGACTCACGGATATCGGCACATGATCCGCCTGATAGAAGCAGATTCCGACGCTCAACGGCAACAGCGCCATAACCAGGAAACATCCCGCGACAAAAAGCCGGCTGGCGGGACGGGCCATGTTAAAGGCATACCCCGTGCTGTTCTTGCGATCCTCCACCAACAGGCGTTTATCCTCCGGATTGAAATACCATCCATGCTTCCAGTATTCGTCGCCATCCGCGGATCCTTCTCCCCATCCCATCTCTTTCTTAAGACGGTACAGCTTTCTATGCGCGCCGCAGATCAGGCAGAAAAGCCCCAGAACATACTCCAGGAGCCAGAGCACCCAGAAGATAAGAAATATGCCGATTCCCGCGAGATTCAACAGACACACGCCCGTTCCCGCGAGTAGATTCGCAAACTGAAAGCGGCGATTGTCCCGTTGTTTTTTCCGGAGGATTTCCTCCACCTCGGACCGCGTCACAGCCTCCTCGGGAATATGTACGCCCAGCAGCATCCCCTTCTCATAGGAGTCTTTTTGACTGGTAACGCCCCATGTAATCCCCGTCACAAGAAGATCCAGCGCCAGAAAAATGATTGTCATCCCGATCTCCATCCCGATGCTCCTTTCAAACGCCCAGTTCTTCCCAATACCGCTCCACCGGGATTCCTTTACAACCTCCTCCCGCCTTCTGATCCGCCAGGATGAGCCGCTCCAAAATATTCACGGTTTTACGGACGCAGCCTTCCAAGGACATACCCCGCAGGCAGCATCCCGCGAGAAAGGCGGCGAACAAATCTCCCGTTCCCGGAAGACGCAGAGGAATCTGCTCGTAGGGCACGCTGAAGCTTTTTCCGCTTTCCTTCTCGTAACCGTACACCTGGCTCTTTCCTCCAACAACCGCGCTGGTGATGACTACCGCCCTCGCGCCGAGGCCGCAGATCCTTTCTGCCATCTCCCGCAGCTGATAGGCTTCTACCTGGGGCTGTCCTCGGTAACAATCCGCCAAGAACGCGGCCTCGGTCATGTTGGGAATCGCCACGTCCGCCCAGGCGCACAGTCCCTTCATCCTTTCTACGGTCTGCCCCGTCATGCCGTTATAGAGCCTTCCGCCGTCTCCCATGATGGGATCCACAAAAATCTTCTCGCCCTTTTCCCTCCCCCGGCGGCACAGTTCTTCTACCAGGCTGTTTTGCTCCTCCGACAGGACAAATCCTGTACAGATGGCGTCATGGGTAATGCCCATCTCCTCCCATACCCGAAGACAGCCCCGCATATAGGCGGTGGTATCCATAATCTCATATTTCCCCAGATCCAGCGTGCTGGACAGTAGCGCCGTGGGCAGGTTCAGAACCTCGTACCCCATGCGGGAAAGTACGCTCATCATCCCTGCCAAGGCCACCTTGCCGTATCCCGGCAGGTCGTTCACCAATAAAACCCGTTTTTGATCCATGCTCTCATGCCTCTTTTCCGCCGGCGTCATATGCCGGCATTTTCATTATAGCAAAGGCGTTTATGAAACGCAAGAAGGAGGCCGTTCACCCCGCCGGGTCGGCCTCCTCCTTATGATCGTACAAGCTCGAGGGATAATGCCCGTCGAAACAGGCGTAACAGCATCGATCCTGCCCGTAGATCCGCTCCAGATCCGCCACGTCGAGAAAACACAGGGAATCCGCTTCCACCTGTTCCGACAATTTAACGGGATCTACCCGGGCCGATACCAGTTCTTTCTTGGTGGCAATATCGATGCCGTAGAAACAGGGCCATCGCAGGGGCGGTGAGGCGATCCGCAGATGCACTTCCTTCGCCCCCGCTTCTTTTAGTAAGCGAATGATCCGCCGAGAGGTCGTGCCCCGCACGATGGAATCGTCGATCAGAATGATTCGCTTGTCCCGAACCACATCCCCGTTAGCGGAGAGCTTCATCCGTACCGCCAGGTCCCGCTGTTCCTGGGTGGGTTCGATAAAAGTGCGGCCCACATACCGATTCTTGATTAGTCCCATCTCGTTGGAAAGGCCCGCGGCTTCCGCGTAGCCCGCCGCGGCGGACAGAGAAGAATCCGGCACGCCCACCACGATGTCGCCTCGGATCCCCGCCTCCCTGTCCTTCTCGGCCATCAGCTCGCCGCTTCGTTTTCTGGCGGCATGGACGTTGAGGCCCTCGAGCACGCTGTCCGGCCTGGCAAAATAGATGTATTCCATGGCGCAGAGGCGATGAGATCTCTCCTGGGCATAGAAACGGCTCTGCACCCCCTGTTCGGAGAACTTCACGATCTCCCCGGGACGGATATCTCGCAGCCACTTGGCTTGGATGGCCTCGATGGCGCAGGTTTCACTGGATACACAGTATCCGTCGTCAAACGACGCCATGGAAAGGGGACGCAGGCCGTAGCGATCCCTGGCGGCGTACAGGGAGTGTTCCGTGAGCACGAGAAAGGCGAAGGCCCCGTCCATCTGCCTACAGGCGGAGGCGATCTTCTCCATCATGCTGCCCTTTCCTCTCTGAATCAGATGAAGGATGATCTCGCTGTCGCTGGTGGAAAAGAAGATGCTGCCCTGCTCCTCCAGCCGCTTTCTCAATACGTTGGCGTTGACGATCTGGCCGTTATGGGCGGCAGCGATGCTGCCGATCTGCGCCCGGGCCATCAGGGGCTGCACGTTCTCCGCCACGTCGCCCCCCGCGGTGGAATACCGCACATGTCCGATGCTGTTGTCCCCGGGGAGCTTATCCAGCTCATTTCCCTTAAATACCTCCGCCGCCAAGCCCCTCCCCTTATGACAATAGAGACGTATCCCGTCGCTGGAAGCGATGCCGGCCCCTTCCTGCCCGCGGTGCTGCAAAGCGTGCAGGCCGAAATAGGTGTGCATGGCCGCCTGATCATGGTGAAATACCCCGAAGACCCCGCATTCCTCCCGGGGCTTATCCTCCGCAAACATCATGCCCGTTCCTTTCCGTAGCAGCGCGAAAGGCGCTCCATGGCCTCTCTTGTTCCCTCCGGCGTGCCGAAAGCCGTCAGGCGGAAGAATCCTTCTCCGTTCGCTCCGAATCCGGATCCCGGCGTTCCCACTACCTGGGCGCGATGCAGAAGATCATCGAAAAACTCCCAGGAGGTCATGCCCCCCGGGCACTCCATCCAGATATAAGGAGAATTCTTGCCCC
The DNA here is from genome assembly GCA_944376225.1 of uncultured Clostridia bacterium. Lineage (GTDB taxonomy): Bacteria > Bacillota > Clostridia > Lachnospirales > Bianqueaceae > Faecimorpha. The sequence goes on along the minus strand of CALWBZ010000076.1, from coordinate 42,456 downwards.
CCACATGCCAGATGCCGAGGCGGTTTAAGGTTTCCGAGATGATCCGGGCATTCTCTTTATAAATCCTGCGGTTCTGCTCGCATCCCTGCCGTCCCTGGGGTGTAAAGACCGCGGCCGCGGCCCGCTGGACCGGATAGGACACCCCATTAAACTTGGTGGTCTGCCGCCGCAGCCACATATCCCGCAGGGATTCTCCTTCCCGCCTAAGCTCCTTAGGCACCACCGTATACCCGCAGCGGATCCCAGTGAATCCCGCCGTCTTTGATAGGGAACAGAATTCCGCCGCGCAGGTCCTGGCTCCCGGAATCTCGAAGATGCTGTGTGGTACCTCCGGATCCTCGATGAAGGATTCATAGGCCGCGTCGAACAGGATCACCGCCTCCCTCAGGTTCGCGTACTCCACCCATTTTGAAAGCTGCTCTCTCGTATAGGCCGCCCCCGTGGGATTATTGGGGGAGCATAAGTAGATCACATCCGCCTCTGCCTCCGGATCCGGCATGGGGAGAAAAGCGTTGTCCCGGTCCGAGCGCATGTAAAGGATCTTGCGGCCGTCCATGAGGTTGGTATCCCGATAGACCGGATAGACCGGATCGGGAATCAGCACCCGGTTGTCCCGGTCCAGAAGATCCAGGAAATTACCCAGGTCGCTCTTCGCGCCGTCGCTGACGAAGATCTCATCGGCGGAGAGTTCCACGCCGAACCCTTCGTAGTATTTTTGAAGAGCCCCCCGCAAAAAGGGATACCCCTGTTCCGGCCCGTAGCCGCAGAAGGTTTCCGGCCGGGTCTCGTCCTGGGCCGCCTGTTTCATGGCGTCCATTATGAAAGGACAGATGGGCTGTGTCACGTCGCCGATCCCCAGACGGATCACATTGGCCTCGGGATGCTCTTCCTTGTAGGCGGCCACCCTGCGGGCGATCTCGGAAAACAGATAGTCCTTGCCCAGAGATCGGTAATTACGGTTAATCTTCATGGTCTTTACTCCTTTTCGCGGCGGCCTCAATAAACGCTCTAAACAAGGGGTGCGCCTTATTCGGCCTGCTCTTAAACTCCGGATGATACTGTACGCCGATATAGAAGGGATGGGCCGGAAGCTCCATGGCCTCGCAGAGGCTGCCGTTCGGCGAGAGCCCGGAAAACACCATGCCATGCTCCCGGTAGGCTTCCCGATAGGCGTTGTTAAACTCATAGCGATGGCGGTGGCGCTCCCAGATCTCCTCCTGACCGTAGATCTTTCGCAGCCGGCTCCCTTCCCCGGTCTCACAGGGATAAGCCCCCAATCTCATGGTGCCGCCCTTGGGGACGTTGCCCTGCTGATCGGGCATGAGGTCGATCACCGGATGGGCGCTTTCCGGGGCGAACTCGCTGGAATGGGCGTCCGAATACCCCAGGACATGTCTGGCGAACTCGATGGCGCAGGTCTGCATCCCCAGGCAGATGCCAAAATAGGGGACACCGGATGTCCTGGCATACTCTGCCGCGGCGATCATGCCTTCTATGCCCCGGATCCCGAATCCTCCGGGGACGATGATCCCGTCCGCCTCTCCCAGGCGTTCGGCCGCGTTCTCCTCCGTCAGCTCCTCGCTGTCCACCCAGTCGATCTTGACCTTGACGCCGTTTTCCCAGCCCCCGTGGGCAAGGGCCTCCGCCACGGACAGATAAGAATCGTGCAGACGCACGTATTTGCCCACCAGGGCGATACGCACCCTTTTCTCACAGTTATGGATCCGGCCCAGCATCGCCCTCCACTCGGTCAGGTCGCAGGGCCGCTCGTCAAGACAAAGTTCCCGCATGACGATCCTGGCCAGTCCCGCCTCTTCCAGCATCAGGGGGCATTCGTAGAGTACGGGGAGCGTCCGGTTCTCGATGACACAGTCCTCCTTCACGTTGCAGAACAGGGCGATCTTGCGCAGTACGCTCTTCTCCACGGGCTCGTCCACCCGAGCCACGATCACGTCGGGCATGATCCCGAAGGACTGGAGCTCCTTCACGGAATGCTGGGTGGGTTTCGATTTATGCTCCCCGGAAGACTTCAAATAGGGAATCAGGGTCACATGGATGAACAGGCAATTGGAACGTCCCACCTCGTGGGAGACCTGACGAATGGCCTCCAGGAAGGGCTGGGACTCGATATCTCCCGTGGTGCCTCCGATCTCGGTGATGACGATATCCGCCTCCGTCTTCTCCTGCACCGCGTAGATAAAGGATTTGATCTCATTGGTGATATGGGGGATCACCTGCACCGTCTCTCCCAGGTATTCGCCCCGGCGCTCCTTATTCAGCACGTTCCAATAGACCTTGCCGGTGGTCAGGTTGGAAAACTGGTTTAGGTTCTCGTCGATGAAACGTTCATAATGTCCCAGGTCCAGATCCGTCTCCGCGCCATCCTCCGTCACGAAAACCTCTCCATGCTGATAGGGACTCATGGTTCCCGGGTCAATATTAATGTAGGGATCCAACTTCTGGGCCGCCACCTTAAATCCTCTTGCCTTTAGGAGCCGTCCCAGGGAGGCCGCCGTGATCCCCTTGCCCAGGCCGGATACCACGCCGCCGGTCACAAAGATGTATTTCGCCATACTCTCATCTCCTCATCATTCCGATAAATTCGTCGAACAGCCAGCGGGCGTCCCAGGGGCCGGGACAGGCCTCCGGATGAAACTGCACCGAGAAGGCGGGCATGTCCCCGTAAGAGACCCCCTCGCAGGTGCCGTCGTTGGCATTGACGAAACGGACCTTCGCGTCCTCGGGCAGGGAGTCGGAATCTACCACATAGCCGTGATTCTGACTGGTGACGTAGATACGGCCCGTGGACAAATCCTCCACCGGCTGATTGGCTCCCCGGTGCCCGTACTTCATCTTCTTTGTATGACCGCCCCGGGCCAGGGCCATCAGCTGATGCCCCAAACAGATGCCGAACATGGGGACGCGGCTTTCGCACAGTTTCTGAAGCTCCCCGATGACCTCCGGGTTATCCTCCGGGTTGCCCGGGCCGTTGGAAAGCATGATGCCGTCGGGCGCGGAACGAAGGATCTCCTCGGCGGTGCTTGAGGCCGGGAAGGAGGTCACCTCGCATCCCCGATCCATGAGTTCCTGCACGATGTTATGCTTCGCGCCGAAATCCCAGAGGGCCACCCGGTATTTGGCCTCCTCCGGCGTGTCGATCTCTATCTCCTTGGAACTCACCGCCTGCACGGGACGCTCTATCCGGAAATCCCGAATCTCCTTGAGCTCTTCCTCGCTGTAGGGCGGCGCCTTACGGGTCAGGCGGCCATTCATGGTGCCGTACTCCCTCAGACACCTGGTCAGCGCCCGGGTATCCACCCCTTCCAGGGCCGGAATGCCTTTCTCCTTAAAAAAGGTGTCGAGATCCCCTTCCTCACGGAAATTCGAGGGATGACGACACCATTCCCGTACGATATAGCCTGCCAGACGGGGTTCCCTGCTTTCAAACTCGGCGGGAATGACCCCGTAATTCCCGATCATGGGAAAGGTCTGCACGACGATCTGTCCGCAAAAGCTGGGATCCGTGATCGTCTCCAAATACCCGTTCATCCCGGTGGTAAAGACTACTTCCCCCGTAATCTCCGAAAGTGGGGCTCCAAACGTCCTCCCCTGAAAATAACGCCCGTTCTCCAGCACCAGATACATGGTTTCCATCTCGTCTTCTCCTTCCGACTTACTCCAAATCATAGATTCGCAGGATCTCCTCCGCGATTTCCTTCTTCCCGCAGCGCCGATCCATGGCCCTGCGTTCTATATAATGATGCGCTTCCTTCTCGGTCATCTGCTGATACTGGATCAGCAGGCACTTGGCTCGGTCCACCGCCCGGATCTCCCGGATCTGATCCTGATAGCGGCTCGTCTCCGGCTTTCTCGCCTTCAAAAGACGCCTGTGCAGCGAAAACATCAGCCGCGCGGCGTCCAGAAACATCCGCCGTCCCCTGTCCATGCCGAAGAGGAAGATTCCTTCTTCTGAAAGCTTTTCCTCATATTGGGACAAATATGTAGCCGGACAGGCCAAAATCACGCCGGAATCCGTCTGTGCCGCTTTACGCGCCAGATAAAGACCGGAATCCGTCTTAAGAGGCGCCAGGATCAACACGAGGGCATAGGTCTCCACGTTGAGGAACTCCCGTCCTTCCGCGCTGGATCCGGCAAAGGTAATCTTCACCGGAAACTGATCCGTGAGAAGCCTCGCGAAGGGTTCCGACCAATTGTCCCGATCCGATACGAGAAGAACCGTGTCCATGTCCGCGCCTCCCTTTCCTTTTTATATGCTTCTAAAATACATCCTCATCTGCTCCTGCCAAGGGTCCTCCGCCCGGCGGATCGTCTCCCATTCCCGGCGTTTTTCCGCCATATACCGGTCTATGACCTCTCCCGGCAGAACCTTTCGGATCCAGGGGCTTTTCTCCGCAAGATCCAGGGCTTCCTCCAGGGGCCCCGGCAGCTCGCGGATCCCGAGCCGCGACGCGAGCCCCTCCTCGAACAAATTTTTATCGCAGGGGGCGGGCAGCTTGGCCTGCTCCTCGATGCCGTCCAAGCCCGCGTGTAAGAGCAGCGCGAAGGCCAGGTAGGGATTGCAGGAGGGATCCGGGGACCGAAGCTCCATCCGGTTGGCCTCCCCCGTGGTGGCGGGAATCCGAATCAGTTGGGAACGGTTCTGATGGGACCAGGAGATATACTTGGGAGCTTCCGCCAAGCCCAGGCGCTCGTAGGAATTGACCAGCGGGTTCAGGAAGGCGGTCATCTCCGCCGTCCGGCCCAGGATGCCGGCTAAGAAACTCTCCGCGTAAGGACAGTGCTCCTTGCCCGTCCTAAACAGGTTCCGTCCTCCCTGCATCAGCGACAGGTTGATATGCATCCCGTTGCCGAACTGTCCCGGAAGGGGCTTGGGCAGGAAGGAGGCGAACAAATGATGCATCGCGGCGATAGACTTGACCACCGTCTTAAAGGTCATCAGATTATCCGCCGCGGACAGCGCCTCGGAATAACGAAAATCCACTTCGTTCTGGCCCGGGCCGCTCTCGTGATGGGACTTCTCCGGGCGGATGTCCATCTCCTCCAGGGTCAGGCAGATCTCCCGGCGGATATCCTCCGCCTTGTCCAGGGGCGCCAGGTCTCCGTAGGAGCCGTAATCCAGGGGTTCTGTCGTAGGGTTCCCCTGTTCGTCCAGCCGGAACAGGTAGAATTCGCATTCTGCCCCGACGCTGCAGAAGTACCCCATGTCCGCCGCTCTCCTCGCCGCCTTTTTCAGAATCGCCCGGCTGTCTCCCACATATTCGGTACCGTCAGGATTCTGGATGTCGCAAAAGATCCTTACCACCCGCTCATGACTCGGCCGCCAGGGCAGGATGGAGATCGTAGAACAGTCCGGCATGAGAAACAGGTCCGAATGCTCCACCGGCGCCAGTCCCCGCACCGCGGAAGCGTCGAAGATCATGCCCGACTCAAAAATCCTGGGCAGCTCCGCCGCCATGACCGCGATGTTTTTCTGCAGTCCGAACAGGTCGCAAAACGTCAGCCGCACGAACTTCACGTCCTGCTCCCGTATAAATCGCAGGACTTCCGCCGCCGAATCCGTCATTGCCATCTCCCCCTTTTGTATACAAATAAAGCGTCCACAGGAAAGCCCCTTCCGTCCTTTCTCATCTCTATAAGAAAAGGGGGATGACCTCCCGCGAACGCCTTTGTTCACCGTTCTATATTATAGTATGTTCGGCCTTCGGTGTCAATCACTTTTTTCATTTTGCAGCTTATTGTTGCACATCTTCCAAAACGGACATGAAATGACAGGCTATTTTTAGGATACAGCCCCAATTTTGCAAGTTTCAAAAAATTTCTTGCAAAAAATCCTTGACAATCGGGCAGGATCCTCCTATAATGAGGTTATCACGGCAAAGGCGCCGCAGAACAAAGTGATTCTTTCACTTTTTTCCGCGGCGCTTTTTCTGTTGAATTTCATCCAGAAAGCGAGGACCTTTCCTATGAGCATGAATTCCCGTGTGGGTCACATTCCCGAATACTTTGGAAGCATGGTTTTTAATGACGCCGTCATGAAGGAGCGTCTGCCGAAAGAAGCCTACCGTTCCCTGAAGAGAACCATGGAACTTGGCAAAAAGCTGGATCCCAGCGCGGCCAGTATCATCGCCAACGCCATGAAAGACTGGGCGATCGAGAAGGGAGCCACCCATTTTACCCATTGGTTCCAGCCCCTGACCGGCGTTACCGCCGAGAAGCACGACAGCTTCCTGAGCCCCTGCGGCCCCGATAAGGTCATTATGGAGTTTTCCGGCAAGGAACTGGTGAAGGGAGAACCCGACGCCTCGAGCTTCCCCTCCGGCGGATTGCGCGCCACCTTCGAGGCCAGAGGCTACACCGCCTGGGATCCTACCTCCTACGCCTTTGTACGGGATAACACCTTATATATTCCCACCGTCTTCTATTCTTACGGCGGGGACGCGCTGGATAAGAAAACGCCCCTGCTGCGTTCCATGGAAGCGCTGAACCGGGAAGCCCTGCGGCTGCTTGCTATCTTGGGAAACACCGAAGCCACCCGCGTCACCTCCACCGTGGGACCGGAGCAGGAGTATTTCCTTGTGGATAAGGACCTGTTCATGCAGCGGGAAGACTTGCTGCTCTGTGGCCGTACCCTGTTCGGCGCCCTGCCCCCCAAGGGTCAGGAGCTGGAAGATCATTACTTCGGCTCCATCAAACCCAAGGTGCAGGCCTACATGCAGGATCTGAACGAAGAATTGTGGAAGTTGGGCGTCTTTGCCAAGACGGAGCATAACGAGGTGGCGCCTTCTCAGCACGAGCTGGCTCCCGTCTTTACCAACACGAACCTGGCTACGGATCATAATCAGCTCACCATGGAGATCATGAAGAAGGTGGCGGAAAGGCATGGGCTGGTCTGCCTGCTGCACGAGAAACCCTTTGAAGGCATCAACGGCAGCGGCAAGCATAACAACTGGTCCCTGTCCACCAATACGGGCGACAACCTCCTGGAGCCCGGCGATTCTCCCAGTGAGAACGCTCAGTTCCTGCTCTTCCTCATGGCCGTCATCAAGGCGGTGGATGAGTACCAGGATCTTCTGCGGGTGTCCGTGGCTTCCGCGGGCAACGATCACCGTCTGGGCGCGAACGAAGCCCCTCCGGCCATCATCTCCATCTTCCTGGGCGATGAACTGACCGCGATCTTAAAATCCATCGAGGAGGGCGCGCCCCTAGATCCGGCGGACAAATCGGAACTAAAGGTCGGCGTACACGTGCTGCCCCGTTTCCCCAAGGATACGACGGACCGCAACCGCACCTCCCCCTTCGCCTTTACGGGCAATAAATTCGAGTTCCGCATGCTGGGTTCTGCTTCTTCCATCGCCGGTCCCAACATCATCCTCAATACCATCGTCGCCGAGGAACTCTCCCGGTTCGCCGATGAGTTAGAGGGGGCCGCGGATCAGAACGAGGCTATTCACAGCCTGATCTGCCGCGTCATCAAGGAACATAAGCGCATTATTTTCAACGGAGACGGGTATTCTGAGGATTGGGTCGTGGAAGCCGAAAGACGCGGCCTGCTCAACCTAAAGACCACCGCCGACGCGATGCCCTATTTCATCGCCGATAAGAACAAAGCCCTTTTCTTTAAGCACAAGATCTTTACCGAACGAGAACTGCAGTCGCGCTACGAGATCTTCATGGAAGAATATTCTAAGAAGCTGCATATCGAGGCCCTCACCATGAAGGATATGGCCGAGAAGCAGATCCTGCCGGCGCTGTCCGCTTACAGCACCCAGCTGGCCTCCGCGGCGCTGGATAAGAAGGCTCTTTGCGACGCCATAGACTGTACCTTCGAGACGGAGACCGCGACGGCCCTGGCAAAGGACAGCGCACAGATATACGCCGCCCTTAAGACCCTTAGCCAGGATGTGGAGAAGGCCGAGGCTGTGCAGGACGTGACCGAACGCGCCTGCTTCTACCGGGATACGGTGCTTGCGGACATGGATCTTCTCCGGGCCGCCTCGGTCCACGCGGAAGGCATGATTGCCGATGAATATTGGCCATTCCCCTCCTATATGGAGTTGCTATTCTCTCTATAATCTTTCTGTTTTATTTTCCTTGTTTTGTGGGAAGCCTCACGGCTTCCCTTTTTATCCATATACAGCAAAGGAGCGATAGTATGTCACCCTGCCAACAACCCTTCCCCCCATCGGGACTCTACGACCCCCGTTTTGAACACGACAACTGCGGTATCGGCGCGGTTGTGGATATTAAAGGACAAAAATCCCACAAGACCGTGGACGACGCCCTGCACATTGTAGAAAATCTGGAACACCGGGCCGGAAAGGACGCCGACGGCAAGACCGGAGACGGCGTGGGTATCCTGCTGCAGATCAGCCACCGTTTCTTCTCGAAGGTATGCCCGGAATGCGGCATCAGCCTGGGAGAGGAACGTTCTTACGGCGTGGGCATGTTCTTCTTTCCCCAAGAGGAATACGCCAGGCGTCAGGCCATGAAGATGTTTGAACTGATTACCCGTAAGGAGGGGCTGCGCTTCTTGGGCTGGCGGCCCGTGCCCGTATGTCCCGGAGTTCTGGGCGCCAAGGCCCTGGACTGCATGCCCAGCATCTGGCAATGCTTCATCGAGAAGCCCGAGGACGTCCCAAGCGGCGCGGCCTTCGACCGACGCCTCTATGTGGTGCGCCGGGTCTTTGAACAGGGCAATTCTTCCTACGTGGCCAGCCTCTCCAGCCGAACCATCGTCTACAAGGGGATGTTTCTGGTGGGAGAACTCCGCCGGTTCTATCCGGATCTTCAGGATCCGGACTATGAGTCTGCCATCGGCATGGTACACAGCCGGTTCTCTACCAACACGAATCCCAGCTGGATGCGCGCCCATCCCAACCGCCTGATCCTCCATAACGGGGAGATCAACACGATTCGGGGCAACGTGGATCTGATGCTGGCCCGGGAGGAGACGATCTCCGGCAGCTATCTGAAGGACGACATGCTGAAGATCCTGCCCATCGTGCGCCAGGACGGCAGCGACTCCGCCATGCTGGATAACGTGCTGGAGTTCATGATGATGAACGGCATGGATCTGCCCCTGGCCGTAATGATCACCATTCCCGAGCCCTGGTCCAACGACGAGAACATGAGCCGAAAGAAGCGGGACTTTTATCAATACTATGCCACGATGATGGAGCCCTGGGACGGTCCTGCCTCCATTCTCTTCAGTGACGGGGACGTCATGGGCGCCGTCCTGGACCGTAACGGCCTGCGGCCCAGCCGCTATATCGTCACCACGGACGGACGCCTCATCCTCTCCAGCGAAGTGGGCGTTTTGGACATCCCGGAGTCTCTGGTTCTGCGCAAGGACCGGCTGCGCCCCGGCAAGATGCTCCTGGTGGACACCGCGCGGGGCCGTATCATCGAAGACGACGAACTCAAGGAGTTTTACGCCTCCCGTCAGCCCTACGGCGAATGGCTGGATAAGAGCCTGATCCACCTAAAAGATCTGAAGATTCCCAATGAGCCCGTGCCCCAATACGCGGAGGACGAGCGGATCCGGCTGCAGAAGGCCTTCGGCTACCGTTACGAGGACGTGATGGATACGATCCTGCCCATGGCCCTGACGGGAAACGATCCCGTGGGCGCCATGGGAGACGATACGCCCCTGGCCGTCCTGAGCGAACGTCATCCCCTGCTCTTCTCTTATTTTAAGCAAATGTTTGCCCAGGTCACCAATCCGCCCATCGACGCCATCCGGGAGGAGATCGTCACCTCCACCCATGTGTATCTGGGCACTCACGGAAACCTTTTGGAGGAAAAGCCGGAAAACTGCCGGATGCTGCAAATCCGCAACCCGATTCTCACCGAGACCGACCTGCTGAAGCTGCGGCATCTGGATGAGCCCGGTTTCCGTTCTCGGGTGATCCCCATCACCTACTACAAGAACACCAGCCTGGAGAAGGCCATCGACCGTCTGTTCCTGGAAGTGGACCGAGCCTATCGGGACGGGTTTAACATCCTAATCCTCTCCGACCGGGACATCGACGAGTACCATGTGGCGATTCCCAGTTTGCTCGCGGTTTCCGCCGTGTCCAAGTATCTGGTGCGTACCAAGAAGCGCACCGCGGTCTCCCTCATCCTGGAATCCGCGGAGCCCAGGGAAGTACACCACTTCGCCGCCCTCTTAGGCTACGGCGCCTGCGCCGTCCATCCCTATCTGGCCCAGGAGACCATTCGCGACCTGATCCGTCAGGGGCTTTTGGAAAAGGATTACTATGCCGCCGTAAACGACTATAACGACGCCGTATTGCACGGTATCGTCAAGATCGCCTCGAAGATGGGCATCTCGACGATCCAGAGCTATCAGGGCAGCCAGATCTTCGAGGCCGTCGGCATCGACCCGGATGTGATCGACCGATATTTTACCAATACCGTATCCCGCATCGGCGGCCTTTCTATGGCGGATATCCAGGCGGATATCGAGTACCGCCATCAACAGGCCTTCGACCCGCTGGGGCTGGATACGAACATGGCCCTGGAAAGCGGAGGACAGCATAAGTTCCGCAGCGGTAAAGAGGCCCATCTGTATAATCCGGCCACGATTCATCTTTTACAGCAATCCGTGTGGCAGAAGGATTACGACTTGTTTTTGCAATATACCAAGCGGGTGGATGAGGAGAATCATTCCGCCATGCATCTGCGCAGCCTCCTGGAATTTCATTATCCCGAGGACGGAGGCATCCCCCTGTCCGAGGTGGAACCGGCCACGGAGATCGTGAAACGCTTTAAGACGGGGGCCATGAGCTACGGCTCCATCTCCAAGGAGGCCCACGAGACCCTGGCGATCGCCATGAACAACCTCCACGCCAAAAGCAATACCGGCGAGGGCGGGGAGGATCCGGAGCGTATGATGGCGCGCCCCGGCGAACCTAACCGGTGCAGCGCCATCAAGCAGGTGGCCAGCGGCCGTTTCGGCGTGACCAGCCAGTACCTGGCCAGCGCCGAGGAGATCCAGATCAAGATGGCCCAGGGGGCCAAGCCCGGCGAGGGCGGACAGCTCCCCGGCAATAAGGTGTATCCCTGGATCGCTAAGACGAGGCACTCCACCACCGGCGTGAGCCTGATCTCTCCGCCGCCCCACCACGACATCTATTCCATCGAGGATCTGGCGGAATTGATCTACGATCTCAAGAACGCCAACCGCCATGCCCGCATCAGCGTGAAGCTGGTGAGCGAAGCCGGCGTCGGCACCATCGCGGCGGGCGTGGCCAAGGCGGGAGCCCAGGTCATCCTGATCTCCGGCTGCGACGGCGGAACGGGCGCCGCCCCCCGCACCAGCATCCACAACGCGGGACTTCCCTGGGAGCTGGGCCTGGCGGAGGCCCATCAAACGCTGATCCTAAACGGCCTTAGAAGCCGCGGGCGCCTGGAGACGGACGGGAAACTCATGAGCGGCCGGGATGTGGCCGTGGCGGCCATCCTGGGAGCGGAAGAATTCGGCTTCGCCACCGCCCCCCTGGTGGCCATGGGCTGTGTCATGATGCGGGTTTGCAACCTGGATACCTGCCCCGTGGGCATCGCCACCCAGAACCCGGAGCTGCGCAAACGCTTTAAGGGAAAGCCGGAGTACGTGGAGAATTTCATGCTCTTCATCGCCGAGGAGCTGCGGGAATACATGGCCCGGCTCGGTGTGCGCACGGTGACCGAACTGGTGGGACGCACGGATCTTCTGCGCCCGAAGGCCTTCTCCGAAGGCAGCCGCGCCTCCCGGGTGGATATCTCTCCCCTCCTCTTTAGCCCGGCAAGTTCGGAGGAACACATCCACTTCGAGCCGGAGGCCGTCTATCATTTTGGTCTGGAGAAGACGCCGGACATGAAGGTTCTTCTGAAAAAGCTCCGGGGAGCACTGGATAAGGGGGAGAGCGCCGCTCTTCGCCTGAAAGTCCAAAACACCCACCGGGCCTTCGGCAGCATCTTCGGCAGCGAGATCACCAGACGGTACGGCAATACCCTCGCGGAGGATACCTATGTGATCCAGGCCGCGGGAAGCGGCGGGCAGAGCTTTGGGGCCTTCATCCCCAAGGGCCTCACCCTCAGCCTCCAAGGCGACAGCAACGATTATTTCGGCAAAGGGCTTTCCGGAGGCAAGCTGATTCTGTATCCGGCCCCTGACGCCTCCTACCGCGCCTGCGACAACATCATCGTGGGAAACGTGGCCCTCTATGGGGCCACCAGCGGCAAGGCCTTCATCTGCGGCGTGGCGGGAGAACGCTTCTGCGTCCGCAATTCCGGCGCCACCGCCGTCGTAGAGGGCGTGGGCGATCACGGCTGCGAATATATGACCGGCGGTACGGTGGTGATCTTGGGACGCACGGGCAAGAACTTTGCCGCGGGCATGTCCGGCGGGATCGCCTATGTGCTGGATGAGGACTGGGATTTCTATCAGAAGGTCAATAAAGAACTGGTGAGCCTGGAAAACGTGGAGCATAAGCACGATGTGGCGACGATCAAATCCCTGATCGAGGAACACGTACGGCTCACGGGAAGCGCCCGGGGCAAGGAGATTTTGGAGAATTTCGGCACCTATCTCGGCAAGTTTAAGAAGGTGCTGCCCAGGGATTACGATCATATGCTGCGCACCATCATCCATATGGAAGAAAAGGGCTTAGACAGCGAGCAGGCGGAGATCGAAGCCTTCTATACGCTGAAAAACCATCATTGAGGAGGCGAGGATCATGGGAAAAATCGACGGATTTCTGGAATATGAACGAAAAGTGAGCGCTGCGGTCCCTCCCCGGGAGCGGGTAGAAAATTATAACGAGTTTCATCGAATGCTCTCTCAAAAGGAACAGCAGCTGCAAGGGGCTCGCTGCATGAACTGCGGCGTCCCCTTCTGCCAGAGCGGCTATCTCTTTGGGGGCATGGTCAGCGGGTGCCCGCTGCACAACATGATTCCCGAGTGGAACGACCTGATCTTTAAGGGAAAATGGGAGCTGGCCCTGCGCCGCCTCCTTTCAACTAACCGCTTTCCTGAGTTTACCGGCCGGGTCTGCCCCGCCCCCTGCGAGGCCGCCTGTACCTGCGGACTCCAGAACGCCTCCGTCTCGATTCGGGAAAACGAGTATTCGATCATCGAGAACGGATATCAGAACGGCTGGATCTGTCCCGCGCCGCCTCCGGCCCGAACCGGCAAGAAGGTAGCTGTCGTCGGCAGCGGGCCCTCGGGGCTTTCCGCCGCGGACTGGCTGAACAAGAGGGGACACGAGGTCACCGTCTACGAGCGAAGCGACCGGCCGGGCGGCCTCTTGATGTACGGCATCCCCAACATGAAGCTGGATAAGGCAGTCATTCGGCGTCGTACAGAGATTATGGAGCAGGAAGGCGTCCGCTTCGTCCTTGGTTCCGACGTGGGCCGAGAGGTCGCGGCCGATGATCTCTTAGACGGATACGACGCGGTGCTGCTTTGCTGCGGCGCTTCAAACCCCCGGGATCTGAATGTCCCGGGCCGGGACGCCCAGGGCATTCACTTCGCCGTGGAATATCTTTCCGGCGTGACCAAGAGCCTTTTGGACTCCGAGTTGACGGACGGCAAGGCCATTAGCGCCCGGGGAAAATCGGTGGTGGTCATCGGCGGCGGCGATACGGGGAACGACTGTACCGCCACGGCGATCCGCCAGGGCTGTAAAGAGGTCGTCCAGCTGGAGATGATGAGCGCGCCGCCCACGGACCGTGCCGCTGATAACGCCTGGCCCGAATGGCCCCGCGTTCTCAAGACGGATTACGGCCAGGAGGAAGCCTCAGCCCTCTTCGGGCAGGACCCGAGGCGTTACCAATCGACCGTCAAGGAGTTTTTGAAGGATGAACAGGGACGCCTGCGGGGCGTCATCGTCTCCCTCTTAACACCCCAAACGGATCCCGCCACCGGGCGCGTCCTCATGATTCCCACCGGGGAAGAATATGAGATGAGCGCGGACCTGGTTTTGATCGCGGCGGGCTTCACAGGCTGTCAATCCTATGTGGCCGAGGCCTTCGACCTCCTCCTCGACGAGCGTGGGCGCGTTAGAACCGAGAAGTTTCAGACGGATATTCCCGGTCTCTTTGCCTGCGGAGACATTCGCCGGGGACAGAGCCTCGTGGTCTGGGCCCTCAAGGAGGGCGGGGACGCGGCGGCGGCCGTGGACGAATACCTGATGGGATATACCAACTTATAAGTCTTTTTAGACGCGGAGAAAGCGGCGCTCATCATCCGGAGCGGCGCTTTCTAAATTTTATAGAAATATTGGATTTTTCACGAGTCCTGTTGTTGAAAAATGTAGAATCTTTCTTTTGTTCTTATTTTGTCTTGAAAATCTCCGTTTTTCGGGTATAATGGGACTCGTGATTTTTTTAACGATACAAAGGAGGATTTTTTATGTCCGATTCTTATTTGACGGATTCCTATTTGAGCAAGATGGACGCCTATTGGCGCGCGGCCAACTATCTGGCGGCGGCCCAGCTCTATCTGCTGGATAATCCCTTGCTGCGGGAACCCCTGTCCCCGGATCACATCAAGAAAAAGATCGTGGGCCATTGGGGCACCGTGCCGGGTCAGAACTTTGTCTATACTCATCTGAACCGAATCATCAACAAATATGATCTTGATATGATCCTGATCTCCGGACCGGGACACGGCGGCAATTTCTTTGTCGCGAATTCTTATCTGGAAGGAACCTACAGCGAGGTATATCCCAACATCAGCCAGGATATCCCCGGACTCAAGCGTCTGTGCAAGCAGTTTTCCTTCCCCGGCGGCATCTCCAGCCACGTGGCTCCGGAGACGCCCGGATCCATCAACGAGGGCGGCGAGCTGGGCTATTCCATCGCCCACGCCTTCGGCTCCGTGTTCGATAACCCGGATCTGATCACCGCCTGCATCGTCGGCGACGGCGAGGCGGAGACCGGACCGCTTGCTACGGCCTGGCATTCCAATAAGTTTTTGAATCCCCGGACGGACGGCGCGGTTCTTCCCATTCTGCATCTGAACGGCTATAAGATCAGTAACCCCACCATCTTCTCCCGCATCTCCCATGACGAGATCGAAAGCTTTTTCCACGGCTGCGGATGGAAGCCCTACTTCGTAGAGGGCGACGATCCCATGACCATGCACCGCAAGATGGCCGAGACGCTGGATCAGGCCATCGAGGAAATCCATACGATCCAGAAAAACGCCCGGGAAAACGGCGATATGACCCGTCCCTTCTGGCCCATGATCGTCCTGCGTACTCCCAAGGGCTGGACCGGCCCCAAGGTGGTGGACGGGAAGCAGATCGAAGGATCCTTCCGGGCCCACCAGGTGCCCATCACCATGGAGCAGCCGGAACATCTGGAGCTTCTTAAAGACTGGCTGATGAGCTATAAGCCGGAGGAGCTCTTTGGGGAAGACGGAAAACTGATTCCCGAACTGCGGGAGCTGGCGCCCAAGGGAGATCGTCGAATCAGCGCCAATCCCCACGCCAACGGCGGGCTTTTGCTGCGGGATCTGCGGCTGCCTGATTTCCGCAAATACGCCGTCTCCGTCCCCGCTCCCGGCGCCACGGAAGCTCAGGATATGATCGAACTCGGCGGATTCGTGCGGGATATCTTCCGTCTGAACGAGGAGAGCCGCAACTTCCGAATCTTTGGTCCCGACGAGACCATGTCCAACCGACTGGGCCGCGTCTTCGAGGCGACAAACCGGGACTGGAACACCACACAGCTGGAGACCGACGAGTTTTTGGCCTCGGACGGACGGGTCATGGATTCCATGCTGAGCGAGCACATGTGCGAAGGATGGCTGGAAGGGTATCTGTTGACGGGCCGTCACGGATTCTTCGCCAGCTATGAGGCTTTTATCCGGATCATCGACTCCATGGCCGCCCAGCACGCCAAGTGGCTGAAGGTCTGCGCGGAGCTTCCCTGGCGTCAGAAGATCGCGTCCCTGAACCTGATCCTGTCTTCTAACGTTTGGCAGCAGGACCATAACGGTTTTACCCATCAGGACCCCGGATTCTTGGATCATATCGCCAACAAGAAGGCGGACGTGGTGCGGATCTATCTCCCGCCGGACGCCAACTGCCTGCTCTCCTGTTTCGATCACTGTATCCGGAGCAAGAACTATGTCAATGTTCTCGTGACCTCCAAGCATCCCCGCCAGCAGTGGCTCACCATGGAGCAGGCCGTAAAGCATTGTACCCAGGGCGTGGGCATCTGGGATTGGGCCAGCAACGTTCAGGGACAGGAGCCGGACGTGGTGATGGCCTGCTGCGGCGACACGCCGACGCTGGAAGCCCTGGCCGCCGTCACGATTCTCAGAGAGCATATGCCGGAACTGAAGATTCGCTTTATCAACGTGGTGGATCTGATGAAGCTCGAATCCAACACCCGTCATCCTCACGGACTGACGGACGCGGATTACGACGCTCTGTTCACCAAGGATAAGCCCATCATCTTCGCTTTCCACGGCTATCCCACCATGATCCACGAACTGACCTACCTGCGTCATAACCGTAACCTCCATGTACACGGCTATATGGAAGAGGGAACGATCACCACCCCCTTCGACATGCGGGTGCAGAACCAGATCGACCGCTTCCACCTGGTACAGGATGTCATTCAGAATCTGCCCCAGCTGGGCAACCGCGGCGCTTATCTGCTGCAGCTCATGCGGGATACGCTCGTGGAACACAAGCAGTACATCCACGAGGTGGGACTGGATCTTCCGGAGATTCGGGACTGGCAATGGCATGTATAAAAAAATCTCCAACCGCGATTTTTCACGGTTGGAGATTTTTTTATGAGGATAGAACCGGTTTTCTCTTTCGGATGGCCTCTCTGAGGCTCACCACGTTATTGGCTCTCGTGATCTCCTGAATCTTATGCTCCGGATCGATTTCGATATAACAACCTTCCAAATCCGATATGCCGTGGAGATAGAAGATCACGTCCCGATACTTGGGCCACAGGTCCGTGGGCGCGGGTAACGGCGGCAGGACGGCCCGTTTCAGGATATTGCCGTCCCCGTCTTTCAGCACCACGTCCGTCTGGGGCGTGGGAACGCTGCCCAGGGAATGGATCCGCACGTTGATGCCGTGATCGTATATGCGGATGTCCTCCTTGGAGATTCCCAGATCGGGGCGCTCCCAGTAGGGCTTCCCCTCTTCCAGAAGCTCCAGCTCCAGGACGCTCACCGCCCCCGCGGGAAAGACGACGCGCACCTTCGCCGTCTTCTCGAAATTCTGTACGAAGCAGATGCTATCTTCGTCGATCCGGTCGTCGTCGTTGGTATCCACGCCGCAAAGGATTTTCCAGCGGCCCGGCTTGATGTCCCCGCCGATCAGATCCGCGTACACGTCCCTGTCGGACACGTTGCAGACCAGGATCCGCAGATGGTCCTCCTCCGCAACAGGGGTTAGGATGGCCACGCGCTCGTCGTCCCCCCAGTTGGTAAACTTCCAGGCGATCCGGTTCATGGGGAAAGTACAGCGCACGTAGACGTCCGACGGGTCCCCCAGACGGTCGCAGTAGAGCGCCGCCGGATCCACATAGACCCGGTCGATCCAGGGATGCCCCTCGGTACAGTAATACTCCCGGATAGCCGCCATCCTGTTGAGGCTCCTGTAGCGCTCGGCGATCTTTTCTTTATCCAGCACATGATCCTCGCCTTCCTTCCAGGGATACAACGGTATGCCCGTATCCTTCAGGACTCTTCCGCCCCGATCCGCCGGAATCTGACAGTCCCAATAGGCCTTTTTGCCGATCAGCTTCCAGGCGGGCATCATCAGCGTGCGCTCGCCGGCATTGCGCCCGTTCATGGCCGGGTTCTCCTCGTCGTCTTCAAAACGCAGATAGGAGTGAATATACCCCTCCTGCGGATGGTAATGAGCCACGGCGGAATCGGCCATCTCTTCCAGCCGTTTCAGCAGATGGGGATTGCCGTTATACTGCGCCACCTGCCAGGCAGGCTCGAGGGCGATATAGCTGCAGGACTGCTGTCCTCCCCAGGGCTCTTCCTCCGCCATCACGGATCCGCTGTAATAGGTGGAACGAATATGCCGATGCCCCTTCTCGTTGACTCCGGTAATCCAATCCACGCTGCGGCCCGTCTCCATGGCGGCTTCCAGCCATCTGGGATCGCCGGGAAACGCGTTCATGCAGGCAGATAGGCTCACCAGCCCCTCCTCCGAGGAGTGCAGCTCATCCGCCTGGATGGAGCAGAGGCCGTTCGTAAACATGCCCTGATCGAAAAACGCCTTCTCGTTGGCTTCCATCGCGTCCTTGACCTTGTCCCCGTCCGCGTCCATCAAAACCATCTGCGCCCAGGTGGCCACGAAATCTCCGTCGTCGGACAGTCCTCCGCCCAGCTCTCCGTTGGCGATCTGACGCTTGTCGATATAGAACCGAAGAATCTTCTTATAATGTTTTAAGTATTCGATCTGCCGATGAGCCCATTCCGGCACGCCCTCGGGCACCGGCTCCGGCCTGTCCTTGATCTCCGGCAGGCTCACCTCATTGCCCATACGGTCCTTCGGCATATTTCTGCGGTGCATCATCAGCATGTAAAGATAGGCGTTGCCCTGGGGATGGTCGGGATCTACCTTGAGAAGATCCAAAATATCCCGCTGGAAACGGTTGAACATCTGGTACTCGGGCAAGAAGGGGCTTTCCTCCGTGAGATGTCCCGTGATATCCTTTACCTGGGCGAAACGGTCTTCCACATGCTCCGCCCTGGCCTGCTCCGCCGGCTTATAGATCGTCCGAAGCTGCAGACTCTCCATCATCCGCTTGCCCGCCTTGAGGTCGCTTACCGCGATGACCAGATACAAACACCGTCCCTTGGGCAGGATGCGATCCCGGGTATCCAGCCACAGCCGCTGCTGGATGCCCGCCTGGGCCCGGAAGGTGAAATGGGCTAGGTTGCGGTAATACCACAGGGGATCCTTCACCTGGACCGAATAGGAGACGTCCCCCTGCTCCTGCGTACAGAAGGTCAGCTCGATCCCGTCCAGTCCCGCGTGATCGTCCGCCTCGTAGGGAAGGATGATGTTGTAGAAGGGATACCCACCCTGCTCCTCCGTCTCCAGTTTGTTCCCCGCGCCGTCCGGCACCGCGGTCCAGATATTCCTCTCGTAGGGCGTATAACGGCCCTTGATGAAGCGGCGCAGCTCCCTCTGGGCCTCCTCGTCCTGACGCCGGTCGGAACCCGGCTCCACATGATAGGTATAGGAGTACATCCCCCGGGGAGCCCGGCCCTCATAGACATGATAAACCGAGAAATCGCCGATGGGCTCTTCTTTCTCTACATTGGTGAAACGAATCTTGCCGCCGATACGGGTCGGCATCTCATGAACGGTACGCTCCAGCCCCTGGGGCCGCGTAAACAGCTCCTCCTTCACGGAACCGTCATCATCCACCAATTCCGCCTTGCCGTAGGCGCTGCCGGAGATCTCGATATGATCGTAGGGTTCATAGGGCAGATGAAACGTGATCGCCTGGCCGGACAGGGAATAGCAGTCCCAATCGGGAAGCTGGAAATAGTCGTTTCGCCCCTTCAATCGGGAACGGTTATATACGCCGGGCCAGGTGGTCTCCCGGATGCCGTCGCAGCCCTTATACCACCAGCGTTTGAGATCATAGGCCTCATGGATCTCCACTTTTCGGGCCACGGCCATGCCTGGAATCCGCGGCACCTTGCGGTTAAAACCGTTGCGCAAGAGGAATCCTTCTTTCACCAAGGGATCCTCTGCATCCGGCCGGTACGCCGGCGGATTCGGCCACTCACCCCGCGCCAGCGTCTTCACCTCCGCCGCGGAAAGCATATGATCCCATATGGAGATCTCGCAGACGTCTCCGCCCCTAATGAAGTTATAATCGCTCTGCACATGCCAGCTGCCGATGATCCGGGAATGGGGGCCAAACTGATCGAGCCCCGCGAAATACACGCCGGGCTGCTTTTTCTCCCCGGCCATCTCCCCGTTTACGTACAGACGAATCCCATAGAGTTCGTCCCACTCTACCAGGATATGCATCCATTCTTGGGGTTCGGGAAAGGGTTTGACGGGGCAGATCACCCTCACCCGGGAAAGATTGATATCCGTCACAAAGGCTTCCAGTCCTTCTCCGTCGTAATCCACCCGAAGAAAACATTGATCCCAGCTGCTGTGATCCGCATAGCCCACCCGGAAGATCGGAAAGGGGGTGGGCCCTACGGGATACCGGGATCTCCACCAGAAAGACAGCGTCCCCCTCTCGGCATAGATATTGCCCGGCGCCTTCCAGGCCAGCTGCTGCCTGGTATCGCAGGAGATGGCCCCGCCTTTTACACCGTCCTCGATGAGAGAGACGGCGCTGCAAAACGTGGGCTTCGCTCTTCCCCCCGCCTTCTCCGCCTTAAAAGAATTCCCCGACACATAAAACAACAGTGATTTCATCTCTGTCAAATCCATCCTGTGACCCTCCAATCCAAATCCCAGTCTTTACAACAGATTATACTACTTTTTTTCCTTTATGGGAAGGATGGCCGGCAATCTGGCCGGAAAAGTACAGGCGAAGTATAATAAAACAGGCGGACAAGTTGAAATCGCTTGTCCGCCATGGTTTTTATGCTATTTTTTCGTTTAGGATCGCAGATACAGTCCGTTCTCTCCCGCGTCGACTGTTAACGCGGAACCCTCGTGGACATCGCCGGCGATGATCACTTTCGCGATCATCGTTTCCACATGACTTTGGATAAAACGCCGCAGGGGACGGGCGCCGTAGACGGGGTCATACCCGTTTTCCACGATATAAGCCCGGGCCGCGTCCGTCAGCCGCACGCTTAGCTGCTGATCCTTAAGCCGTTCGGACAGCCCCTTAATCATCAGATCCACGATTTGGCTGATCTCCTGCTTCGTCAGGGGCTTATAGAAGACGATCTCGTCCAGACGATTCAGAAACTCGGGACGGAAGGACTGTTTCAGAAGCGTCTCCACGTTCTCCCTCGCTTCCTTAGAAATCTCCCCGTTCGGTTCGATCCCTTCCAGCAAATAGGATGAGCCGAGGTTGGAGGTCAGGATCAGGAGGGTATTCTTAAAATCCACGGTGCGGCCGTGGGAATCGGTAATACGGCCGTCGTCCAACACCTGAAGCAGGACGTTAAAGACATCGGGATGGGCCTTCTCCACCTCGTCGAAGAGTACGACGCTGTAGGGATGCCGTCTGACGGCCTCCGTGAGCTGTCCTCCCTCGTCGTATCCCACGTATCCCGGAGGCGCGCCGATCAGGCGGGAGACGGAATGCTTCTCCATATATTCGCTCATGTCGATTCGCACCATGTTCTTCTCGTCGTCAAAGAGAGTGGCAGCCAGCGCCTTCGCGAGCTCCGTCTTGCCCACGCCGGTGGGGCCCAAAAACAGGAAGGAACCGATGGGCCTGTTCGGGTCCTGGATGCCCGCCCGGGAGCGAAGGATGGTTTCCGTCACCTTCTCCACCGCCTCGTCCTGACCGATCACCCGCTTATGCAGTTCGTCCGCCAGATGCAGGAGTTTCGCTCTCTCGCTCTCCATCAGTTTCGTCACGGGGATCCCTGTCCACCGGGCGACGATCTCGGCGATCTCCTCTTCCGTCACCGCGTCCCGCATATACTCCCGGCGCGCTCCCTCTTTCTTAGACATCTCCTCGGCCTCCTGAAGCTCTTTCTTCAAGGCCGGAAGCCTGCCGTAATTGAGTTCCGCCGCCCTGTTTAGATCATAAGAGAGCTGCGCTTTTTCGATTTCCGCGTTGACCTGCTCGATCTCCTCCCGGAGTTTCTGCACGCGGCCGATGGAATCTTTCTCCTGTTCGTAACGGGTCTTCATGACTTTCATCTGGTCCCTCAACTCTTCCAGTTCCCGGCTCAGATCCGTTAAGCGTTCCTGGGAGAGCGTATCCGTCTCTTTTTTGAGGGCCGTCTGCTCGATCTCTAGGCGCATGATCTTTCGCGAAATCTCGTCGATCTCCGCGGGCATAGAATCCATCTCGGTACGAATCACCGCGCAGGCCTCATCCACAAGGTCGATGGCCTTATCCGGCAGGAAACGGTCGGTAATATACCGGTCGGATAGGGTCGCAGCGGCGACTAAAGCATTGTCCATGATCTTCACCCCGTGGAAGACCTCGTAACGCTCCTTTAGCCCCCGCAGGATGGAGACGGTATCCTCCACCGTGGGCTCCTCCACCATGACCGGCTGGAAACGCCGCTCCAGCGCCGCATCCTTCTCGATATACTGGCGGTACTCGTTCAGCGTGGTAGCGCCGATGCAGTGCAGCTCCCCTCGGGCCAGCATGGGTTTTAAGAGGTTCCCCGCGTCCATGGCTCCCTGGGTCTTGCCCGCGCCCACGATGGTATGCAGTTCGTCGATAAAGAGCAGGATCCGTCCTTCGGAACTCTTCACTTCGTTCAAGACGGACTTTAGCCGTTCCTCAAACTCTCCCTGATACTTGGCGCCGGCGATCAACGCCCCCATATCCAGGGAAAAGATCGTCTTATCCTTGAGGCCGTCCGGCACGTCCCCGCGAACAATCCGCTGGGCCAATCCCTCCGCGATGGCCGTCTTGCCCACTCCCGGCTCTCCGATCAGCACCGGGTTGTTCTTAGTCTTCCGGGACAGGATACGAATCACGTTGCGGATCTCTCCGTCCCGTCCGATGACGGGATCCAGCTTGTGCTGCCGGGCCGCTTCCACCAGGTCCTGTCCGTATTTTTTGAGCGCCTCGTAGGTCTCCTCCGGCGTGTCGCTGGTCACCCGGGTGTTTCCTCTCACATCCGCCAGCACCTTCAAAAATCCGTCTCTGGTGATCCCGTAATTCTTAAAAATATCCTGTACCGCGTAATCCCGGCAATCCAGCAAGGCCAGGAACAAATGCTCCACCGAGATATACTCGTCATTCATGGATTTGGCCTTCTTGCCGCTGTCCCCCAGCATCCGGTCCGTCGCCTGGGACACATAAATCTCCCCGGCCTTATGCCCCGGTCCGGAGACGGAACTGATCCGGGAAAGGGCGTTCTCACAGGCTTTCTGCATGGCGGGCACATCGACGCCCATCCGGCCAAGGAGCGCCGCGATCAGGCTCTCCTCCTGGGTCAGCAGCGCGTATAAAATATGAACGGGCTCCAGCTGTACATGGCCATGGTCCGTCGCGATCGCCTGGGCCCCGCGAATGGCGTCCAGGGACTTCTGTGTATAATTCTGACTCATATCATAAGCCCTCCTATTTTCATCAAAACTAAGCCTTTCTCATGGCTCGGTTAAATTATAGCACCGCCATCATATTTTGTCAACACAATTATATAATTTCTTGTCAAATTATTTTCGGTAGCAAAAATACCCCACAGGCATCCTGTAGGGTATCGGTTCTTTCCTGTCTTCATCGATCAATCCGAGGACGTCTCCTCCCGCGGTGGGAACAGATCCGGCCGCGTCATCCCGTTTTTGGTGATCATCGTGTAGATCAGCTTGAGCTGGTCGGTCACCGTCTCCTCTGAAAATGTACCCGAAGCCCCAATCGCGTCATAGCCCTGTTCCTGCAGCGACCGACCGAACTCCCTGAGCTCCTGAGGCAGCGTATCATCGTGCAGCATACAATATACCAGGTGGCTGACTTCAAAATAGCGAATATCACTGGAAAGTTTCCACGCCTCATAGTTTTTAGGATTGGCCAGGCCGTAGAACGGTGCGAACAAGGTAAGCAAACGTTCATTCTCAGCAATCTCTTCGGAATATAGGCTTAGGTACTGTTGAAAACATTGCTGAAAAAATTGGTACATACCGCACCTCCTTTGCTCATACATATCATCACAATTCCTACTCATACTATACATTGAAATTGCCAAAAATGCAAGAACAAATGTATGATTTATATGGAGAAATTTGTCCATCCTGCCCCTTGCTCCCAGGCCGCAAAATTTTTCCGATCTTTTTCAAAAAAATGATTGACTTTTCATCCCTATCATGGTAGAATAATAACCGGCTCTTTGAGAGAGCACTATGGCCCGTTGGTCAAGCGGTTAAGACATCGCCCTTTCACGGCGGTAACGGGAGTTCGATTCTCCCACGGGTCATCCGGCGTCATAGCCAAGTGGTAAGGCAGAGGTCTGCAACACCTTCACCCCCAGTTCAAATCTGGGTGACGCCTTCTTATTTCCTTGCGGTTTCCGCAAGGTTTTTTTATGTTCAAAATCCGTTCCAAAAAAACGGGACGCTGCCAAAAGACAGCGTCCCGATCTTGGTTTTATGAATTACATCATGCCGCCCATTCCGCCGGCGCCGCCCGCGGGCATAGCCGGTTCCGGTGCCGGATGATCCGCCACAACCGCCTCGGTGGTCAGCAGCGTGGAGGCAACGGAGGTCGCGTTCTGCAGAGCGCTTCTCGTTACCTTAACGGGGTCGATGATTCCCTCGGCCACCATGTCCACGTACTCCTCGGTCAGCGCGTTAAAGCCGGTACCCGCCTTGGATTCCTTCAGCTTATTGACCACAACGGAGCCTTCCAGGCCGGCGTTGGCCACGATCTGACGAAGGGGAGCTTCCAGAGCCTTTACGATGATGTTGGCGCCGGTCTTCTCGTCGCCGCTCATCTTGCCCGCAGCCTCCTGCGTCGCCTGGATAGCGTGAATATAGGCGCTTCCGCCGCCGCACACGATGCCTTCCTCAACGGCGGCACGAGTCGCGGCCAGCGCGTCTTCCATACGCAGCTTCTTTTCTTTCATCTCCGCCTCGGAGGCCGCGCCAACCTTGATGACGGCAACGCCGCCGGCCAGCTTCGCCAGACGCTCCTGAAGCTTTTCTTTATCGAAATCGGAGGTGGTCTCCTCGATCTGCGCCTTGATCTGCGCTACACGAGCTTTGATCTGCTCCGCGTCGCCCATACCGTCTACGATGATCGTGTTCTCCTTCTGTACCTTTACGGTCTTGGCGCGACCCAGCATATCCATGGTCGCTTCCTTAAGCTCCAAGCCCACTTCCTGGGAGATGACGGTACCGCCGGTCAGGATCGCGATATCCTCCAGCATCGCCTTTCTGCGATCGCCAAAGCCCGGCGCCTTAACGGCTACACAGTTGAAGGTGCCGCGCAGCTTGTTGACAACCAGCGTCGCCAGCGCCTCGCCTTCCACATCCTCGGCAATGATCAGCAGACGTCCGCCCTGCTGTACGATCTGCTCCAGAACGGGCAGGATCTCCTGAATGTTGCTGATCTTCTTATCGGTGATCAGGATATAGGGGTTATCCAGCACAGCTTCCATCTTATCCATATCGGTGGCCATGTAAGCGGACAGATAACCACGGTCAAACTGCATGCCTTCCACCAGATCCAGCTCGGTGTTCATCGTCTTGGACTCTTCTACGGTGATCACGCCGTCCTTGGAAACCTTCTCCATGGCGTCGGCCACCATGGCGCCCACTTCCTCATCGCCGGCGGAAATCGCCGCGACCTGAGCGATATGGTTCTTGCCGGAAACCGGAATGCTGATCTCCTGGATCGCCTTTACGGCAACGTCCGTCGCCTTCTGCATACCCCTTCTCAGGATGATGGAGTTCGCGCCCGCGGCGATGTTCTTCAATCCTTCCTGAATCATGGCCTGGGCCAGCACCGTCGCGGTGGTCGTGCCGTCGCCGGCAACGTCGTTCGTCTTGGTGGCGACTTCCTTGACCAGCTGCGCGCCCATGTTCTCGAAAGCGTCCTCCAGCTCGATCTCCTTAGCGATGGTCACGCCGTCGTTGGTGATGAGCGGGGTGCCATACTTCTTATCCAATACCACGTTGCGTCCCTTGGGGCCCAGCGTGATCTTAACGGTATCCGCCAGCAAATTCACGCCCTTTTCCAGCGCGTTTCTTGCTTCGGTTCCATGCTTAATATCCTTAGACATTTGAATCATCCTCCCTTTTCTGCTTCAATCAGTCTTCTACAATCGCCAGAATATCGCTCTGCTTCACGATGATATACTCGGTATCTTCCAGCTTAACGGTGGTTCCCGCGTATTTAGAATAGATCACCTTATCGCCCGGCTCCACTTCCATCGCGACTTCATTGCCGTCTACCACACCGCCAGGTCCTACCGCGATTACCTCGGCTTCCTGAGGCTTCTCCTGGGACTGCGTCGTCAGGATAATACCGCCCTTCGTCGTCTCCATCGCTTCCAGCTGCTTTAAGACGATCTTATCGCCCAAAGGCACCAACTTCATATCCATTACCTCCTTGAATGCGCCGCCGGCTGACCGGCTCTCTTGCATGAATTCTTTTCTTCTTGTTAGCACTCCATATCCTCGAGTGCTAACAGCATATAGTTTACTCACTTGACCCCTTATAGGCAACTTTCGTTTTCTTTTAATTTCACCCGTTTCGTTTCGTTTTCTATTATTTTCTCATATTTTCTTTTGTTTTCTCTTCTTTTCTAATTTTTTGCGATTTCATTTTTGTACTCTAATCCCCGCCTCCTGAGCTTCGGATTGGCCAGGAATCGGGCGTAGACGTCGGTTAGGCGCGTCTCCTCCCGAAACATATAGGCGGCTCCCTCCGTCAGTTCCGCAAGCTGTCTGGCCGGTCTCGTGAGGATCGGCAAACCGCTTTCCCGACGAATCCCGCGAAGCAGCTCCCCTCCCCGGGGGCCGATGGCCAGCACACGCAGATATCCGGGTCCTTCCTCCCAATGGGCCCGGGCCCGACTCTCCTCCGTGATGCCAAGACACAGATTCATCAGGCCCCGTCGGATCCGCGAGGCGGGATATCGTTTGGACAGGATCCTGCTCACGAGTTCATCCCAGGTTAGATCTTCTTCCGCCGCCTTTAGGATCCGATATTCCAGACCTTCTCCCACCTCCGGGGTCTTGCTGAGGCGATGGGGCCCAAGCTCCGTAAGCCGCCAATAGAGCATCTCTTTCCATAAGTCCCCTCGGGCGGAATAATTCCCCTTCGCGACGGCTTCTCTCCAGATCTCGGCCGCCTCCGCAGGCATGGCCTCATCGAGCATTTTCCCTTGCCGAAAGGCTTTGCGTATCCCGCTCGCCGAGGCGTAGGGCCCGAGACTCTCCTCGTCTCGGTGTCCCGCCCCCCTTCTTTTCACCATGACGGTCGGAAAATCCGCCCTTCCGGCCCTTACAAGCGCCTTCAGGTATTCGATTCCCAGGATCGATCCGCTCTGTCTAAGGATCTCTTCGGCCCCGGGAACATAGGCCTCCGCCGCCTTCATTCGGGATACGCTGTAGCTTTCTCCCGCGTCCAGGCCGGCCCGCAGATTCCTGCGATATTCCTCCGGTTCCCGATGAAAAAGATCCGCCAACGCCCGAAGCTCCGGCTCCTCTCCCGCCTCGCACCCGAAAGAAAGAATGTCCGCCCCCGCCTCCAATAAGAGTTTTACACCCGCCCTGGCAAAGCTCTCCGCTCCGCTCATGGCATACAGGGTGGGAATCTCGATCACCAGATCCGCCCCCGCCGAAAGGGCCATCCTCGCCCTCGTCCATTTGTCCGTGATCGCCGGCTCTCCACGCTGGGTGTAGTGCCCGCTCATCACGCATACCACCGCGTCCGCCCCGCTTCTTTCCATGCCCTGCCTCATCTGATAGGCATGACCGTTATGAAGAGGGTTGTACTCACAAATAATTCCTAATACACGCATGGCTTCTCCTAATAAAGAAGCTGCCGCGTCCCCGCGACAGCCTCTCAAAATCATTTCATATTTTAACGGAAAGGTTCGGAACGAAGCCACATGCCCAGACTATGCTCGGTCACGGGATACTGTTCCTCCAGCTTGGCGTACGTATCGCTGTAATCCGCCGAGCGCTTCGCGGACTCCACCTGTACCATCCAGTACGGATCGCCCTGTCCGATATAGTAGACCACATGATAGCCGCCGGAAGATTCCAGCACCGCCGCGTCCCCGGCCTGTCGGCTCTCGTCGAACAGCCAGTCCGTGATCTCTCCTTCACCCTTGGCCATCTGTTCATACAGACCGCCCTCTACGCTCAGATCGGATTCCTCGTCCGCCAGGGCCGCGAAGCTTTCTTCCGTCGCTTCCCCATCCTGCCACTGGCTCAAGAGTTCCTCCGCCCGGGTCTTAGCCTCCGCCATCTCTTCCTCGTCGGAAGTATCCTCTACCTCCACATAGATCTGACGCATGTTGACCGTATTGTAATCGTTGCGGTACGCGCTCTTTACCATGTAGACGGCGTAGTATCCGGTGCCGTCCTCGTTTTCCACGACTTCCACGTCGCCCTCGGCCCGTCCTTCGGCGAACGCCCATTCCGCAAGCTTCTCATCGACATTCTTTAAGGACGAAACCGATACGCCGACGCGCTCCGTGTTGTCGGTAATCTCCTCATCCTCGTCCTCTTCATCCTCATCAGCCTGGGCTTCTGCCTTGAGAAGCACCTTGATCTTGCGGGCATAATCCGTCGCGCTGTTGATATCGCTGATGAAATCCTCGGCCTCTGCCTTGGCCTCTTCCAGGGTCTTCCCTTCGGAATCGTCGCCGGCCTCTTCCTGGGCGAATTCGTAATACCGCAGATCCACGTAAGTATAAGAATCGTGGACGGTATTCTGATAGTAGTCCTCCAGTTCCTCCTCCGTGTATTCGGGACGGTCTCTGAGGGCCTCCTCATACTCCAGGGCCAACTGGTATTCCATCTGCGTCTGGCGCATCAGATCTTCATTCATTCCCAGGCCGTACACCTCTGACAAATAACGATTCAGGGTCATGCCCGAACTGTCCGCGTAAGTCTTGAGCGTCTGCATGGTCTGCTCCACGCTCGCCGTTCCCTCTTCGGACATCGTAAAGCCCTCGGCCTCGGCGGCGGACACCAACGTCTTGATGCCCCGCACCGCGGACAGCGCGTTTGCGCTCAGATAATCCGCCCAGCTCTGGGTGTCCGAATACGCCTGCTTATCCAGCGACTTTCCCGTGTCGAAGGGGGCATAGCTTGACCCGAACATCTGCGTATAGGTATTATAGGTGCTGATCGCCTGCTGAATGTAATAATAACTGTATTCCGCCGCGCTCACCTTCTTGTCGCCTACCTCTACCGCCGTCACCATCCTGCGGGTAAACCCGGCGTTGGCAAAGATCAGCGCCACCACCAGCACGATGGCCGCTAAAGATCCGCCGGCGATCGCCAGGGCGTGTTTCGTCCTGGGTTTGATCTTGGAATTTTGCATCTTCTGAAGCTTTTTCTTCCTCTTTTGCGCTTCTTGCTTGCGCTTTTCGAACTTATCCTGTTCTTCGCTCATTCTATCATCCTCTCCCGCATTTTGAGAAATTGTATCATAGGTTTATGGCCAAAAGAAAAACGATCTTCGAATATTCCGTGGCGTCATGGCCTATCCTCAAGAGAATACCACATTTCCCCGCAAAAATCAAGCCCTAATCCGCGAGAATCCCCCAGACAAAGAGCATTCCCCCGCACAGGATCCCCTGTGCGCTCTTGGCCAGCAGATATCTCATTCCCGAAAAGGGCGTATGCTCAAGAACCGTACAGGTCTGCGAATACACACAGAAGCCGCCCATACTGATCAGGGCCCCCACTAGAGGCACCGACCACCGCTTGGGCAGGCTCGCCAGCCGGGCGGCCCCATTGGTCATTTCTAATAGGCCATACAAATAGGAAGGCCCCGGCCACAGCCTGGAACAAAGCCGGATGAGAACGCAATACAGCATCATAAAGCCGCCCACCATGATCATGACGGAGGCGGTTTCCGTGACACAGGATCCCAGCTGGGCCCCGAAGCTCTCCTCCTCGGGACGAAATCCTTCTTTTACGGGAAATGCCTCGCCCCGTCCCCAAAGGCTAAAGAGACATCCGCAGATCACTGCCGCTCCAAGATGAGTAATGAGGATCCGGTACCCTATATCCGCGGAGCCGAAGATGCCGATTCCGATGGTTCCCACAATAAAAAGGGGGCCCGAATTGTTGCAAAAGCTCATCAGCCATTGCAGCCGCTCCACGCTGATCTGTCCCTGACGGTACAGCACCTCTATACTTTTGGCGCCGCCGGGATAACCGGACAAAAGGCCCGTGAGAAAAAGAGACGGCGCCGAAGCGTTTCCTCTGCCCAGGCCATTCTTCATCAGGCGCAAAATACAGACCATAAAAGGGAACTGCGCCGGCAGCACATTTTGAAACCACAGCCGAAGCCCTTCTGAAGCCCCTTGCAGCGTAATCTGCGGAAAGACCAGCATGAGCACGGCCAATAACGCCGCGAGAACCATCCTTCCCATACAAAAATCCCCCGAACCTTTCTATTACAGAAATATTCGGGGGATGCTGCTTTTATGCCTTTCTCAGGAAGGCGAGTTTGATGGGATACGCCGAATGGCGCACCGCTCCGTCAGTTATTGGAACGATTGACGTTCAGCTCCTTACGATTCTGCTGCAGGATCTGGCGCTTCTGCTCCAAGCCCGCGTTAAAACTCTGTACCCGCTGCTGGTACTCTTTCATGATTCCCTCTACCGAGCCGGAGGTGAACTCTCCCATTCTCTTCATCTGCTCGTCCACCTGCTGCAGGAGTTCGTCCGCGTATTCCTTAGCACCGATCTTCATGTCCCGCGCCACCTTCTTGGAAGCCTCTACGATCTCCTCCGCCTGCTGATAGGCGCGCTTGGTCACCTCGTGCTCGTTGATCATGTTGTTGCGCTCCTCTTCGGCCTGGGCGATCTTCTCCTCCGCTTCCTTCTGCGCGTCCGCCAGAATCCGGTTCTTCTCCTCCAGCACCCACTTGGACTGCTCGATCTCCGTAGGAAGACGCAGCCGGATCTCTTTGGTGATCTCCATGATCTCGCTCCGCTCCACCATCACTTTATCACTGAAGGGAACGGACTTACTCTGCTCCAAAATCTCATCGATTGACGCGAGCATATCCTCAATTTCCATCTGCCGATCCACTGCCATTTTCCTTACCTCCTAAAATTTTCTCAATGATGTGAATGGACTCCATAGGCACCAGGTGGCTGATGTCGCCCCCGTGCCGCAATATATCCTTAACCACCGTAGAACTGATGAATGAATATTCTACATTGGTACAAAGGAAAATCGTCTCCATCTCCGGATACAGATTCCGGTTGGCCTGCGCCATTTGCAGCTCATACTCGAAATCCGACACCGCCCGCAGGCCCCGCACCACCGTTCTGGCGTCCTGTTGTTTTAGAAAATCTACCAACAGTCCGTCAAAGGGGATGATGTCCACATTGGGCACATGCCCGATCCCCGCCTCGATGATTCGGATCCTTTCCTTGAGCGTAAACATGGGCTGTTTGGTCGCGTTCATCAAAATTCCTACAATTAAACGATCCGCCAGCTTCGCTCCCCGCTCGATGATATCCACATGGCCCTTGGTCAGCGGGTCAAAACTACCCGGATATACATATTTAATCACTCACACTCTCCTTGACTCCGCGTCAGCAGCGTGAACTTTGTGGTACGGTAGATTTTTTCCTTCATGACCTTTAGCGATTCCGGCACGTTAAAGTCCGTATCCGCCGCGGATTCCACCACAAGTTTTCCACCCTCTGCCAACAACCCTTTTTCTATAACCGCCCTTACCGTCTGCTCCTCGTACCCCTTGTGATAAGGCGGATCCATGAAGATGATATCAAAGACCTCGCCCTCCTCGGCCAGCCGAAAAATCGCCTGTTCCGCCGTCTCTTCCAAGAGGCGGGCACCCTGCGAAAGTTTGGTTTTCTCCATGTTCTGGCGGATGCAAAGGGCAGCCTTATGAGCGGCTTCCACAAAAACCGCCTTTTGAGCTCCCCGCGAGAGCGCCTCCAATCCGGCGGCCCCACTGCCCGCGAACAGATCCAGAAAACGGCTGCCCGGGATATCGAACTGGATGCTGGAAAAAATTGCTTCCTTCCGGCTATCCGCCGTCGGGCGCGTATCCAGCCCGTCGGGCGCCATCAGCGGAATTCCTCTGGCAGACCCTGCAATGATTCTTGGCATGTTCTTCGCCTCCCGTTTCTCTCGCCTACTCTGGCTCATTTTCATTTTATCGGATTTTAAGAAAATGTCAAGGCTTTTCTATAGAAAGATGGCGCGGAGGACGAAAAAACTTCTTCTTTTTCGTTCTCCGCGCCAAGAATCCGGCGGTTTGCGCGCGTCGTTCAGCGACGACCGTTTGCTTTAGGAACATAAGATCTGCAATTCCTCTTCCGGATCCAAGGGCACCAGTATAATGGACTCCGTCCCTTCGCCAATCGGCTTTAGGTCAAAAATCACGTACTCTTCCGTCGCGATCAGCGGATATACGCTGACATTGGTCTGCGTCTCTGAAAGGGGAAAATTGCATGTTCGTATAATATTCCCCTCATAATCCGCGATTAAACTCCGAGGCGTGTCCCATCCCCATGATGCCGCCAAGAGATTGTTCTCTAACAACATCGGATCCCCTGTCTCCAGAAATGGGATTTCCGCCAGTTCCATCCACTCTTCTGATTCCAGATTAAATTGCAGCACTCTCTTGTCATAAAACCTATTCTCCGATGAATCTTCGTAGTAATACATAGAAACAAATATTCCATCTTCTGTTATTAATAAGTCTGAGGGTGTCTCTGACGCATAAAACTCTTTAGATATCTTTTCTACCTCTGTTGTATGAATATCATAGGTATACAACATGCTGACGATCCCTCTATTGTTTCCTTCTGTGATATAATCCCTCTCTAAAAAATACATTGTATTCCCCCAGAAGTTCATATAGAAATCATATCCTGTAATCGCGTCTCCTTTCTTATCGATTATCGTCTCCGGTTCACTCTTTTCTTCTCCCAGTTTCACTCTGGCGAGAACCAATCGGTTATAAGACTGTCCGATTTCAACTTCATTTAGGACTTCAGCCATATACACATATCCACGATGTATTCGCATAGCCGCACTGTATTCATAAAACATAAACGGTTCTGGCAATTCCTGTACCCTCGTATGATCTGAGCCATCTAGATTCATGGAAACAAGGTAATAATGATTCTCATTTTTTTCTACCCAATATATCTTCTGATTATAATAACAAAAACCACACAAGTCCTGAAAATAAGCATTACAAGATCCTGTACTATGCGTACATTCCGGTTTATCGCATAGAAATGACGCTGTTTCTGTGTTCATATCATAGAAACACATATTCGTTCCACACTTAAAATAGATTATATTATCCACAATTGCGGCATCCTTATACCGCGAAAACTGATTCTGCGCGTCGTAGTCGGGCAGATATTCCTCCGTCATAAAGAGGTTGTCTGCTGTCTCTTCGAAAAGAGACATCTCACCGGATATAGAATCTTTCCTCTCCGATGATTGACAACCACCCACTAAAAACGTAAATAAAAAGATTATCATCATATATCTTCTCATAATGCTGCCCCTCCTTGACAGAAAAGGGCGAGCACCAACCGCTCGCCCTTTCCAATACTACCTTCCAAAGATTACTCCACTATCCTTCCCAAGTAATTGGCGTAGTCGCTGGACATATAGTATTCGGCATCCGCATATGCCACATTTAACAAACCTGTACGTGATGCTGTACAGGATCCTCCTGTAGAAACATTTCCTGCCCATGCAGTAGATGTTCCATTTGATTGATACGCATACACCCGTGTCGCCACTCCCCAGGGAGACGTCGGAGACGTAGAAATGCTCGATCTTATGGACGTTGATGTAGACGATACATTGCAAACTGCCGTATAGCCCAAATGCTCAAAGCGAACCACCTTCGCGTTCACCGCCAACGTGGAGCCGATCAGCATCACCGTCGCCAGCGCCAGAAAAACAATCCGTTTCGATACTTTTTTCATGTGCCATGCCTCTTTTTTTATTTGGGAACAATTCACGAACTTTTTGTTCCCTTCTTTACGATCATTGTAATTGATAAATGCCGCAATGTCAAGCATTTTTCCAAATAATTTCTTTTTTATCCTTGTTTTATTGAAATATTACAACATTTATTTCATCGCCCTCTTAAATTTACAAATCAAAAAGGCCCGTGAATTTTTGTCCTCACGAGCCTCAGAAACCAGCCTCATAACATGAGCTCCCGCAGAGCTTCTCCGATCGCGGCAAACCCCGCGTCGTTGGGATGCAGTCGTTCATCCCAGTATAGATCGCTGCAATGAGGGCTCACCCGCTCTCCGTCGATAAAGGGAATGCGTCGTATTCTTGCCTCCTCCCTTAATAGCCTGACGATTTGGCCCAGAGATTCCCCAATTTCCGGTTTCATCCGGTCTCCCCGCCAGAAGGGCGAGATCAAGCGTATTTTCTCCGGTGCGAAGGATTTCCGCGCCCTGTCGAGACAGGCGCGCACCTGCTCCCGATATGGATTCCACGCAGCCTGAGCCGGTCCCGTGTCGTTCGTGCCCAATACCAAAACGAGGTTGTCCGGATGCCAGGGCCCATAGGTAAAATCCTGACAGATATCCTTATATCCGCATCCTCCCACTCCCTGATTCACGATCTCATAGTTCCATGCACGGCTCAAAATGCCTGTCAGGGTCAAGGCGGGATGCCGTGCGTGCATTCCCTGAGAGATCGAGTCTCCCAGCCACAGGAGGCGGCCACGGTACCCGTCTTTTCCAACGGGCTTCGTCTTTTCGCCCAATTGAAAATCCGAAAAGGCTAACTCCGCCGTAAAGGGCAGATAGACCGTCACCGGAACCTCCCGGTCATGGCCTGACAGGGCAAACTCTACCCGGCCTTCCAGGTTTTGCGAGGGTAACGTCGCCGAATCCGTCAACCTCTCCCCCTCGTAAAGATCAAAGGTCATCTTTTCTCCGCAGACAGACAACACGCGATAAGAAAAGGAGATCTCGGTTTCCTCCGTAAAAAGCCGGATCTGCGTTCCCGCCAGACTGTGGGCGCGGGCCGCGCGCACCATACCAATCCGATCCCAATACGCCAGCTGCGCTTTCGTAAACCTTCTGGGAATCAAACCATATCTCGTCTCCTCAACCTCGATACATCCGTGAAAAAAAGCCGTTTCTTCTCTCATGACGTCTCACCCCTTCACCGCTCCAATCATGACACCCTTTACAAAAAAACGCTGCAAGAAGGGGTATACACACAGGATAGGCACCGTGGACACCACAATCGTGGCGTATTTCAGGTTTTCCGCATAGGCAAAGCTAGTATCCGTGGCGCTTTGCAGCGCTTCGTTCTGGTTTTGCAGAAGAATCTCCCGCAAAACCACCTGGAGGGGAAACAATTCCCGATCCCGCAGATAGATCAGCGCGCGCATGTAGGAATTCCAGTGCCCCACGCCGTAATACAGCCCCACTACGGCAATAGAAGGCACCGCCAGAGGAACAAAAATCTTAAATAAGATCACGAAATCATTGGCACCGTCGATTTTGGCGGACTCTTCCAGGCTAGCCGGAATATTCGCGAAGAAAGTGCGCATAATAATCAGATTATACACGCTCATGGCATAGGGCAGGATCACCGCCCAACGATTATCATACAGCCCCAGGGAGCGGTTGATGAGAAACTCCGGTACCATGCCGCCTCGAAAAAACATCGTAAAGGTAATGAGCAACATCATGACGCCTACGCCGGGCACGTTCTTCCTCGAAAGACCATAGGCCCCCAGAATCGTAAGGATCAGATTGATAGCGGTTCCTACCACGACATAAAACAGCGTATTCTTATATCCCACAAAGATCATGCGGTTTTGCAGCACGAGTCCATAGGTCTCCGTCTGAAAATCCTTGGGCCAGAGCAGCATGCCGCCGGATCGCATGACCTCATTGGGATCGCTAAATGAGGCCGCCAGAACATAGACACAGGGGTACAGGGTAATCACGACCAAAAACAAAAGAAAAATATGATTTCCCACATCGAACACCTTTTGTCCCGGCGTTCGTTTTACGACCATTCCCATAAGACTCCCTCCTCACCACAGACTGGTCTCGGTCAGCATCTTGCTGATCTTGTTGGCCGACACCAGCAGAATAAAATTCACGATCGAATTAAACAGATCCACCGCGGTGGAAAAACTGTATTCCGATTCCAAAAGTCCTCTCCGGTAAACATAGGAAGAGATCACATCCGCCGTCTCATAGGTCGTGGGCTGGTACAGCAGGAGAATCTTTTCCACGCCCACATTCATCATCTGACCGATCTTCATAATCAGCAGGATGATGATCGTTGGCGCGATAGAAGGCAGCGTGACGTGCAGCGTCTGCTTCCATCTGCCCGCTCCGTCGATGACGGCCGCCTCATACAGCTGGGCGTCTACGCCGGCCAACGCCGCCAAATAAATGATGGAACCCCAGCCAATTTCCTGCCATATGGCGGACAGGATATAAACCGTACGGAACCATTCCGGCTGTACCAAAAACTGAATGCTTTCCCCGCCCAGGGCCTCGATAATCGTATTGATCAGGCCATCGCTGCTCGTGAAATCGATGACCAGCCCGGCGATTACTACCATAGAAATAAAATGGGGCAGATAGGTGATGGACTGTACCGCCTTCTTAAACCGCATGCCCCGTACTTCGTTCAGCAGAAGCGCCAGGATGATTGGTGCCGGGAACGTAAAGATCAATCCGTATAAATTGATAATCAAAGTGTTGCCAAAGGTTCTGGCGAAATAAAAACTCTGAAAATACGCCTGAAAATGCTTGAGGCCCACCCAGGAATCGTTAAAAATATTCTCCCAGAAGGTATAGCGGATGCTGTAATCCTTGAAGGCAATCAGTACGCCTACCATGGGAAAATAATGAAAGATCAGATAATACAGCATGACCGGAAGCAGCATGAGATACACATACCGGTGCTGCGCCATTTTGATCCATATTTTCTTTCGCGGCGCTGCCATCGCGCTCACCGTCCTTTCTCCATCGCCGGACGCGGCGGTTATCCTCCGCGCCCGACCCTCCTGTATACGCTTATGCCTTGCTCATGTATCGCTCATAGGCGATCTGATACACATCCAGAACGTCCCCGATTCCCAGAGATTCCAGCCGGGGAATGACTACGGTATCGATCTCCTCGATAGAAATCTTTCCGATCGCGAGACTCCCCAGCGCCTCGTCCACATAGGTGTTCACGTCCGTCAGTTTCGAGGTGATGGAGCTCATCTCTTCTTCCGTCAGCGTGAAAGGCGGAAGAATCTCCGAAGTCTCCGGAATATTGGACGAATAGGTTTCAAAGGCGTTGAGCTCGATATCCGTCTTCTGGCAATACAGCGCGTCCATGGTCACGTTCACCGGCCACTGGCTGCCGCCAGGGGCGTAGAGAAGCTGCATCTGGTTCTGCGGCCTTCCCTGGGGATCGTTGGTCAGCGCCTCTGTATAATGGGGCTTGCCGTCCTCGCCGATCTCATAGGAAATGCCTTCTACCCCCAGATTAAAGAGGATCTCGCCCTCCGGGCTATAAACATAGTCCATCCACATCATGCTCTTTTCCACGTTTTCATTCGCGGTCGTGATGCAGACCGTCTGCTGGGTTTTATAGATATTGGTGATCGTGTTATCATAAGTATAACCCGTCCGGCCCTCCGGACCGTTTAGCTTCGCGATCGGCACGAAGTTGGAATCCGCCACGTTTTTATTAAACTTATCGATACGGGAGGCGATGCCATAGGCCACGCCCGCTTCCTCAGAGATAAACTTGGATTCCCATTTCGTCGTATCATTGGTCAGAAAGTCCGGATCGATCAGTCCTTCCTCGTAAAGTTTCGCGATATAAGCCATGCCCTCCTTAAACTCTTCCGTCAGAAGCCCATGGGTGACTTCGCCGTCTTTTAATTGGAAGCCATAGTGGGAACCGAAGCACCAGAGCAGGTTATACACAAGGAAGTCGTTGCTGCCGCACCCGCTGAACACTTCGTCTTTCTTGCCGTTTCCGTTTACGTCCTGATCCTGCCATGCCTTTAAGACCTCATAAAGTTCATCCGTATTGGATGGGATCTCCATTCCCACGTCATCGCACCAGTCCTCCCGAATCATGAACCCGCGATATACTCGGGTCCGCACGTCCATATTCAGGGACGGGAAGAAATATACGCCCCCGTTATCGTCCGCCAACTGACGGTACAGATCCGCGTTTTCATCCAAAATCCCCTTGAAATTCGGCGCGTACTCCATATAAGGAGACAGATCGATGATGACGTCATCCTGTACGTATTTGATCGCCTCTTTTCCCGCGGACCCGATGTTGTTGCGAATCAGATCCGGCAGATCTCGTGTTGCCAGCATCAGGTTAAAGGCTTCCGTATCTTGACCGGATACGGCATGTTCCCATTCGATGTGAATGCCCGTCCTCTCTTCCATCTCCTGAAAAGCCAGAATATCGTTGAAATCCTTGATATCATTGGCAATCACATCTCCCATGGTGGACCAAATCTTAAGGGTTAAAGGATTCTGCTCGTCCGCGATGGGATAGGTCCCGATCATGGCTTTAAGTTCCTCCTCGCCCTCCGTCTCTCCCAGGCTTCCGGCGTCTGCCGGCCCGTCCGCGCACCCAAACATCATTCCCGCAAGCAAGAACGCCGTCAAGAGCAGCGCGATCATCGAACGCTTTTTCATGTTACTTTCCTCCTTCATTGGTTTCACGGCCTGTTGACAGGCTCCGCGTGTTCTGGTTCCATTACACCACGGGAGGACCCATGTGTAAATCTACAAGTCTTTTTCCCGTATTCTTTCATTTACAATCGACGTCGGCATCTTTTGCTGACATCTTCATAAATTGGCTTAAGTCTTTCGAGGCTGTTCCCGATAAGCACCCGGAGTGACGGATTCGTATCGCTTGAAGGTACGAATAAAAGAATTGGAGCTATTGTAACCCACTCGTTCCGCGATCTCCGACACGGACAGTCGGTCCTCTTTGAGCAGTTCCTTCGCCTTACGGATCCTGAGCCTGCACAGATAGTCCGCGAAATTCGTTCCTGCCTGGTCTTTGAAATACCGACTGAGATAGGGGCCGGAAAGATGAAAGGCGTCCGCCAGAGAGGCAAGGGACAGATTGGAGTCCATGTAGTTGTCTTCCAAATATTGCAGAATCCTCACGCGTAACTGTGTATTGCCGCTTTCCTGGTTAATCTCAATCTGATGAGCAATGTTCGCGATCGTATCCAAGAGCTGCTCACATAGATTCTCCATACTTCCCTGTCTCAGCATCGTGTCGAGCATCTGCGTCACCAGCCCAGACAAGTTGTATTCGATGCCGGTATCGTTCAACACCTTCAGTACCGTTCCCAGCATGTTAAACATCATGCAGTATTCGATCTGTACCGGCAGCCGCCGTTTCTCCATGTTTTCTTCCAGAATGTCCCGCGCGATACCCACCGCCTCTCGGGCGCTTCCCTGTTTCATTCGGTTGATGAGTTGTGTCTCTCGATCGATGGGATAAAAATAGCGGTTTCCCTTCAAAAGATCCTCTGAACGATAGACGGACACGTTACCCTGTCCATACAGAAACCGCTGATTCAACGCCCATTTGGCCTGTTCGCAGCCATTCATGATGGATGTGATGCCCTTGCCCACTTCTCCCACGCCGATGCTGACTTCGATATTGAGAGCCTTGGCTACGAACTGATAAAACTGATGCAAAAGCTCTCCCAGTCTTTCCTCCGGCGCTTGTACCCCTTCGCGAAAACAGAGAATAAAACTCACCTCTTTGTGGGCGGGTACATCCAGCACCACCGCGTCGTTCTCCATGATCTCTCGAAAAACGTTCTGAAGAGCAAAATTAACCAGGCTCAGATTTTTTTCATCCTCTTGGGTAAACCTCGAATAATCTTCGACCCTGGTGATGACTACCGCAAAGAAATCGCTGGGGAAACGAATATCCAGCAATTCTTCCATCGACGCTATACTCTCCTGGGATCTGTAGCGTCCGGCCAGCAGATTTGCCGCAAAACTGTAACGCATACTGGGAATCTGTTTCTCCATGGACATCATGAGCGACCGGTTCTGCGTGAACAGCGCGTCCAGTTGATCGATCACCTTGCCGAATTCGGCATACGCCTGCCTCTTGTCTTTCAAGGTTCCCGATTCCGCGTATTCCAACAATTGTACGATGGGCCGATAGTTGCGCCGGCTCAGCCAGAAACTTCCGATCACCCCAAAGAGGATACAGAAACACAGGATCAGAATAAAATTAGTCCGCATCACGGATACGCTTTTCAGCACATCGGACATGGCGATGACCGTGACATACTGAAGAGGAAATACGTCGGAGGTAACCGAAGTAATCAGATACTGCTTCTCGTAAATCCAATGTTCCGTCTGCGTGTCCTGTCCTAGGATGGAGTCGCCGAAAAAGGTCAGGTTCGCCTGCGCCTCCTCACCAGAGGCATAGATCGGATTCCCCTGAATATCCAGTATATAGTCGTATTGTTCCATCTTCTCCGATGCCGTCTGAAACATAGGTCGGATGATCTCCCAGTCCACGAACATCAGAACGGCTCCCCTACTGTTTTCGTTGACCGGGATGCCGCTCTTATAAACAAGATAATCACGAAGGCCCTCCCGCGTACATACATGGCTGTAATCCTGCTCTTCTTCCGTCAGCCACGCGGTCAGATTCTGTCTGTTTACGGTATCCATGGGATACTTCTGATAAAAAAGATCCAGATCATAATAGCTGCTGGCCCCCAGAAATTCCTGCGTCCCCCCGAAATAGATCAGAATTTCTTCCGGAAACTGCTCGGACGCGTTTAACGCGATCATCTCGTTCAGCGCCTGCCACCTGGAATATTGCCACTCCACCGGATCCCGCTCGAACAGGATACGGCGTACGTCCTGATCGCTTCCAAGCTGAATGGCTACTTCCTTTAATTCCGAAAATTCCCGGTCAATCAGCTCCTTAGTCTGCGCCACGCCCTGATAGCTCGTCTGCCTGGCCTCCTCCGTCAGTACCCGGGTGTTGTACCGGATCATCAAAAAACTGACGGCGAACAGGGGCAGGATGAGTATCAGCAGGTAGGACACCCAGAATCTTTGAAAGGTCTTTTGTCGAAATATCTTCATTGCGGTTTCTCCATATACCCAGGGACTCCCCTCCGCCAGTCCGGACGGAAGGGAGTCCCCTATTGTCTCTGGTCAATCCATCATCTGGCCGCCATTGATCTGGATGACCTCGCCTACCAGATAACTGGCCTTTTCACTGACAAGGAACTCCAGAACATTCGCTACTTCCTGCGGGTCTCCCAGGCGTCCGGCGGGAATATCCTTTTTCCAAGACTCTACGATCTCCCGCGCTGTGGCGCTGTGAAAAGGCGTATCGATAGTGCCGGGGGAAATCAGGTTGACCCGGATTCCCGCCCCGATAAGCTCCTTTGCCAGCCCTTTGGACCAGCCCAGCACCGCCGCTTTGGACGCCGCGTAAACCGAGGCTCCCGGCCCGCCGCCGTTATAGGCCGCGATCGACGTAATATTGATGATCGAGGCGTTCTTGTGTTCCGCGCCTGCCTGCTTTAATGCCGGCACCGCCGCCCGAGTGACATAAAAGGCGCTGGTCATATTCAAATCCATCACATGATGATAGAAGGATGTGCTCATCTCGTCTATTTTGCTTCGTCCTCCCAGGCCACCCGCATTATTAATCAGTACGTCGATCCGTCCGAAATCCGCCAGGCACTGAGTTACGATCTCCCCCACCCTGGCTTCGTCGGTGATGTCACCGGGGTAGAAAGCCGCCGAAACCCCTTCTTCTTGAAGTTCTTTCAGGAGTTTCTCCCCGCTTTGCCGATTGTAGTCATTAAAAGCGACGGCATAACCGTTTTTCCCGAACAGCTTGCATGTCTGCCAGCCAATACCGCTGGCCGCTCCCGTAATTAATAATACTCTACTCATTGTTCCTTCTCCTTTTCTTTTATTTTAGGGGACCGGATGTCCCAGCGCCCCCATTGAGCGCTCACTGATATTCCTTCTTCGCTCCAAAGAATCCTCGTATCCCCCGCCGCGATGGCATATCCGTTTCGTACGGTTTTAATCCGTATCGGATTCTCGGTTCCCTCCGCTCCGGCCGGCGCCAGTACGTTGATAAATACCATCTGCGCAGCCGGCAGCTTGTTCTCCTGACACAATGTATACAGGCGGGTGGTCACGATATTGTCCGGTTCTTGGCTCGTGACGTTGGCCTCGTTTCTCATTACCAGGACGCCGTATCGCAGCTCTTCCTCGCCGGGATAAACCCGTAGGCAGGAAGAGGCGTTTTCGATCCGGTAATATGCGCCTTCCTTCGCGGGTTGGGTATCGCTGTGCAAAAGCCATGTATACGTATGAGGCAGGCGGGACCGTACTCTGGCCGCGATGAGGATCCATCCCTCCCCTACTGAGAGGATTTCCCTGCGCGCCTCCTCCATTTCCAGCTCCGCCCCGTAGAGTTTCCGCGTATCCGCGCAGAAATAAAATCCCCGCTCGTTGGCTTCCACCGCGAGTACCTGCGGCGTCTGCTCCTCTCCGAGCCGCTTATGGGCATCGTACCCGCCGTCGCCTCCAT
>CALWBZ010000075.1 GCA_944376225.1 uncultured Clostridia bacterium | reverse complement strand
CGGCAAGGGCGCGGGGACAGGATTCCTCCGCTTACACGGCGCAGCGGGACAGGTTGGTTCCCGGCGTGCAGCTAACCTCCGAGGGGC
Source organism: uncultured Clostridia bacterium (assembly GCA_944376225.1). Lineage (GTDB taxonomy): Bacteria > Bacillota > Clostridia > Lachnospirales > Bianqueaceae > Faecimorpha. The sequence goes on along the minus strand of CALWBZ010000075.1, from coordinate 23,708 downwards.
GCGTCGTGGAATGGGCGCGGGAGTATGAGGAGGCGGATCCCGGCCATAGGCATATTTCTCATCTGTTCGCGCTGCATCCGGGGCGGCAGATTACTTCGGAGCACGCGGAGTGGTTCAGCGCGGCGCGGCGTACACTAGAGACCCGCCTGAAAAACGGAGGAGGGCATACGGGATGGAGCCGCGCGTGGATCATCAACATGTGGGCGAGATTATTGGATGGAGCGAAGGCGGGAGAGAACATACGCCTGCTGCTGCAAAGATCGACCCTTCCCAATTTGTTGGACACCCATCCGCCTTTTCAGATCGACGGCAATTTCGGGGCGACGGCGGCGATCGCGGAGATGCTTTTGCAGAGCCATGAGGGATTTCTGAGGATTCTTCCCGCCCTTCCGCCCGAATGGGCTGACGGAGAAGTTAAAGGACTGCGGGCCAGAGGCGGTTACACGGTATCGGTCTCCTGGCGGCAGGGGAAGCTTGCGCGCGCCGAGATCAGAGCGGATCGGGAGGGGACGCTGAAGCTGAGTGACGGCCGTCTTTTCCCGCATCTGGCGGGAGAGACGATTATTTTAGCGGAAGAGTAAAGAAAGAGAGGAAACAGTATGAGTGAATGGACAAAAGGCGCGTTGGCAGGAGAGAGATATCGGGTGGTGGTAACGACGGATATCGGTGGAAGCGATCCCGATGACTTCCAGTCCATGGCGCATTATCTGTTGTATTCGGATGTATTTGATACGGAGGGATTGATCTCCTCGCCCTGGGGAGAGGGGACCAAACAGGATATTCTCACGGTCATCGACGCCTATGAGAAGGATTATCCAAACCTGAGACGGTTTTCCGATACCTATCCGGAACCGGACGCGCTTCGCGCCATGACCAAGCAGGGCGTGATCGACACGGCGCCCTATTGCGGATACCGTACGCCGACGGAGGCTTCTGAGTGGATTATCCGGTGCGCCCAGAAGGAGGATCCGAGACCACTGTATCTGTTGATGTGGGGGCTTTTGGAAGATCTTGCTCAGGCCCTACATGACGCGCCTCAGATTGCGGATAAACTCAGGGTGTATTATATCGGAGGTCCTAACAAGAAATGGGGGCCTAACGCCTATGAATATATACGGCAGAATTTCCCGGATCTGTGGATGATCGAGAACAATTCCACCTACCGCGGCTGGTTCGTGGGAGGCGATCAGAGCGGAGACCTGGGCAATCATTCCTTCGTGGAAAAGTATGTGGCCGGTCACGGCGCTTTAGGAGAATATTTCGCCAAGCATCTGGGCGGAACGATCAAAATGGGGGATACGCCCTCGGTGGCGTATCTGCTAAGAGGCGAGCCGGAGGATCCGACGAAGGAAAGCTGGGGCGGCAGCTTCGTTCCGACCCGTTATATGGATCAAAAAACCTTTAGGAGGAACACGACGGCAGAGGATACGATTCAGGTATTCGGAGTGCTGGAAATGATCTTTGAGGGCCCCTCTCGAGAAGACCTGCCCCAGGATGAGCCGGTCTTTTTCCTGAGAACAAAAGATCAGGATTTCCCCGGTTTCTATTGTGGGAACGGAGAGTATCGCATCCGGTTCGTTCCTAAAGAAGTGGGAGAATGGCCCTATGTCATTCACAGTGAGATCCCCCAGCTCGACGGTCAGTCAGGGTGTTTCCGCTCTACGCCAGAGGAAGCGTCTACCCGGAAGGAAGGACCTTTGACACGCTGGTGGACGGACCGTCTGGAGGAAGACTTGGCCGAAGGACCCCACAAAGGCGCGAAGACAGTCAGTCGATGGAGAGAAGAGTTCTTGACGGACTTTGCGGGAAGGTACGACCGCTGCCGGAAAGAGCAGGAATAAAGCCGGGACGCCCTTGTCTTTCCGGCGGCGCTATGATATAATAGGCGCAGCAAGGCAGCATTCTCAAACCGGAGAGACCGAGCTGCGCCCCGAGTTTGCCGCCAAAGGGCGTCAAACTCCCCAAGATAACCGTGATTTATGGTATAATAGGCGCAGCAAGGCAGCATTCTCAAACCGGAGAGACTGAGCTGCGTCTGAAATCACCAATTCAAATAAAACAACATAGGAGGTTACAAAATGGGAAAGAGTTCTGCGTATTTGGCCTTTGATTACGGAGCATCCTCCGGGAGGCTGATGTTGGCCACCTACGACGGCGACAAACTGAAACTGGAAGAGGTCCACCGGTTCCCCAACGAGCCGGTATGGATGAACGGCCATTTCTATTGGGATTTCCCGAGACTGTTTCATGAGATGAAGCAGGGCCTCAAGAAGGCCGCCAGACTGGATGTGGAGATCGCCGGGATCGGTATCGATACTTGGGGCGTCGATTACGGATATCTGGATGAGGCCGGAAGACTCATCTCCAATCCCTTCTGTTACAGGGACCCGAAAAACGCGGGGGCGATGGCCGAGATGGACGCGAAATGGGATTTCGCGGAGTGCTATCGCATCGCCGGTATCCAGAAGCTGGATTTCAACACGATTTACCAGCTCTACTATGACATAAAACATCGGAAGTATATCGTGGACGCGGCCAAAGACATCCTGTTCATGCCGGATCTGTTCGCCTATTTCCTGACAGGAAAGAAGGTGTGCGAGTATTCGATCGCCTCCACCGGGCAGCTTTTGGACGCGAAGAGCCGTGATTTTTCCGATAAGATTCTGGAAGAGATCGGGATCGACCGCGATATGTTCGCGCCGATGGTGATGCCGGGAACGGTGATCGGAGAGCTGACCGAAGAAATCATGGAAGAGACGGGCATGAAAAAGGTTCCCGTGATCGCGGTGGGCAGCCACGACACGGCTTCCGCCGTATGCGGCACGCCGCTCGCGGGAGAGAACAGCATCTTCCTTAGCAGCGGCACCTGGGCGCTGATCGGTATGGAGCTCCCGGAGCCGGTGATTACGGAGGATTCTCTGGCCTATAACTTCACCAATGAAGGCGGCGTAGAAGGGACGATTCGCTTCCTGAAGAATATCACGGGACTGTGGATTCTGCAGCAGTTAAAGAAGAAGTGGAACGAGACGAATCCTTCCGTCGGATATCCGGAGATCATCGCGGCGGCGAGGGCCGCGGAGCACAGGCATTTCACCATCGATCCCGACGAAGACGTCTTTACGGCGCCGATGGACATGGTTAAAGCCGTGCAGGATTATTGCGAGGCTCATGGGCAGGGCCGGCCGGAGACGATGGGCGAAATCGCCATGGCGGCCTATAACGGCCTGGCCCAGAAGATCAAGGTACACGCGGAAAGCCTGGAGAAGTTGACCGGGCGCGAGGCGACGGACATTCATATGGTGGGCGGCGGAATACAGGATCAGTTCCTGTGCGAGACCCTGGCCAGAGAGAGCGGTAAGAAGCTGGTGACGGGGCCCATCGAGGCGGCGGTGGCCGGTTCGGTTCTGATGCAGATGAAAGCCCTGGGAGCCCTCGGCTCCTTGCAGGAGGGTCGGGACCTGATCGCCAGATCCTTCCCCCTTAAGAGCTACGAGCCTTGACGGATCAAATAAGGAAAGGCAGGAAACAAAGATGACGATGCTGGCGATGGACCGCCGAAGCATTATATTGGAGCGGATACAGCAGACAAGCAGCGTCCGGGTGACGGAGCTGGCAGGAGAGTTTGCGGTGACGGAGGAAACGATTCGCCGGGATCTGGAGAAGCTGGAGAGCGAGGGATTTGTGACGCGGACATATGGTGGCGCGGTACTGGTACAAAACAATACCAGCGATCTGTCCATCCATGTGCGAGAGACGCAGAATCAAGAAGGAAAACGCCGTATCGCCCGCAAGGTGGTGGAAATGATCGAGGATGGAGACACGCTGATGGTGGATTCCAGCACGACCGCCATGTATGTGGCGAAGAACCTCAAAGGGCGGGGCAACATCACGATGATTACCAATTCGGTGAGGATTCCCCAGGAAGTAGCCGCGCAGGATAACATGAAGATCATCGTGACCGGCGGCGTGCTTCGTCCGGGAATCATGTCCATGGTGGGCGCGATCACCGAAGAAACGCTGGACAGATATTATGTCAATAAGGCCATCATCGGCTGCAAGGCGTTGGATCCGGAGCTCGGCACCTTCGAGCCCCATGAGCAGGAATCGGTGATTAAGCGAAAAATGCGGAAAAACGCGAAAACCGTTATCCTTGTGGCGGATCATACCAAATTCGGAAAAAAATCCTTTATTCGGACGCTGAAGACGGAAGAAATCGACATATTGGTGACGGACGCGCCATTAGGGAAAAAGACGGAACAAAGCATGAAGGCCCGAGGGATTCGGGTGGTGTACGCTTAAAGAGTGGGGCATCAGACTCCATTCGAGAAAAAACACGGTTTTCACGAGAAGATGCCGCGAAACTATTGACATTACCTGTGAAGTTTGGTAAGATGGAAACAAAACAAAGGAAATCCCACGAGAACAGACAACAAGTCACATGTTCCGGGTTGGATTTTCATCATTATTCTACAGGAGGTTTCATCCATGACAGGAGAGTATGAGATTAAAAAACAGATACTGGACATTGGCCGCCGTATCTACAACAGAGGTATGGTCGCCGCGAACGACGGCAACATCAGCGTAAAGCTGAACGACAACGAGTTCCTCTGTACGCCCACGGGAGTTTCCAAGGGATTCATGACGATGGACATGATCTGCAAGGTAGACGCGGAAGGCAAGGTCATTTCCGCGAACGGCCCCTATCGTCCTTCTTCCGAGATCAAGATGCACATGCGGGTATATAAGCTCCGTCCGGATGTAAAGAGCGTGGTACACGCCCATCCCGTATACGCGACGGCTTTCGCCATCGCGGGGATTCCCCTGACGCAGCCGATTATGCCGGAGGCCGTTATTTCTCTGGGCTGTGTTCCGATCGCGCCCTACGGCACTCCTTCCACGATGGAGATTCCCGACGCGGTGGAGCCCTATCTGGAGCATTTCGACGCGGTTCTTTTGGAAAATCACGGCGCGCTGAGCTTCGGCGACTCCCTGATGAACGCATATTTCAAGATGGAGTCTCTGGAATTCTACGCCAAGCTCCTGATGTTCGCGAATCAGCTGGGCGGCCCCAAGGAGCTGTCCGACGCGCAGGTACAGCGCCTGTATGAGATTCGTAAGCAGCTGGGTATGACCGGAAAGCATCCCGCGAATCTGTGCCAGAACATGAACAACGGCTGCCATGCCGCTCACGGCGCGTCCTGCGGCAGCTGCGGCGGTTCCTGCCAGAGCAAGGCGGAGGCTCCCGCGTCGAACGACGATCTGGTAGCGGAGATCACCAAGAGAATCCTGGCGGAACTGAATAAGTAATTTTTGGACGACTGGAATGGAAGGCAGGTGAGAGGCCACGCGGGAAAAGATCTATACCCGTAAGGGAGACAGCGGTCAGACGGGACTGGGCGGAGGACGCCGGGTGCCCAAGACCAATGGTCAGATCGAGCTGATAGGAGCCATCGAAGAGCTCATCAGTAACATTGGCGCGGCAAGAGCCTTCACCCCATCTTCCCAGGAGGAACTGAGGGCGGATCTGCACCGCGTGCAGGAGCAGTTAAATCAGATCCTGCGATATCTGCGTAAGGATACTGCCGAGAGGATCACCCTTGGGGAAACCGCGGTCAGCGACCTGGAGCGGATGATCGACGCATATGAGCCCTATTTCGAGGAGTTTGACCCATACGCGGTGGCGCGGCAGTGCCGTACGGCGGCGCTTGTGGAGGTAGCCCGCGCTTCGGCTCGAAGGGCGGAGCGTGTATACGCGAGGGCAGATCTGGCGGTGGGCTCTCGGGAGTCATCGCTGCATCGCCGCTATCTCAACCGGTTGTCGGACTATCTGTGGGCAGCGGCCCGCTACCTGGACAGCACGGCTTCTTCACAGAAAGGGACCGAGCCCAGGAAGGAAAAAACGGCCGTGGCGCCGTTAAAGGAGCTGAAAGACATGAATCCGATGTCGTTGCCGAATATCAAGATCTTCATGCAGGCCCTGGAAGACGAAGCGGCCCGCAGGGGGCTGGCGCTTGTCATCGCGGTGTGCAATAAAGAAGGGCGGCCCATCGCGGTTCACGTCATGGACGACGCCTTCCTGGCCAGCTATGACATCGCGGTCAACAAGGCTTTCACGGCGGTATCCCTAAAAATGTCCACCAAGGAGCTGGCGAAGCTGTGCGTGCCCGGAGGAAGCCTTTACGGGCTGCAGCATACGAATCAAGGCAAGATCGTGATCTTCGGCGGAGGCGTGACCCTGAGAGACCGGGAAGGCAACATCCTGGGAGGCTTAGGCGTCAGCGGTTCTACGGCGGAGATCGATACGATGATGGGAGATGTGGGCGAGGAGTTATTCCTGCGCATGCAAAACCGATAAATAGAGAACGGAAAACAATAGATGGAGGTGTTATCTTGGCGGTAACAGAACAGGAATTACAGGAAATTGTACGTTCCGTACTGTCTCAGATGAATGGACTGCGTCCCTCCGAGCAGGAAGAGACAGGCATTTATGATACCATGGAGGAGGCCATCGAGGCCGCGTCAAGAGCGCAGAAGGAAATCCGGAGAATGCCTCTGGAGTTTCGCGAAAAGATTATTTCCAACATCCGCAAGCTGACTCTGGAAAACTTACAGCCGTTGGCGGAGATGGGCGTGGCGGAGACCAAGATGGGAAACGTAGGACATAAGATCATCAAGCATCGCCTGGTGGCGGAGAAGACGCCGGGCACCGAGGATCTTTCCACGATCGCCTGGTCCGGCGACCGGGGACTGACGCTGGTGGAGCAGGGCCCCTTCGGGGTGATCGGCGCGATCACGCCTTCAACCAACCCCAGCGAGACGGTGCTTTGTAATTCCATCGGCATGCTGGCGGCCGGCAACAGTGTGGTGTTCAATCCCCATCCTTCGGCGATCGGGGTATCCAGTTTCGCGGTATCGCTGGTCAATAAGGCGTCCATTATGGCCGGAGGCCCGGCAAACATCGCGGCCACGGTGAAGAAACCCACCCTGGCCACGGCGGACGTGATGTATAAGAGCAGAGAAATTCCCCTATTGGTGGCCACGGGCGGTCCCGGCGTGGTCACGGCGGTACTCTCCACCGGTAAGCGCGCGATCGGCGCCGGCGCCGGAAATCCCCCGGTAGTGGTGGACGAGACGGCGGATATTCCCCGGGCGGCGGAAAGCATCATCAACGGCGCCACCCTGGACAACAACCTTCCCTGTATCGCGGAGAAGGAAGTCGTGGTGGTGGACAGTGTCGCGGACGAGCTGATTGCCGAGATGCAAAACTACGGCGCTTATCTTCTGACAGACGCGGACAAGATTGCGAAGCTGTCCGAGATGGTGGTCGTTCCCAACAAGAAGGGGAAGATGAGCGTATCCAGAGACTGGGTGGGCCGCGATGCCTATAAGTTCTTAAGAGCCCTTGGCATCGACGCCGATCCCAGCGTAAAATGCATTATCCTGGAGGCTCCGGAGGAGCACATCCTGGTGCAGACCGAGCTGATGATGCCGATTCTGGGCATCGTTCGGGCGCGGAACGCTCAGGAGGCCATGGAGATGGGCGTTCGCTTGGAGCATGGCAACCGTCATTCCGCCCATATGCATTCTAAAAACGTGGATCACCTGACCCAGTTCGGTCAGATGATTGATACGGCGATCTTTGTAAAGAATGGTCCGTCCTACGCGGCGCTGGGCTTTGGAGGCGAAGGCTTCCCCACCTTTACGATCGCGAGCCGTACCGGCGAGGGACTGACCTCCGCCCGTACGTTCACTAAATCTCGCCGCTGCGTCATGACCGACGCGTTGTGTATTCGATAAGGAGGAGCAGAAAAATGGATTTGAATCAGGAAAACATTCAAAAGATTGTTGCTCAGGTCCTGTCAGAGATGAAGGGAACATCCGGACAGAGCGCCGCGGCTTCCGCCGCGCCCGCGCAGTTCGAGATCCCCAAGAAAGCCCGTGTGGCGATGCTGACCGCTCTGCGCAAGATTGAGATCAAGGAGTTCGATATCCCGGAGATCACCGACGATGAGATGCTGGTGAAGGTAGAAGGCTGCGGAATCTGCGGTACCGACGTTCACGAGTACAAGAACGATCCCTTCGGTTTGATTCCCGTGGTATTGGGACACGAGGGCAGCGGCGTCATCGTGAAGATGGGCAAGAACATCACCATGGACACGACGGGTAAGCCCCTGACCGTAGGCGATCGGATCGTCACCTGCACGATTCCCTGCGGACATTGCGACGCCTGCCTGAACATGCGGGATCGGGACAACTTGTGCGAGAACTCGGGCATTTACGGCCTGATGCCGGAGGATGACCACTATCATTTCAACGGCTGGTTCTCCGATTATCTGGTCATTCGTAAGGGTTCTACATTCTTTAAGGTCAACGACATGAGCCTGAAGCTTCGTCTTCTGATCGAGCCGGCGGCGGTCGTGGTGCACGCGGTGGAGAGGGCGAAGTCCACGGGGCTTCTCACCTTCAATTCCAACGTGCTCATCCAGGGCGTCGGCCCCATCGGACTGATGCTTCTGGCCGTGGTCAGAACCATGGGCGTAGAAAACATCACCGTCGTGGACGGAGACGAGAAGCGTCTGCAGATGGCCAAGCGTTTCGGCGCGAAATACACCGTCAACTTCAAGAACTATAAGGATCTGGACGAGCAGATTCGCCGGATCAAGGAAGTGACCGGCGGCCGCGGAGCGGACTTCGCCTTCCAGTGCACCGGCGTTCCTTCGGCGGCGTCCAATGTATGGAAGTTTGTGAAGCGGGGCGGCGGCCTGGCGGAGATCGGTTTCTTCGTGGACAACGGAAGCTGCACGATCAACCCCCATTTCGACATCTGCAATAAGGAAATCACCATGGTAGGTTCCTGGACCTATAAGGTCAGCGATTATCCGATCACCATGGACTTCCTGAAGAGAGCCGTAGGCATCGGCCTGCCCATCGAGGAGCTGGTGACCCATGAATTCCCGCTGGATCAGATGAACGAGGCCATGGATGTCAACATGAAGCAGCTGGGCATCAAGATTGCCTACGTAGCCAAGTAAGATCCCCATGGAAGCGGTAGGGATTCTGGAGGTATTCGGACTCACCGCCGGGTTTGTAGCCGCGGACGCGGGCTGCAAGGCGGGCAACGTGAGGATCGGAGCCATGGATAAGAATAAGCCCGCGAACGCCGATAAACTGCCGGTACCCCTCCTGGTGTCCATCAAGTTCCGGGGAACGGTGGAGGACGTAAAGGCGGCCATGGAAGCGGGGATCGCGGCGGCGAACAAGATCAGCGGCGTCTACTCTCAGCACATCATCGCCCGTCCCGAAGAGGACACGGAGAAGATGCTGGACATCAGCTGTCTTGGGAAATATAAGCCCATGGAGACCTGATTTACAGGAATAGGGCTTGCGTAATCAAAGAAAATCGAGTAAGATATTATTATAATCCTTAAAGGAGGACTCAAAATGTTAGAAGCATTAGGCATGATTGAAACGAGAGGTCTGGTAGCCGCGATCGAGGCTGCCGACGCGATGGTAAAGGCTGCGAACGTGACGTTGATCGGAACCGAGAAGATCGGATCCGGACTGGTATCCGTGATGGTCCGCGGCGACGTGGGCGCCGTGAAGGCCGCTACCGAGGCCGGTTCGAACGCGGCTCAGAATCTGGGCGAGATCATCGCCGTTCATGTGATTCCGAGACCCCACAGCGACGTGGAGAAGATTCTGCCCACACTGGACTAATCCGGGCAAAGAAAGGAGCGGCAGTAAGTGCAGGCAATTGGTTTGTTTGAGCTGCAGGGATATGTTCCGGCGTTAGCTGCCGTGGATACGATGTTAAAAGCGGCCGACGTAAAGTTTCTGACTTGGGAGAAGAAGCTGGGAGGCTGGCTGGTAACGATTATTATTCAAGGCGAGGTATCTGCCGTGCAGGCGGCGCTGGACGCCGCGGAGGCGCGTACCATCCGAATGGTCGCGGCCAAGGCGGTCATCGCCAACCCCCACCCGGAGGTCATGCGGCAGATCGAGATTAGCGCGAGTAAGTACAACTTTGATTTCTTAAAGGAGGATACAAACAATGGAAGCACTGGGAATGATTGAGACGAGAGGTCTGGTAGCCGCTATCGAGGCCGCCGACGCGATGGTAAAGGCCGCTAACGTGACCCTGATCGGAACCGAGAAGATCGGATCCGGACTGGTATCCGTTATGATCCGCGGCGATGTGGGCGCCGTAAAGGCCGCTACAGAAGCCGGCTCGAACGCCGCGCAGAACCTGGGCGAGATCATCGCGGTACATGTGATTCCGAGACCGCATAGCGACGTCGAGAAGATTCTGCCGACTCTGAAGTAAGATCCCTTACTGACTTTATATAGAAAGTTCGGGTGATACTTTTGCAGAATGAGAAACTAGTACAGGAAATCAGCCAGCTCATTCTGGAACAGCTGAAAGGCAGGACGCTGGAGGGCGATCCGAAGAAGAGCGTCAAGGTGGGCGTGTCCGCGAGACACGTTCATCTGTGCCGCGCGGACATGGACACGCTGTTCGGCGCGGGTTCTGAGCTGACGCCGATGAAGGAGCTGATGGGAGGTCAGTACGCCTCCAAGGAGACGGTCACGATTATCGGTCTGAAGCTGCGGCCGATCGAGAATGTGCGCGTCCTGGGGCCGCTTCGCAAGGCGACGCAGGTGGAGGTTTCCGCCACCGACTGCATTCGTCTCGGGGTGAAGGCGCCGGTGCGCCTGTCCGGAGACCTGGCGGGTTCCGCGCCGATCACGATCGTGGGGCCCAAGGGGGCCGTGACGCTGAAGGAAGGCTGTATCGTCGCTCAGCGTCATATCCATATGTCTCCGGAAGACGCGGCCCATTTCGGGCTGCATGATAAACAGGTGGTCAGCGTGCAGGCGCCCAGCGCCCGCGGCGGGATGCTGGAGAACGTACCGGTGCGCGTAGATCCCAGTTTCACGACGGAGATGCATATCGATACGGACGAGGCGAACGGCCTGGGAATCAAAAACGGCGATATGCTGCCGTTGATTTTGGATTGATAAAAAACTCGGCCGGCAGTTTTCTGTCGGCCGGATTTTACAACGCCGGCACAGGATAGCCTGAGAGAAAGAGGTGTAAGAATGCTAATTGCGAAAGTCATCGGCACGGTTGTCGCCACCCGGAAGAACAGCAACCTGATCGGCAGCAAGTTTATGATCGTGGAGCCTGTCCCGGTCATGAACGGGGGAGCGGAAAGATTGGTGGCGGTGGATCAGGCGGGTGCCGGAATCGACGATCTGGTTCTGGTGGCGCTGGGCAGCGCGGCTAGGATGCAGACGGGTTGTCAGGACGCGTCCATCGACGCGGCGATCGTGGGGATCGTGGCCAACCCGGAAGAGATCTTCGTAAAGGAGTAACGCCATGGAAGAATATCGCGCGCTGGGGATGATGGAGTTAAAAAGCATCGCCAGGGGCTATGAGGCGGCGGATCAGCTGGTGAAGACCGCCGAGGTGGAATTGGTCACGGCGGTGACGGCCTGCCCCGGCACGTTTATCATCATCATTCGCGGCAGTATCTCCGCGGTGCGTTCCGCGCTGGACCGGGCGGAGCGTTTCTCCGCCGACTATGTGGTGGACACGTTCCTTCTGGGGAATCCGGACGATCAGGTGTTTGACGCTCTGGTCAATCAATACCCCTATTCCGCGCCCGACGCCATGGGCGTTGTGGAGACGTGGACGGCGGCGTCCGCCCTCGTGGCGGCGGATCAGGGCGTAAAAGCGGCCCAGGCCAATGTGATCAAGATTGGCCTCGCCCATCAGATCGGCGGCAAGGGTTATGTCATCTTCGTGGGAGAAGTGGCCGCGGTACAGGCATCCATCGAGGCCGCCACGCGGGATCCCCGAGTGGCCGCTAAGCTGGTGGATACCTCGCTGATTCCCTCGCCGGATCGGAAGCTATGGGAACTGTTTTCTAAGTGATGAGTGCAATGAAGAAGAGAGTCAGTGAAGTGAAAAGTTAAACTTCCCCCAATTATGAAAAAACTGTATATTATAGGCGTTACAATCGTCGTGATCGTTCTCAGCGTATCAATTCTCTCTTGGCCTATAAAAGTGTCAAGACAGATTTATGGTATAGGATGGGATAGCAATGAGAGGAGTCAAAGGATAGGGATCAGCGTAGAGGGTACATATTATTTCAGCCTTTTGTTGCCTGATCACTTTGAGGGAAAGATCAGAATCCCATATGGACCTTTCAAAGATTCTTCCACTGGACAAATTAGTGGGCAGATTTCATTTTCGACATTAGACGGAATTCAACATGGAACCATCTCCTTGGTTTCGTCTCCTGCCGGTGATACTATCATTACGGGATATTTGTGGATGGATGGCATCTTTGATAAATTTCTTATAGATGGCGGTGACGGATATTTCGTAGCAGTACCGGCCTCGTCGTTAGAAGAGGCGAAAAAAATCAAGGATATCTTTTGGTAAGGAATGATTATTATCAATTCACATCTGCTAAATTTTCAATGGATTTCACTTGTACAGTGTGTGGACAAGAGTATATACCCAAGTATGGTCTAGTTATGACCAATCTTAGTCATATGGGTCAAGCGTTGAATATGTTAATGTAGATGGTTATAGATATAGCTCCGCTTTTCCAGTGTCAAATGAGAATATGAATTTGTATTCATAGTGTTACCTCCAATCAGTGGGCATCTGTTGACAAAGGAAGTGTAAAACAAAGTACCCCTCAGAGGTAGAAGTTAACTTTTCACTTCTCCCGAAAAAGAGAGTCGGCTGCGGCCGACTCTTTTTTTCATTGAAATTATAAGCTATACATGATATACTGATTTTATCATCTGAGTCTCTTATCCGCCCGATACACCAGGCGGCTGATCTGGGAAGCCACCTGCGCCGTATCCGCCGTATCCGCCTTGAGAGCGGAAGGAGAAGCGGACAGGAGACAGCCGCGAATCTCTTCCGCGGAGAGATTATATTGAAGGGATAGACTGCGAAGAAGCATGGAGCAGGTATCTTCGAGTCCGTTTTTTACAAGCATAGAGGCCACCTTGCCGGGCTTCATCCGAAGATGGGTGCAGGCGATGCGGACCAGGAGTTCCGCGGGCCTCGGGGAGAGCAGGTCGGCCTCCGCGAGAATCTTGCGTTTCTGCTCCTCCACGGCTTCTCGCAGGGCTTCTTGCTGCAGGAAAGTCTCCTCCGGACCCGGGCGCCGGTTGTCCGATAGGAGTTCGCCCAGTGTGCAGGCGTCCGCCTCGTCGCTGACGGTCTGATCCAGGCTGAAAGAGACGGGCGCTATGCGCCGGTAGATATCTACCAGCCGGTGATTGACCATGGCGTATACATAGGCGGGCTGGGCGGAGAGGGGACGCTTTAATACATGGTCGAACTTATCGATGATATGAATCAAGATGCCGTCTTGAATATCTTCCGTCTCCATGCCCCGGCTCGTCAGGGCGCGCAGGCGGGCGGCGTTGCCGTCGGATCGTTTTCCGCCGCGGCTGTATTGATTCTTGGAAGCCAAGGCGTAATAATTGATATAGCCCTGCAGGGAGAGCCACAGATCCGTATACAACGTCTCGTTTTCAGGAAGTAAAAGATCCTCCATCCTGTGGATACCCTGTGTGGAGATTGTGGATAAGACTGCGTAGAAATGTTCACGATAGATGTTTGTGGATGTCATGTTCTGTTTCCTCCTTGCTGATGAATCGGAAGAGATCTTCCGTATCTTCATTAAACAAAAGAGAGAAAGAGAGTGAAATCCGTCTTTCGGCGAGATGGGGGCGGATTTTGATCGTAAATTATAGTAAAGGAGGGACGGAAGGTGAACCAGGAGTCGAAGATCAAGAGCCTGCTGGACGTGCTTCTGCGATATTTCGAGGATCTGAACGGCGAAGTGCCGTACTATGAGCAGACGAAGGACGAGAGCCGGTATGTAGAGGCGATTCACGGGGACAGCCGCAGCATCCTGACCTTCTGGGAGCTTCTTTTCTGCGAAGAGATCGTCGCGCTGTCCATCGCCCCCAGGAGCCGGAACAGAACGCTGAACAAAGACGCGCTGGGGGCGCTTAGACGCAACGTCATCAACGATAAGAGCCAAGCCATCGTCCGGAGAAATTATGTTCCCCACCTGTCCAACAGCCGCAGTCCCGAGGTCATGGAAGCGCAAAAAAAACATCTGCTGGAGATGGTGGAAAGGAGCGTCAGGGCGCGGTACAGCAAGAAGACGCGGGATCCCAGGCGTCCGGAGGATCGCTTCGTTTGGGAGAAGGACCTGAAGTCTAGAAAAGAGGTGGAGGTCTATCTCTACCAGATCATCGACATCCTGCGGGAGGCTTTTCAGAAAGAACCCTCCGAGATACTGGAGGAGAAGTATCACTGGTTTTACCGTATGGTGCAGGAGGCCATCGATACGGGGATCCAGGACGACCCGTCGGAGGAGCGCTTTTTCGCCATATTGGCGGCGACGTTGGTTCTAAGCCTTAATTTCGTCGAGGATGAGGGGATTAATAAGAGGATTCGGGAATTTCTAACGCGGTATTTGGCGAAGAAGGCCCCCCCGGAGAAAGTCCAGGAGCCTTCCTCCGGACAGACGAAGGAATCCGATGACCGCAAGGCCCTTTACAGGTCCGCCATACTCGTAAAAAGGCGGTTCGGCCGGGAGGTGGATCAGGACCTGGTGGAAGAGCTGGAAACGATCATCTACGCGCTGATCATGGAAGTGACGAGGGAGATTTGGTCCACATATAGCCTGAATCAGAAGATCCAGGTCATCCTGGAGGAATACCAAGAAGTGACGGAGCTTGACGAGACCCTCGGCATGGAGCTGGGAAGATAAGGAGAGAAACAAAGATGCCCGAGAATATTTATCTGGAGAGTAAAGAAAGGCTGTTCAAATACTATCCCCATTTCAGGGTGGGGGACCAGGAACAGGCGTTTAGCGATACGCGGCCGGGAAGGCATAAGGGCGGCGTGCCGCTGGCCTATGACAGCGACCGACGCCGCATCGCCATCGACGCGGGCGATACCCACACCCTCATTTGGGGCTCCACAGGTTCCTTAAAGACCCGGTGTATCATCGAACCCACCGTAAAGATCATCGGGAAGGCCGGAGAGAGCATGATCATCAACGACCCGAAGGCGGAGATCTATAACCGCTGCGCGGCGGAACTTAAAGAAGAAGGGTATCACGTCATCGTCATCAATATCCGGCAGCCTCAGTACGGGAACGCCTGGAATCCCCTGGCGATTCCTTATCGGTTCTTCATGGAGGGGAATCTGGATCTGGCTTCGGAATTTGCCAATGACGTGGCCAGCAATCTCATGCTGGAAGAGGTATCCGAGCGGGATCCTTTCTGGGATTACAGCGCGGCGGACTGCCTCTTCGGCCTGATTCTTCTGCTCTTTCGCTACTGCAAAGATCACGGGTATACGGAATCCGCCGTCAACATGAGCAATGTCATGGAACTGCGCCGACATCTCTTTATGAACGGAACCAGGGCGCAGTACAGCCACCTGTGGCGATACGCCATGGAGGAAGAGCTCATCGCCTCCAGCCTGAGCGGATCGATCTACGCGCCGGACAAGACGATGATGTCCATTCTGAGTACGTTTGATCAGAAGATGCGTACTTTCTCGATTCGCCCTACGCTGCTGGATATGCTGGCCAATAACGATATCGACATCGGCGCGGTGGGCGAGGAGAAATGCGCCGTGTTCCTCATCATTCCGGACGAGAAGAGCACCTATAATAATCTGGTCAGCCTATTTATTAAACAGGCATACGAGTACCTCATCTATAAGGCTTCTCATTATACGAATCTGAGGCTCAAGAATCGGGTGAATTTTATCTTAGACGAGTTTTCTTCCCTGCCGCCCATCTCCTCCATGTCATCGATGATCAGCGCGGCCCGGTCCCGGGACATCCGTTTCGTACTGGCGATCCAGGGCATGCATCAGTTGATCCGGCGGTACGGACGGGAGGCGGAAACCATTAAAAGCAACTGCGGCAACTGGATTTATCTGACCAGCCGGGAGCTGGATCTTTTACAGGAGATTTCCGACCTGTGCGGCCGCCAGCGCAATCAGCAGCCCAATCTATCGGTATACGATCTGCAGCATTTCAGTAAGGAGAAGGGAGAGGCGCTGGTGCTGTGCGGCCGTCTGAAGCCGGCGAAGGTAAATCTGCTGGATATCGACCGGTTTGGAGAGGATCAATATGTCATCCTCGATTTCGAAGAGATGCCGCGAGAGAAGCGGGAACGGCTGACCTTCGAGCTGTCCGAAGAGATTAAGGGCCGCGTCGCGCCGCTCTTAAAAGAGGGAGAGAAAGCAAAAGAGCCCTCCGAGACGCGCCGGAAGCTCATAGAGAAGGAGAAAGCAAGAAACGAGAAGCGGGAGATGATTCGAAAGGTGGATCAGATCCTGAATGTGGTCAATGAGAGAATCGCGGATCTGGTGATCCAGGGCGATCCGGACGAGGATGATTTTGACGATCCGGACGAAGAATGATGGGGAAGAGGTGAGACAATGCCGAAAACAATAGACATACCGCGGGACTTTGAAAGAGAGGAACGAGGTCAGGAGCAGGAGCGGGCAGGAGCCCCCGTCTCCGTCAAACAGGCCAGAAGCATCGCGATGGGTTATATCTCGGAGCTTCGCCTGGCGGATCAGTATCATGAGGATCAGCCGCAGATGAGAGAAGCCCTTTTCGATCTGGTGGAGAGGGTGTTCCGGCAGGAGAAGCAGATCGGAGGTCCGGACGATTTCCATAACTTTGCCGTGCTGCTGGGCAGCGGAGGATATGACAGCCTGGCCTGCGACATCCTGGAGAAAGGGCTGTCGCTGTTTCCCGCCGATACGGATCTCTTGGCGGATTATCTGATCTATGGCATAGACTGTGAGCGTATGGAGGACTGCAAAGGGTATTTCGACGCGCTGCAAAAGCTTCCTAAGGAGGAGTGGAGCTGGAGGGGATTTTCTTTCTCCCTCGCCTATCTGCGCAGGCTGCAAAGCATCCTGGCCCCATCCCAGGAACGGGAAGATTGTAAGAAAAAAATCGCGGAGCTCTCCCGGGCCTATAAGAAGTGCCTGCCTCAGGAAGAGCGGGCATACCGAGAATACGCCCGCATGTACGACAAAAACCCGGACAAGGAATTGGCCCTGCTCGAAGAGGCCATAGAAGGCGGACAGATCGGTGCCTGCCCTGCCTGCGCCTTTCGCTGCGCGGATCTCCTGTTTGTCCAGAAACGGTATCAGAAGGCGCTGGAGGCGATTAACCGCAGCCTGGAAGACGCGATTAGTCAGAAACAAGGCGGCATCAACGAGTATTATCTCTATTTCCTGTCCGGACTCTGCAAACTGGGAATCCTCCTGCGGGACGACGAGTATAGCGAGGAGGATATCCTGGGGATTTACAGCGATTTCAATATCGCGGTCATCAGCATCGGCGGCGAATATCTGGATACGATCAGGACCCGGGTACGGATCCTGGAGCAGAAAACAGGGATCCATGTACCGGATCAGTTTGAAAGGCTCCAGGAAGCCATCGGATATTAAGGGAGAGGCATGATGGATAAGTATTTTGGATTGGATGAAAATTCTCTGAGCGAGACGGAGAAGAAGTTCATGGACAAGCTTAACGAGATGCTGAATGACAGCGCCGTGGGCAAAAGTATATTTCAGCTTGTCCTGGATTATACGATGGAAGGGAAAGACCCGGAGGAAGAGGAATATGTGGACGCGCTGGAGATAGACGGAAAAACCTATTTTGCCACCTACGAATTCGAAGCCCGGGGAGTCAGCTATTCTCAGTTCGTGAACGAGGAAGATCCGGCGGACAACTTTTTCATGAAGCGCGTCTGGGAAGGAGAAGAGGAGTATTTTCAGGAGCTTGACTCGGAATACGAAAAGAACCTGGTCCTCGGTTTTCAGCAGAAGCACATATTTGAAAGGATCCGAAAGAAACTGGGAGCGGAACTGGAGGATCTGGAGAGGGAGATCAAAAAACTGAAAGAAGAGGAATAGCCCATAAGATGGGAATCCCAAGGCCAAAAACGGTCTTGGGATTTTTTTTGCAAAAATGTGGAGATTACAAAAACACCCTCGTAGAGAGAATCATACACCGCATCACAAAGGGTGTTACAGAAACCAAAGAAAGGATGAATGAAAAATGGCAACAGAAAACAACAAGCTTGAGAACGAACTGGCGGAGGCGGAGAGCAGCTTTGAGATCGATCTGCTGAACAAGGTGACGGGGGTGAATTATCCCCAGGCGGCGGTATACGGCAACAACACTCTGGGGCAGGTCCTCGAGGAGTACGCTACGGATATCGGCGTGAATCCCAGAGACAGCAAGATCCTGTTCGAGAACAAGCGGACCGGCAGATCCACGAGCGATACCACCGAGACGGTCGCGGGCCTGGAGCTGGAAGCGGGCGATGTTCTGGCGATCAGCGACAATGCCGGCGTCGCGTAAGTAAGGAAGGCGGTGTTCGGATATGCAGGAATTGCTTTTGATTGTCGCTCTGGTGGTGATCGGGTTACTCATACGCCGCGCCATTAGGGCGAGGAAGAACCGAAAGGCATCGAGGCATCCGGCGCCGCCTTCTCTACCCCATCGGACGGACGTGACGCCTTCAAGAAGAGGACGGCAGATTCCCGGGGCGGGGCAAGCTCAAACGAGACTGGTTCCTCCTCCTTTACCCCCTCGCCCGGCGAATCGAAGAAGGCCGGTGGTCCTGGGGCCGCGAGGCATCGCCCCCACGCAGTTTCCCTGTTGTCCCTTTGACAAAGAGAGAAACGAAGCCGGAAAACCCCAGAAGATCTTCTGGGACGGCGCGGCGCAATGTTATTATTGTTCCCGAGGACACAGGTTCCAGCGAAACGGAAAAATCATCATTTCCTAATAAAAAGGAGAAAGAAAATGGAATCAATCTATAATCCCCTGAAGCTCTCGGTCTATAGGCCCTTGTTCAGGGAAAAAAAGGTACTCATCATAGGAAGCGGCGCGGTAGGGTCCTATGCGGCGGAGAACATCGCGAAGATGGGAGCGAGCGTCTGTCTGGTGGATTTCGATAGTTTTACCTTAGAGAATGCCGCGAAACACAGCGGCGTGGTGCGCACGCCGGAGGACGTGGGCAGATACAAGGCGATCTGCGTAGCGGAGCGGATAAGGCCGCTCTTAGAAGAAGGATGCGTATCCCATGGGGTGGCGGCGGATCTGTGCATGCTGGGACCGGAAGTGATCGCTTCTTACGACGGAGTGATACTCTGTGTGGACAATTACGCGGCGAAGGCATTGTTCAATGACTTGTACATGTCGATTCCTGAGGAGAGGCGACCGATCGTGATCATGGACGGTACCCATGAGGAGATGGCCCAGAGCGTCATCCTGGACGGAAAGGAGTTTTGTCTGCGCTGTCTTTTGGACGAGAAATGGCTGGAAAACGGCGCGGCCCGTACATCCTGCAGCGGGGCCCAGATTCGGGAGATCGACGGGGTGCAGGAAATCATACGAACCTCGGGGCTCGCGAGTTCGATTGCCGCGAACCTGTCGGCGGAACAGTTCCGGGCCGCGGTCATCGGCGCGGATCAGGTGATGAACCGGAGGGTGACCTATACGGCCTACCCCCATTTTGAACTGAGCGTATCCCGTCCCATGCCCAAGAAGAACTGCCCGGGCTGTCATATCAAGCCGCCGAAGGAGATCCGCAAACTTACCGGCAGCGTATTCGATGTGACGCTGGGAGAAGCCCTTAACCAGATTAGTGAGTCGCTTGAGACCAGGGATTTCGAGATCGCGGTGCATTCCCTGTTTTATAAAAACGTGATGTATGCCGGATTCATCCTGGAGGATGTATGTCACGCCTGCGGCAAACCCATTACGGTCATGCGTCATGAGGGCAGGACCTTCTTGGAAGATCTGCGCTGTGAGGACTGTATCCGGGAGAAGAAGCACGCGCGCCGCGACGTGGATTTTCCGCCGGGCCGGATCGAATACGCCCTGACCGAAAAGAGCGACCCAAGGCTTATGTCCATGAAGTTGTTCGAGCTGGGCTATCCCCTCGGAGCTCATATCCGGGTGATTCAGCGTAACGGCGCCTTTGATTTCCTGGACATGGACCGAATCACGACCACGGTGTTTACCTGTACCGACGATCCCGCTCAGTTTTATAACGTCGAGCATTTACGATAGGAGGAAGACATGAGTTATACGGCAAATTATACAGACGAACATGGAAATACCACGACGGTATCCATTAGTGAGGAAGAATCCCGGGAGGCCTTGCGTAACGATTACGAGGCGCTCATAAAGATCTACAATCCGAGATACGTGCGGATCGAGAGGAAGCGCGCCCAGGAGGGAGAAGCCCTGCATCTCGCGATCACGGTGAAGGCGCCGAGTCATTATCTGATCGATAATAACGATAAAACGCCGAAAGCCTGCCAATCTATGACGGCGGAGATCATAGCCTTTCCCGGATATCCGTTGATGTCCGTCAGAGCGTTTTACGCTCCGGATCATTATCTGGCAAGCCCTAATGTATTCCGTTCCGGAGGGGCCTGCATCGACAGGTGGGTCGTCTTTACAAGCTCTCTTTTGACCGTGGCGGAGAAGCTGATCATGGATATGATCCATAATCCGGTGGTGACCCGATACGATTCGATGGCCAACCCGACGTTGGAGGAGTGGCATAAGGCCGGCGTCGCGAGGGGAGAGTTCCCGACGATTCGTCCCCAGCTCCTCTATGCGCCCGCGGTGCCCCTGCCGGAGAGAAGGCAGAGGACGGTCAAGACGCCGCCCCCGCTGCCCAGGAGAAGAACATAAGGAGGGATTCGCATGACAGATTCTAATCACCAGAAAACGCCGTCGATGCCGCCCCGCGCCCCCAGGCCGATAAGGACCTTTCCTGTCCTTAACGCGGAGCAGATCATGGCTATGATTGAAGCCCAGTGCGGGTCGGTGCGGATCGCGGAAAGACACGGAAAGGGCGCGAGCAAAATCTTTATCCTGCCCGAGGCCTATGAGGAATTTCGCGGCATGATTAGCTACGGCAGACGTTCTCCCATGAATCGTCTGGAACAGAAGTACGCCGGATACGGCCATTTCTTTATCGACGACGGGGGAAACATGCAGATCGTGATTTCCCATTTCATCCAGATTCCCACTATGAATCGCGGAAGCGTCTCCGCGGAGAATCTGGGCCCCAACGGAGAGCCCAACCCGGGGTTGGATTTCCTGTCCTATTATCGGGAGGAGTTCATGAAGTACGAGAAGAACTGCAACACCGACGCCTACGGGAAGACCGTCGATCCCTTCCTCAAGCGTTACGGATCCAGTGAGTTCGTACTGGAGGGCCATACCCATCCGAATCTGGGCGTGTTCTGGTCTAGTACCGATCGGATCAGCGGCAGCGCCCGGGCGGCTTCATCCCCGATCTGCATCTTCGTATGCGACCCCATCCGCCGGCAGATGCTCGGCTGTATCGGAAAGGAGTTTATCCCGGCCCAGGTCATCGTATACGAGCGCAAGGGCGGAAATAAAGCGGAGGAGTCGCTGGGGGGCGAGCTGATGAACCTGATTCGCGACTGGTTGGACCGTAAAGACGCCCAGGGAAAGATTCAGTGTAAGAATCACATGAACGGAAAGACTAGCCTAAGAATCAAAATCTTAATGGATAAAGAAAGGGACTGAGAAAGATGAAGGAAGGAGCGCCGAGAGACCAGGGACGTCATTACTATCGAGACCGGCTGAGGCCCCAGGGCCAGGCCATCTATGATCAGATGGAGAAACGCTTCCTCGGGAAGGATTACTACTGGGAGTTTCAGTTTCCCATCGAGGACCACAGGACCTTTGTGGGAGACGCCTCCGGCGCGTATCGGGCCCTGCGGGACGATCATCCCGAGTTCTTCTTCCTTGGCAACGAGTATGAGATGACCCGGAGAGGCTCCCAGGGGGGTCTGCGGTGCCAGCTCCTGTATGCCCCGGTCACCATCGAAAGGATCAACCTGCAGCTTCGCCGCAAGATCTGTCAGCTGGTCCGGGGAACGGCCTTTTTGCCGCTTGCGGAACAGGAACGGATGGTGTATGAGCGGATTGCCAAAAGTGTCGTTTACGACGATCAAAACGATCATCAGGATCACAACGTGGTAGGACCCATTCTCCATAAGAGCGGCGTGTGCGAAGGCTACAACGCCCTGCTGCTTCTGTGTTTTCGCAGACTGCGGATTCCCTGTATTAAGACTTTCGGAAAGATGGACGCAGAAAGGGAAACCTGGCATTGTTGGACCAAGGCGTGGATGGGAGACCGAGAGGTACACTGCGACGTCACCTGGGACGCGCCCGTGCGGGGACGGGTGATGTACCAGTATTTTAACCTGAGCGAGGATGAGATCCGCAAAGATCATGTTCTGGCGCGTATCGATGAGGAGGGGAAATTATGTATCAGTCCGTCATTAGAGATCCCGGCGGACAGGAATGGATCAGGGTTTATTCCTGTCCCTGCGGGCCGCGTAGCGCCGTCGTAGACGGAAGTATACTGATCGTGCCGCCGGGCACGGTCGCCTTCGCGGAAGTCAACGGAATCCTGTCGGATCCCTACGAACCCGGAAGACACAAGATTATGACAGGAGAGGATCCCTTTTTTGTGCGTCTCCGTCATATCATGACCCACGGGGACGCGGGCGTCACGGTCACGATCTTTTTCATCTCTCCGGGGAAGGATAAGTTTATGCGGTTCGGCACGGGAGAGCTGCCTTTTACGGAGTCCAGGTTTCGGCTGACCATGAAAGCCCTCGCCTCCTGCGCGATGACGCTGTCCGTGGAGAACCCGAAGAGTCTTTTAGAGAAGATGGTGGGCGCCTACCGCGCCTCCTTCATGGAAGAAGATCTGGAGCCCTGTATCCGGCAGCTGATTCTCATGCCGATTAGAGAGACGCTCTCAAGAGAACTTAGTAAAGAAGACCTCGTTTCTTGGAACAGCCGCCTGTCGGAGATCAGCCGCGCCGCGGTTCCCCGCATACAAAGAGAATTGTCCGCCTACGGACTAAAACTCGTTCGTTTCTCTTTGACGGGGGTGCATGTGCCGGATTCGGAGATGGCGAACTTAAAAGAATTAGAAAAGCAGTATGCCCAGGGAAAGACGGGGACGGATCTGGAACTGGATCATCTTAGGAGGATCTGGGGGAATCAGTTGAACCAGCGAACCTTGGCGGAGATGTTGACAGGACTTTCCGCCAGGGGCGGAGAAGCGCAGGCGAGAGGGAACGGCGACATGGCGGCCATGATGATGCAGGCCATGTTATTGTCCGGGCTTATGCCCAACCTGCAGGAGAACCTGCAGCAAATGATGAATCCGGAGCGGGAAGAAGAGGAGACGGGGGAGAATCCGCCGCCCATGCCGCCCAGGAACCGATAGAGAGGAGGGGCGCGAATGAATTGGAATTGTCCGTGGTGCGGCTGCAGGACTTATCATTATAACAGCGAACGCGGGAGAAACGAATGCGACGGCTGTGGGACGCCGGTGACCAGCGAGGAAGAAGAGACTTGGAGAAACCAATATGAACAGCAGATATTAAGAGCCAGGGCACATCTGGAGGTGGCTAACTGGATCCAGGCTGTTGATTTGCTGGAACCGCTGACCAGACAAAGTCCCACCGATAAAAGGCTTTACCGCATGCTGCTTCAGGCCGCGACCAAGGATTATCAGGATATGCAAATGCAAAA
>CALWBZ010000074.1 GCA_944376225.1 uncultured Clostridia bacterium | reverse complement strand
GCTCTGTCGTCCGGGCTCAGGCCCAAGGTAAAGTTTCAGCGCGACCGGTGCGTGGGCTGCCGGGCCTGTTATCAAAACTGTCCGGGCAAGGCCATTACGATGAAGGGCAGGTATCCGACGGTGCGGTATCATCAGTGCATCCGGTGTTACTGCTGCCAAGAGCTGTGTCCCAAGAACGCGATTTCGGTGCGTGAGTCGCGGATCATGAAGCTGGTGAACCGGCTGTAGGAGGCGAAGATGACAGGAAGACTGATCGTATGTCCCACCCCCATCGGCAACATGGAAGACATGACCGAGCGGGGACGGAGGGTCTTGGAGGAAGCGGATCTGATTGCCGCGGAGGATACCCGCCATACGCTGGGGCTTCTGAACCATTTCGGCATCAAGACGCCCATGATTAGCTGCCACCGGTATAACGAACAGGAGCGGGCGGATCTGATTCTGGAGAAGCTGCGAGAAGGAATGACGGTGGCCTTGGTGAGCGACGCGGGAACCCCGGCCATCTCCGACCCGGGGGAGATCTTGGTTCGCCGCTGCCGGCAGGAAGGGATTCCGGTCACCGCGCTGCCCGGAGCCTGCGCCTTCGTCACGGCCCTGTCCATGTCCGGCATGAATAGCCGTCGCTTCGTGTTTGAGGGATTCCTGCCCGCCGGCGGAAAGGAAAGGCGGGAGCGCTTGGCGGCCCTTAGTAAAGAGGAACGCACGGTGATTTTCTATGAGGCGCCCCATCATCTGCATAAGACCCTCGCGGATCTTCTCGAGGCCCTCGGAGACCGGGAGATAGCCCTGGGACGGGAGCTGACCAAGAGATACGAAGAGATGCTGATCATGCGGCTTTCCGCGGCCGTATCTTATTATCAGGAGAAAGAGCCCAGAGGAGAATACGTGCTGATTCTTCAGGGGGCGGATCCCCTGGTCCTGGCGCGAGAGGAGAAAAAGCGCTGGGAGGGGATGAGCCTTACGGAACATATGGCTCTGTATTCCGATCTTCCCGCTAAGGAAGCGATGAAGCAGGTGGCTAAGGACAGAGGCGTCTCGAAGCGGGACGTGTATAACGGTCTTCTAAAAGAAGAGTCATGAATCCGGGCCTGTCCGCATAAGATGTTTTCAGATGAGAGTTTGGAGGCATGGCGATGGACAGTGGGATTCGGCAGGAATGGCTTAATGATTTGGAAGAAGAAGCGGCGATGTATCAAAAGATCTATCGCGAGCGCCTCTCGGAAGCGGCGGATCCGCTGAAACGCAGGCTCCTGGAGCGCAACATGATGGACAAGCAGGCGCAGATTCGCTGCCTCAGAGCCATAGGAGCCAGGGGCGGAAGAAGTCAGGATTCGGAAGAAGAGCAGATTCCATGGGATCTTCTTCTTTATAATGAGATCGAGAACCAATCTACCTACGCGGCGCTCGCCGCCTGGAAGAAAGAGGGGGCGACGGTTCTCGAGAAGCAGCGTCAGATCGTGCAGAGGCTGATCGCTTATCTGATATAGAAAGGGTGTTGAAACATGGATGGGTGTATTTTTTGTAAGATCGCGGCGGGAGAGATTCCTTCCGCCACCGTGTATGAGGATGAAGACCTGCGGGTCATCGCGGATATTTCCCCGGCGAACCTAGGGCATCTTTTGATTATCCCCAAGGAGCACGCCGCGGATCTTACGGAGCTTCCGGCCGAGACGGCCTGTAAGGTCATGCTTACGGCGAAGCGAGTCGTCGCGGCCATGAAAAAGGGGCTTTGTCCCGACGGCGTCAACGTGCTGCAAAACAACGGAGAGGCGGCGGGGCAGACTGTGATGCATTATCATATGCACATCATCCCCAGATACCGGGGCGATCAGGTAAAGATCGGCTGGGAGCCCATGCAGGGGCAGCCGGAAGCCGTCGCCGGGGCGGCAGAGAAGGTAAAGAAGGCGCTGGAGGAAACAGATGAGCGCCCGTAAGACCGTGGTGCTGACCGGGGGAGGCACGGGGGGACACGTAACGCCGAACATCGCGCTCATCCCCTATCTGCGGAAAAAGGGATACCGGGTCTGTTATGTGGGAAGCGAAAACGGCATGGAAAAAGACCTGATTAAGCCCCTGGGCATACCCTATTACGGCATCGATTCCGAGCGGCTGAACCGGTATTTTACGCTGGAAAACCTCACGATGCCCTTTCATGTGATTCGGGGACTTTTTCAGGCCCGTAAGCTTTTAGGTAAGCTTAAGCCGGATGTGGTATTCTCTAAGGGGGGCTTCGTCAGCGTTCCTGTGGTGATCGCGGCGCACTGGAAAAAGATCCCCTGCGTGTGTCACGAATCCGATATCACGCCGGGGTTGGCTAACAAGCTGGCCATGCCCTTCGCCACGAAGGTCTGCGTCAATTTTCAGGAGGCGCTCTCCTATGTTCCGGGGGGAAAGGGCGTATATACCGGCACGCCGATCAGGGATTCGCTCCTTTCGGGAAGCCGGAGCCAGGGCCTTTCGATCAGCGGCCTTTCCGGCGAACGTCCGGTGCTTCTGGTCATGGGCGGAAGTTCTGGCGCCCGGGCGCTGAACGAAGGGGTGAGACAGGCGCTGCCGAAGCTCTTGCCTCATTTCCAGGTGCTGCACCTGTGCGGTAAGGGTAATCGGGAGGAGAGCCTTTCGGGACAGGCCGGGTATTTTCAGATCGAATACGCCAACGAGGAGATGCCCCATTTTTACGCGGCGGCGGACGTGACCCTCTGCCGCGCGGGGGCCAACTCCCTGGCGGAGATCCTGGCGCTGAAACTGCCCAATGTGCTCGTGCCGCTGCCTCTCGACGCGAGCCGGGGCGATCAGATTCTGAACGCCAAATCCTTCACCGAGAAAGGATACAGCTACACGCTCCAACAGGCGGATCTGTCTCCGGAACGGATCTTAGAGGCGGTGGAGGAGGTCTACTGGAATCGGGAGAAGTACCGGATGGCCATGGAGAAAGATCAGCAGGAATCCGGCACACAGCGGGTTCTTGGCGTCATTGAGGAAGCAATGACGCGGAAGTAAAAAACGGGAGGAGTACATTAAGATGAAGAAGAAGCTATTTGCCATGACGAGCGCGCTGATGGTGCTGCTATGCTGTTTTGCGGGCTGTAGCAACAGCATTTACAAGCACTATGACGCCGCGAAGTACGACGAGCAGTTTGCGGAACCGGAAAAGGGGGACACGATGGCCCGTTTCGTCACCAACATGGGCGAGTTTACCGTGCGGCTGTTTCCCGAGGCGGCGCCCAAGGCGGTGGAGAATTTCGTCACCCACGCGGAAGAGGGATACTACGACGGTGTCATCTTCCATCGGGTGATTGAAGATTTTATGGTCCAGAGCGGCGATCCCACCGGCACGGGAAGCGGCGGCGAGAGCATTTGGGGGGAGGAGTTTGAAGACGAGCCCGTGCCCTACCTGGGGACCTACCGGGGCGCTCTTTGTATGGCCAACCGGGGAACGAACACCAACGGCAGCCAGTTCTTCATCATCACCTCCGACGACACGGAAGTGAACGACTATAAGCGCTGGAACATGGATGTGGACGATAAGTACAAGGTGGACGAGGCGAAGCTGGACAAGTTTGAAGAGGTGGGCGGCGCCATTTATCTGGATTATCAGCTGAGCAACCTGCGGGCGGTTCGCTATCCGGACACCTATACCCAGTATGTTCATACCGTGTTCGGACAAGTCATTGAAGGCATGGACGTGGTGGACGCCATTTCCCAGGTGAAGACCTACACGGAGGATCAGGTGACGGAAGCCAAGATCCTGAACGGCATGGATCAGACCGAGGTTATGGAAAACAAGCCGGAGCAGGATGTGATCATCGAATCGATCGAGATCTATACATACGGAGAATAAACATCAAGGGTAAGGAGCCTGGGCTTCTTACCCTTGTTATGCGTAAAAGGGGGTTATGAAGAATGGAAAAAACAACGATTCGGTCTTTATTGGATTTTCAATTTGTCAGCGATCCGGGTTTCTCGCCCCGGGGCGATCTGGCGGCCTTCATCGTGCGAAGACCTGACGAAGAGAAGAACCGGTATTCGGCGGATCTTTATCTGTTGGAGACGGAGAGGAAGGCGGTGCGGAGGCTGACCGCCCGGGGAGACGCCTCGGCCTATACCTGGACGCCGGAGGGGACGCTGCTGTTTCCGGCGCTGCGGGAAGAGGCGGATAAGAAGAAAGCAGAGGAGGAGGCGCTGACGGTCTTCTACGAGATCGATCCCCATGGGGGCGAGGCGAGGCGGGCCTTCAGCCTGCCGGCAAAATCGGCGAAGCTCCGCTATCTCTGGGACGGCTGGTATCTGGCGGAGGCCCTGCAGGAAAACCGGCCGAAGGCGAAGGAGGATTCCTGGGAGATTTTTGAGGAAGCGCCTTTCTGGTCCAACGGGGCCGGGTTCACCGACGGCAAGAGGGGCAGGCTCTATCTGTATCACAGAGAAGAGGGAGAGTGTAAGCCCGTCACGGATCCCTGGTTCGATGCTTCCTTCTGCGGGGCGAAGGACGGACAGATCTTATATGCCGGCGCGCTGTGGGAAAAGGGCATGAAATATACCTATCGGGGGCTCTATCTCTACGATATGGAAAAAGGGGAGAGCCGCTGTCTGATCGAACCGGATACCTGCCGTTTTCAGAGGGCGGAATTCTGGCCGGACGGGCGGATTCTGCTGATTGCCTCCGAGCAGAAACGGTTTGGCGGCATGGAATACTGCCGGTTCTATCTGCTGAATCCCCAGGACGGCGAGATGAGTCTGTTTGCCGATTACGAGTACAGCATCGGCCACGGCAGCGTGGGGAGCGACGCCAAGATGGGCGGCGGCCGAGGACTCAAGATGACGCCGGAGGGCCTCTATTTCCTCACCACGATGGAGGAGAGCACGGTGCTTAGGCGTCTGGATCTCACGGGGCATATCTCCGAGGCCATGACGCCGGAGGGGTCTTGCGAGAGCTTTGATTATCAGGACGGGCGTCTGCTCGTCTGCGGCATGTACGGACTGCGCCTGGCGGAACTCTATCTGGACGGAGAACGGGTGAGCCGCCTGAACGACGACTGGAGTGAAAACCACATGGTCAGCCTGCCGGAGTTCCATCGTTATACGGGAAAGGACGGCGTGGAGATCCACGGCTACGCCATGAAGCCGGTGGGGTATCAGCCCGGCGTCAGTTATCCCGCCATTTTGCACATTCACGGCGGGCCCCGCACCGTATTCGGAAGCGTGTTTCATCATGAAATGCAGATGTGGGCCAACGCGGGGTATTTCGTGTTCTACTGTAACCCCAGGGGGAGCGACGGCAGGGGCAATGCTTTCGGAGACATCTGCGGCCAGTACGGTACGGTGGAGTACGAGAACCTGATGGAATTTCTGGACCGGATGTTGGAGAAGTACCCGGAGGCGGATCCGAAGCGCCTGGGCGTGACGGGGGGATCCTACGGCGGCTTCATGACGAACTGGATCATCGGCCATACGGACCGGTTCGCGGCGGCGGCTTCCCAGCGGAGCATCTCCAATTGGATTCTCTTCGAGCACTCTTCCGATATCGGGCACACCTTCACCCGCGTCAATCACGGGACGGTGACGAGGGAGGACGCGGCGAAGCTGTGGGAATTTTCACCGTTAAGGTACGCAGACCGCTGCAAGACGCCCACGCTGTTTATTCATTCCGACGAGGATTATCGCTGCTGGATGGGAGAAGGCATCTCCATGTTTACAGCGCTGAAGCTCCACGGATGCGAGGCGAGGCTGGTACTGTTTGACGGAGAGAATCATGAACTGTCCCGTTCCGGCAGGCCCAAGAGCCGCCTGCGCAGGATGGAGGAGATTCTTGGCTGGATGGATCGGTATCTGAAACAGGGAGGGCGCGAAAATGAAGAAAATCACCTATGAGGATCTGTATGAGTTTCGTTTTCTGTCGGATCTGGCGGCTTCTCCCGACGGGAAGCGCCTGCTGTTTTGCGAGACGCGGGCGGCGGAGGAAGCCCCCTTTTACAGAAGCGGCCTGTGGCTTCTCGATCTCCCGACGGGAGAGGCGCGGGCGCTGAGTGAAGGCGTGGACGAGAAGGGCGCATTCTGGCTGGACGAAGAGACGGCAGCCTTTCAGAGCGCCCGGGACGGGGAGAAGGGCCGGTGGTATAAAATCTCGGTCAGGGGAGGAGAGGCGGAACCGTTTCTCGCGCCGGAGGGCCGAGTCCGCGGGATCAAAAAGCTGGCCGGGGAACATTTCTTGTTGACGGAAGAGGTCTGGTCCCGGGAGAATCCGGTGCAGGAGGGCGTCCGGATTTTTGACGAACTGCCCTTCTGGTTCAACGGCCGGGGCGTCGTCAATTCCGGCCGCGCCGTGCTTTCGATTTACGATGCCGGGGACGGGAAAAAGAAGCCGCTGACCGCGCCGCCCTTCCAGGCGGAGGGTACGGCGGTGGCGCCTTCGGGCGGAAGGATCGCCTGGTGCGGGAAAGAGCAGGGAGATGTGGAAGGGCACGACAGCCGGCTCTTCGTCTACGACCTGGAGCGTGAGGAGCGCCGAGAGGTAAGGCTTCCCCAGGAGATGGAAGTGGGAAATCTTTGCTTCATCACGGAGGAACGGCTGTTCTTTACGGGACAGACCTATGAATGGCCGGGGAGAAGCCCTCGGTTCTACGAGTATCGTCTGGGAGAGGATCTTGTGCGGGAACTCCCTTATATGGACGGCGCGCCCGTGTCTACCGTGGGGACGGACGCGGCCTATGGCGGCGGCAGCAGGCTTGCGGCCAGGGACGGGGCTTTGTATTTTACCCGCACGGGATGGAGTCATGCAGAGCTATGGCGGCTGGATCCGGATGATACCCTGACGAGAATCTGCGATCGGGAGGGACAGATCTCCTCCTTCGCGGTGGGAGAACGCTATATCTACATGATCGCTTTCCGAAAGATGCGTCTGGCGGAAGTCTGGCGCTTGGATCCGAAGACGGGAGAAGAAACGCGGCTGACCCATAGAAACGACGAATATTTTGCGGAGCATACCGTGGCGGAGCCGGAATATTTCACCTTCCGAAATCGAGCCGGGATCGAGCTCGAGGGATATGTCCTTCATCCCTGGGAGGAGGAAGAAGGACGGAAGTATCCGGGGGTGCTGGAGATCCACGGCGGGCCGAAGGTGGCCTTTGGCAGGGTGTTTCATCATGAGATGCAGTGCCTGGCGGCCCAGGGGTATTACGTATTCTACACGAACCCCAGAGGGAGCGACGGCCGGGGCGAGGACTTCGCGAATCTGACGGGGAAACTGGGAACCATTGATTATGAGGATCTCATGGACTTCACGGACGAAGTGCTGCGCCGATATCCCAATCTGGACGCGGGACGGATCGGAATCTGCGGGGGCTCCTACGGCGGGTTCATGTGCAACTGGATGATCGGGCATACCGATCGGTTTGCCGCCGCGGCCTCCCAGCGCAGCATCTCTAACTATTTTACGAAATCCCTGTGTACGGATATCGGTTTCCGTCATAACATGGCCCAGCTGGGGACGGATCCCTGGCATGATTTTGATAAAGTCTGGAATACCTCCCCCTTAAAAGAAGCGCCTAAAGCCGTGACGCCCACGCTGTTCGTCCAGTCCGATGAGGATTACCGCTGCTGGATGAGCGACGCCATACAGATGTATACCGCGCTGCAGCAAAACGGTGTTCCCACCCGGATGATTCTCTTCCATGGAGAGAATCACGAGCTCTCCCGATCCGGCAAGCCGAAAAACCGGATCCGGCGCTTACAGGAGATCGGTGACTGGTTCGAACGGTACCTGAAATTATTGTGAAAAAATGGGCAAAGCTATTTACAACGCCAAAAAAAGGTGATACAATAAGGACAGGTATGGCAAGATGCCGTGTTTTTTCATGGCCTCTTTAGAATACAAATCAGGGCGGATAAGGACCGCTCAGGAAGAAAGGATGTTTTCCAATGGCAAGAAAGATGAAAACCATGGATGGTAACCACGCGGCGGCACACGCGTCTTACGCGTATACCGACGTAGCGGCGATCTATCCGATCACGCCTTCATCCGTCATGGCGGAAGCCACTGACGAGTGGGCGACTGCCGGAAGAACCAATATTTTCGGACAGACCGTACAGGTTACGGAGATGCAGTCCGAGGCCGGCGCCGCCGGAACCGTACACGGTTCTCTGTCGGCAGGCGCGCTGACGACGACCTATACCGCGTCTCAGGGTCTGCTGCTGATGATCCCCAATCTGTACAAGATTGCCGGCGAGCAGCTGCCGGGCGTATTCAACGTATCGGCCCGTGCTCTGGCCAGCCACGCGCTGTTCTTCTTCGGCGACCACTCCGACGTTTACGCATGCCGTCAGACCGGCTGCGCGATGCTGTGTGAGTCCAGCGTACAGGAAGTCATGGATCTGACCCCCGTGGCCCACTGCGCCGCGATCAAGGGCCGCGTTCCCTTTATCAACTTCTTTGACGGATTCCGTACCTCTCACGAGATCCAGAAGATCGAGACCTGGGATTACGAAGACCTGAAGGATATGGTGGATATGGAGGCGGTGGATGCTTTCCGTAAGCACGCCCTGAACCCCAATCATCCTTGCCAGAGAGGTTCCGCGCAGAACCCGGATATCTTCTTCCAGGCCAGAGAGGCTTGCAATCCTTATTATGACGCGCTGCCGGCCATCGTTCAGACCTACATGGACAAGGTCAACGAGAAGATCGGTACCGACTATAAGCTGTTCAACTACTACGGCGCTCCCGACGCGGAGAAGGTCATCATCGCCATGGGTTCCGTATGCGACACCATCGAAGAGACCATCGATTATCTGCTGGCTAAGGGCGAGAAGGTCGGCGTGGTGAAGGTTCGCCTGTACCGTCCGTTCTCCGCTTCCGCTCTGATCGACGCGATTCCGGAGACCGTAAAGCTGATCTCCGTTCTGGACAGAACCAAGGAGCCCGGCGCTCAGGGCGAGCCTCTGTATCTGGACGTTGTAGCCGCTCTTAAGGGCACGAAGTTCGACGCGGTTCCGGTATTCTCCGGACGTTACGGACTGGGTTCCAAGGATACGACTCCGACGCAGATCGTTGCCGTATACGACAACACCGAGAAGGCGAAGTTCACCCTGGGTATCGAGGACGATGTAACGAATCTGTCTCTGCCGCTGGGCGAGCAGCTGATCACCACGCCGGAAGGTACGATCAACTGTAAGTTCTGGGGACTGGGAGCCGACGGTACCGTTGGCGCGAACAAGAATTCCATCAAGATCATCGGCGACAACACCGACATGTACGCTCAGGCGTATTTCGATTACGACTCCAAGAAGTCCGGCGGTGTGACCATGTCTCACCTGCGTTTCGGACATAAGCCGATTAAGTCTACTTATCTGATTCGCAAGGCCAATTTCGTGGCTTGCCACAACCCGGCCTATATCCGCAAGTACAATATGGTACAGGAGCTGGTGGACGGCGGTACCTTCCTGCTGAACTGTTCCTGGGATGCCGAGGCGCTGGAGACCCATCTGCCCGGCCAGGTGAAGAAGTTCATCGCCGACCATAACATCAAGTTCTAAACTATCGACGGCGTGAAGATCGGTATCGAGACCGGCATGGGCCCGACCCGTATCAACACCATTCTGCAGTCTGCTTTCTTTAAGCTGGCGAACATCATTCCCGAGGACAAGGCCATCGAGCTGATGAAGGCTGCCGCCAAGGCGACCTACGGCCGCAAGGGCGACGATATCGTCATGAAGAACTGGGCCGCCATCGAGGAAGGCGCGAAGCAGGTTGTCGAGGTACAGGTTCCCGAGAGTTGGAAGAATTGCGAAGACGAGGGTCTGGATTTCGTCCATGTGACCGAAGGCCGCAAGGACGTAGTTGATTTCGTCAACAACATTCAGGCGAAGGTCAACGCGCAGGAAGGCAACAGCCTGCCCGTTTCCGCTTTCAAGGATTATGTAGACGGTTCCACTCCTTCCGGTTCCTCCGCTTTTGAGAAGCGCGGCATCGCCGTAAACGTACCGGTATGGAATCCGGATAACTGTATTCAGTGTAATTTCTGTTCTTATGTATGTCCTCATGCCGTTATTCGTCCGGTGGTAATGACCGAGGAAGAGGCCGCCAAGGCTCCCGCGGGCATGAAGAAGGTACCGATGACGGGTATGCCCGGCATGTACTTTGCCATGACTGTCTCCGCCCTCGACTGTACCGGATGCGGCTCCTGCGCGAACGTCTGCCCGGGTAAGAAGGGCGAGAAGGCTCTGACCATGGGCGGTCTGGAAGCCAACAAGGGCGAGCAGGAACTCTTTAACTACGGACAGACTCTGGCTGAGAAGCCGGAAGTGCTGGCGAAGTTTAAGGATACGACCGTTAAGGGCAGCCAGTTCCATAAGCCGCTGTTGGAGTTCTCCGGCGCCTGCGCGGGCTGCGGCGAGACTCCTTACGCGAAGCTGGTGACGCAGCTGTTCGGCGACAGAATGTACATCGCCAACGCCACGGGCTGCTCCTCCATCTGGGGTAACTCTTCTCCGTCCACGCCTTATACCGTGAACGCGAAGGGACAGGGCCCGGCTTGGTCCAACTCCCTGTTCGAGGATAACGCGGAGTTCGGTTACGGTATGTTCCTGGCCCAGAAGGCCCTGCGTACCGGCCTGAAGGAAAAGGTGGAATCCGTGATGGCGAGCGACAAGGCTTCCGATGAAGTGAAGGCCGCCTGCAAGGATTACCTGGATACCTTCAACGTGGGCGCTGCCAACGGCGCCGCCACCGACAAGCTGGTGGAGGTTCTGTCCGGCTGCGAGTGCGACACCTGCAAGGAAATCGTTAAGAATAAGGACTTCCTGGCGAAGAAGTCTCAATGGATCTTCGGCGGAGACGGATGGGCATATGACATCGGCTTCGGCGGTCTGGATCATGTGATCGCCTCCGGTCAGGACGTGAATATCCTGGTATTCGATACCGAGGTATATTCCAACACCGGCGGACAGGCTTCCAAGTCCACTCGTACCGGCGCGATCGCGCAGTTTGCCGCGGCCGGTAAGGAGACGAAGAAGAAGGATCTGGCGGGCATCGCCATGAGCTACGGTTACGTATATGTTGCTCAGGTTTCCATGGGCGCGGATTACAATCAGTGCCTGAAGGCTTTCCAGGAGGCCGAGAGCTACAACGGACCGTCCATCATCATCGCCTATGCTCCTTGTATCAACCATGGTATCAAGAAGGGCATGAGCAAGGCTCAGACCGAGGAGAAGCTGGCGGTAGAGTCCGGTTACTGGAACAACTTCCGCTTCGATCCTCGCAAGGCTGAGGAAGGCAAGAATCCGTTCACCCTGGACAGCAAGGCGCCGACCGGCGATTATCAGGAGTTCCTGATGGGCGAGGTTCGTTATGCTTCCCTGGCGAAGGCAAATCCGTCTCGCGCGGAGAAGCTCTTCGACAAGTCTCAGTCCGAGGCAGTCGCGAAGTACGCTTATCTGCAGAAGCTGCAGAAGATGTACGAGCCCGAGGCATAAATCAATATTGTCAGATTCAGAGGGTATCCCGCGGGATACCCTCTCTTTGTAAAGGGGGTTATATTTATGGATTGGATCTATGTACAGATGCAGTCGGAATCGGCCAGGACGCCGCTCCCGCTGGACATATTGGTGCCGGACCGTCGTTTTCCCGGCCCCTATAAAACAGTCTTTCTGCTGCATGATATGGCGGGGAACAACACGTCTTGGATGCGGCATACGAACATCGAAGAAAGACTCGCGGAGACGGGAGCGGTGCTCGTCATGCCCTCCTGCCTGAACAGTTTCTACGTGAATATGTATTACGGCTACGACATGCTGGATTATATGACAAAAGAGCTGGTACAGCTTTGCGAAGGCTGGTTCCGGCTCGATCAGCGCAGGGAATCGCGCCTTGTGGCCGGCTTAGGCATGGGAGGCTACGGGGCCGTGCGGGCAGCCCTGGCGGCGCCGGAGGTCTTCGGAACCGCGGTGAGTTTGGACGGGTTTCTGGATCCGGGGCGGTTTTATCAAGAAAAACTTGCGGCCGTCAAAATGGAGGACGTAATGGGGCCGGAAGGCTATTTTCGCAGGAGTCCCAACAACCTGTGGGTGGCGGCCAGAGGACTCGCGTACAATGTGAAGCCGGAGATCGTGCTGATCTCATCCGCGAAGGATGCTTTCCGGAACGAAGCGGAGGCATTATATACGGCGATGACAGAATGGGGGATCTCCGCCTGCCTGAAGACAGACGAGGAGAAGGGCCTGGATTTTCTGGCCGAGAAAGTGAGGGCGATGTAACATGGCATTTATGGAAATCAATCTCTATTCGGAAGTGCTGAACCTGGAAATCCCGGTCAGCGTGATTTTGCCCCAACAGCCGAGCCGGCCCCTTAAGACGGTCTGGCTTTATCACGGTTCCACCGGCGATCACACTCTTTGGGCCCGTTATACGAATCTGGAGAGATATGTGAGAGAACGAGGCATGGCGGCGATCATCCCCACGGGACACAAGTCCCTGTTTACCAATATGGTTCACGGTCAGGATTACGGGACGTTTCTGGGAGAAGAGCTTGTGGCGCGTATGCGTCAGATTTTCCCGTGCCTGTCCCGCGCCCGGGAAGACAATTATGTGGGCGGCCTGTCCAATGGAGCCTATGGAGCCTTTCGCGTCGGCCTGCGCTATCCCGAGACTTTTTGCGCCATCGGCGCGTTCTCCGGAGGAGATACGGCGGATCAGTATTTTACCGATGACGGCACCTATCGCGGACGGCGCCATGTGCTGGTCTTCGGGGAAGGCTGTCCCGCCGAAAGCGAACACGGCGTCAAGTATCTGGCCCGCAAACTGACGAAACAGGGCGGTCCCTATCCGAGAATCTATCATGCCGCCGGAGAATTGGAGCCTTCCGGTCGGGGAGACGGCCTCACGGGATTCTTTAAGGAATTGCCCTTTGAGTATCGTTTCGAGGTGTTTCCGGGCGTCGGACACGAATGGAAACTGTGGGATCAGGCGGTATTTCGCTATATCGATGATTTTCTGGGAATCAAAGCAGAGACGACAAAATATTATGTATAAATCAAAACAAAGCATCTTCCACACCGCATTTAGCGTATCATGCTTGTTGGGCGGCGCATCAAGACTGCGGGGAATTACGGAATAGGGGGATAATATGTGTCGGAAACGAAAAATACTCGGTATTCTTTTTGCCCTTTTGTTCATTACATGCGTTTCTTGTCAGGAAGGAAGCGAAATCAAACTGGATGTCGCAAATTTACAGCAGTCGGGAGAATTCGGATGGGCTGAGTTTACTTATGGGACATCTATGACGGAGACGGAATCTCAAAGCGGATATCGTTTCGAAGGGGTTCCGTATCGTTCTTCTAGGGCGGAAAGAATGGATATAGATAGTCAAGAGGAATTTGACTATCATACAAATTCGGATTATCGTTACGCGGATTTTCCGGCGCTGAAGAACGGCAAACCGGTTTATGTCCGCTATCAGGACGCGGTGGGCAATTTGATCGTAGAATTTCAAGAGGATCAGCTGACGGCCGCTGTCATCTTGTTTGGAAGCGAAGTAAGTCGTCTGGATGACCGAATCGATTTCAAAAATACGAAAAATGACCCGTCCGCCGTTTATTCGCGGCTAGAGGAAGAATTGCGGGCGAAATACGGCGCGCCACAAGTAGAAAAAGAAGGAGTCCTATCCTGGCGCAGCAGTACGGAGGATACGCAATTGACGATATCCTACATCGCCGATTCAGACTGCGGGGCGGTTACCGTACTTTTAGTAGGCCAGTATCCGGGCGAAACGTAATTGAAAATAATTCAGGGGAACCCTTCGGGGTTCCTTTTTTTCGCAAGATCCGTCCCTGCGTATTCCCTCTTTACAACTCGTATTTCTTGTGCTATAATGGGGAATACGAAAGGGGTGGCGCCATGACCAAGCAGCAGATCAATACAACATATCTTGCTTCCGAGATCTTCCGTGTCGAGCGAGCCCTCGCCGCATGCCCGGACTACTGTCTTTCCCGCAAACGCAACAAAAAGAACGGCAGAGACTACTGGTATCGCCAATACCCCGCCAGTCAAGGACGAAAACAAGTTTATATCAAAAAGAAGGATGTCGCAGCCGAAAGAGCGGCCGTCGCCAGGAAAAAAGAGCTGAAGAAGCGCCTTCGGGACCTCAAGGCCCAAT
>CALWBZ010000073.1 GCA_944376225.1 uncultured Clostridia bacterium | reverse complement strand
CGGTGAGAACCTGTTCCAAGATCGTCCCGTTCATATCCCGCAGCGACACGAGGGCGCCGGGAATCGGACGAAATCCCACCAGCGTACGCGCCTGGGGACGGATCAGGCCCCGAGAAGAAATATCCGTTACGGGGGGCATTTCACGAAACAAACGCATGATTTTTACCTCACAATAAGGGTTCAGTAATAATGGATGCGCCGGCTGGCGGTCCTAATCCGTAAAAAAGGGCGAGAGCTATTGAAAGCGGGAAGGAAATGTAGTATAATCAAATTGTCAACGAGATGCGTAAAGGGGGAAGGAATATGATCAAGATCACAGTGGACATAGAGGGCATGGCCTGCGGCATGTGCGAGGCCCATGTGAACGACGCGATCCGAAAGGCCTTTTCGGTGAAGAAAGTGACTTCTTCTTTTCATAAGAAAAAAACGGAGATTCTCACGGAATCCGAGATCCCCGAGGCGGATCTTAGAGGCGCGATAGAGGCCACCGGCTACACCGTAACGGGAGTACGGGCGGAGCCCTATGAAAAGAAAGGATTCTCCCTCTTTCACAGAGATTGAGCGGAAGATGTCGGAAAAAAGGCTTGACTTTATCGGAAAAACATCTATAATAAAGATATAGATTCTTAACAAGGAGAGATCACTGCGATGAATGAAGTATTAGAGAAGATTTCTGCGATCGGTATTGTGCCGGTCATCAAGATCGACGATGTAGAGAAGGCGATTCCGTTGGCGAAGGCCCTGTGCGAGGGCGGTCTGCCCTGCGCGGAAGTGACCTTCCGTACGGAAGAGGCGGAAGAGGCCATTAAGAGAATTTCCGCCGAAGTACCGGAGATGCTGGTGGGCGCCGGTACCGTGCTGACCACCGACCAGGTGGATCGCGCGGTTGCCGCCGGAGCGAAGTTTATCGTCAGCCCCGGTCTGAACCCGAAGGTGGTTCGTTATTGTGTGGAGAAGAATATCCCGATCACGCCGGGTACGGCGAACGCTTCCGATATTGAGCAAGCCATCGAGCTGGGTCTTGAGGTTGTTAAGTTCTTCCCCGCGGAAGTCAACGGCGGCGTGAAGGCGATCAAGGCGCTGGCGGCCCCGTATACGAAGATGAAGTTTATGCCCACCGGCGGCGTGAACGCGAAGAATCTGAACGACTATCTGTCCTTCCCCAAGATCATCGCCTGCGGCGGATCTTGGATGGTAGACGCGGCGCTGATTAACGCCGGCGATTTCGACACCATTCGCGCCATGACCCGGGAGGCCGTACAGACCATGCTGGGCTTCGAGCTGGCCCATATCGGTGTCAACGCGGAGAACGCGGAGCAGGCCGAGGCTATCGCGAAGCTGTTCGAGGCGGCCTTTGGTTTCGGCGCTAAGGTTGGCAACAGTTCCGTTTTCGCGGGTACCGCGGTAGAGGTCATGAAGACGCCTTATCTGGGCAAGAACGGGCATATCGCCATCGCGACCAATTACCTGTCCAGAGCGATCGCTTATCTGGAGTCCAAGGGCTATGAGTTTATCGAGGATTCCAAGAAGTATGACGCGAAGGGCAATATGACGGCCATCTACTTTAAGCAGGATTTCGGCGGATTTGCCGTACACCTGGTACAGAAGAAGTAAGTTTCAACTTTTTTCGTTGTATCTCCTTTCAAAAGAGCGATCGCCCATCGGCTTAACCGGCTGTGGGCGATCGCTCTTTTATATTCTCTTTATGCCTCGCAGACAAGCAGGAGGAAGGAATAGGGCGGAAGGGTAACGGTATCTTCGGGCGGGGAAACGGGGCGGACACACACGTTTTCCGGATTCTCGACGGAGTTTTCGGCCCGAATGTCTAGGTGGGACATGGCATAGGCTTCCACGGGGCGGTATCCGCCCAGATCCAGACGGATTTCCGAGGACTCCTCGCTGAAATTGACGATTTTTACGATGAGACGATCTCCCTGGAAGCCGGCATTACAGAATACATGGGCTTCTCCGGTGAAGGAGCTGGTCTTGGTCTCGGCGCCGATCATGTAGTCGGGGCGGTATCGGGCGAAAAGCTTGAGCAGATGATAAGTCGGGATGCCGAAGCATTTGCCGTCCTCGAAGCAGATCAGGTTCACACTCCAGCGTCGGTCCTTCTGGTGACAGAGGAGGGGAGCGTAGGAGGTCATCTTCACCACATCCGCGTTATTCTCGCAGCCCATGAGGAAGATGGCGTCCGAAACGGCGGATGTCAGGTTGCCGATGCCCACGTCGGTTTTGCAGGCGTACTCACCCACATAGATGCCGTATTGTCCTCTCGGCTCGTCATCGTATCGGTGATACAAGGAAGCAAAATATTCGGGGGCCATATAGTAATGGTCGTCCATCAAGTCGATCTCGGCAGGATCCAGGCCGGTACGGTCGGTGGCCAAGAAGAGGAGCTGGGGAAAACGAGCCTTCAGACGGGTATAGAATTCATGGTAGCGTTTGGCATATTCGGGACCGTAGTTTTCGTTGCCGATCTCCAGATACTTCAAGGGGAAAGGTTCCGGATGTCCGGCTTCGGCGCGGCGTCTGCCCCAGGGTGTATCCGCCGGCGCGATGGCGTATTCGATGGCGCGTATCGCCCTCTGCAGAAATTCCTCCGTCTGTTCAGACGATGCGGTCTCGCTGTTGCGGTTCTGGCAGGACATGCCGCAGTTGACCACGTACATGGCGTCGGCGGACAGGTCTTCGCAAAGCTGAAGAAACTCATGATATCCAAGGCCATCCGTGCGGCGGTAATTCCACAGATTCCAGCAGCCGGGCCGATCCTCCGGCGCCCCTAGGGTGGGCTCGAAGTTCCAGGCATTGTCCAGGCACATCCCTTCTACGATACATCCGCCGGGGAAACGAAGGAAAGCCGGGCGCAGATCCTTGAGCATCTGAAAGAGTCGGGCGTCGATGATTCCTCGGTGGGCGTCCTCCGGCATAAGCGATACGTAGTCCAGGTCGATTTCCCCGTCTTCGGAGGAAGAGAGGCGCAGTTGGCAGCCCGCGGCATGTTCGGGGACGGATAGGGAGACGGTTAGTTTACTCCAATCCGACCGGATGCCATGGCAGGATGCGGCGGCGACGACTCGTCCGGAAGGATCCGCCAGTTCCGCGGTCAGGTTCGCGATTTGCTCGGAGCGGGCGATGATCGTAAGTGTGTAAGAGGCGGGATGAAGGGCCATGCCCCAAAATCCTTGGTTGATCAGGAAGGCTCGTCCGGAATCCGCGTGTAGGATCGTCCAACGGAGTTGATTCGGCACGCGGGGATTCCTCGGATCCTCTATCTTGGGGGACAGGAGACTTCTGGCTCCGCCCGTCTGTTCCGCCCGCCAGCCCGGCAGAGGATCTTCGATGGAAAAGGGATGGGTAAAACGCTGCCGGGTGCGGAATTGACCGCCATAATACCAGGTGCCTTCCGGCACGCGGGCGTCCATGAAAGATCGATTACGGACGAGTTCGGCGTATAAGCCCCCGTCACCCGCGTGATTGATATCTTCATAGAAGATTCCGTACATGCTGGGGGAGACGGAGGGGCCTTTTTTGTCGGGGATAAGCTTGATTTGAGCAGAATTCACAGTATGACCTCCTTCTTCACGAAAAGCCCTATTTTATACTTGCGGCTTTCGGACAGAAATAGTATAATGGAAACAGACAGAAACAGAAAATGGAGAAATTGCGCGAAATGATGGAAGAAACGATTTTGTTCGATTTAGACGGGACCTTGACGGATCCCAAGCTGGGGATTACCAGGTGCGTCCGGTATGCTTTGGAGAGTTTCGGGATTGTGGAGGAGGATCTTTCGAGGCTCGAATGTTTCATCGGTCCCCCCTTAAAGGAGCAGTTCATGGAATACGCGGGATTTTCCGAAGAACAGGCGGCGCAAGCCGTCGCCAAGTATCGGGAACGTTTTCAGACGGTGGGTATTTTTGAAAACGGCGTATTCGACGGAATCAGCGATATGCTGGAGAGTCTCCGGCTTCTGGGCTTTCGGATCGGCCTCGCGAGCTCGAAACCGGAGGTGTATGCCCGGCGGATCCTGGAACACTTCGATTTGATTCGGTTCATGGACGAGGTCACGGGCAGCGAGCTGTCCGGGGAGAGAACCCGTAAGGCGGAAGTCATCGCGGAAGCCATGAGGCGTATGGGGACAACCCCTGCTCAGACGATCATGGTGGGCGACCGGAAGCACGATGTAGAAGGGGCGCGGGAGAAGGGCCTTTTTTGTATCGGCGTACTGTTTGGCTACGGGAGTAGGGAGGAACTTACGCAGGCCGGGGCGGACTATCTGTGCGCCACGGTAGCGGAACTTCAGAAAGCGCTTTCCGAGAGAGTATGGAGAAAAGATAGATGAGGCGGGGGATTCATCAGACGAACGGACGGTTTTATCGGAACCTAGTCATCTTTTCCGTGTTGATCGGCCTGATTCCGGTCTTGGTACTGGGGTTCTATGCCGCCGCCAAAACTTCCGATCAGATGATGGAGGCGCTTTTTCAGGCGGACGAGGAATATCTGAACTCCTCGATGACACGGATGGAAGACATGATGCAATCCGTGGAAAATTATTACGCCTATTCGGGAGTGCGCGACGAGATCGTGCGGTATACCTATCAGGATCTGGATTTTCAGGACTATGACGCTCTGACGCAGATCCGGCAGTTTTTGCGGGGCGGCTCTTATTTTCAGGACACGATTAACGGCGTCTATCTGGTGAATTTCCAGTATTCTTATGTGGTCGGGATCAGCGAGGCCGGGTACTTCGACACGCCGGAGGAAGACAACGTTCTATTGACCACGATGCTCGAACACGAGGAACAGAAAAAGACGATTTTCTGGCAATATATCGATCCCTGGGAAGGGCTTACGCAGAAAGGGAAGTCTGGAAGCTATCAGGTAGAGGGATTATGCCTTTTTATCAAGCTTCCTATGTACATATCCAGCAGGCAGGCCGCGGTCGTGGTGAG
Source organism: uncultured Clostridia bacterium (assembly GCA_944376225.1). Classification (GTDB taxonomy): domain Bacteria; phylum Bacillota; class Clostridia; order Lachnospirales; family Bianqueaceae; genus Faecimorpha. Next base: position 8,716 of record CALWBZ010000073.1, on the reverse strand, counting down.
TTTCTCCGCCGAGGAAATGGGGGAGTTATTCATGGACGGACATGGGCGGACGCCCCTCATCCTCCTCTCGGAGGAGGGGAAGATCCTGTATCATGAGGATTCACAGATGATCGGGCAGGATTACGGCGTGATTCCGGAGCTCGCCGTGCTTTCGGAGAGCCTGGAATCCGGAGTCGAGCGATATGGGGACATCTATGTCAGCGCCATGCAGGGGAGGAACGGCTACACCTATGTCAAAATGACCTCCGGCGCGCAGGTGAGGCATGCGGTCATGTCCATCTATTGGGTGGTGCTGCTCCTGTGCGCGGTGGTGCTGCTCGTTCTGGGAGGGATGATCCTGGTGATCAGCCGTCGTATCTACAGCCCTGTGCGGAAGGTCTATGACCAGGCGAGAGCCCTGGTGCCCGTCAGCAATCCCCGCGTCAGCGAGTTGGATGTCATCGAGCGGGGCCTCAATCAGCTTTCCAGCGAGAACTTGATGCTCCAGGAACGGATGAGCGAGAGCATGCTTCAGCTTCGGGAACTCTTTTTCCTAAAGCTCCTGCGGGGGCATATGTCGGAAGAAGAGATGAAAGCCTATCAGATGGAAGACCAGATGGAGGAAGACGGGATGAAGCTGGCGGTGATCTGGTACCAGAACGCGGAACAAAGCGGCGTGCTGGAGGATTACGCCAGAGTCTTCATGGCCCAGCTTGTGGGGGGAATCATCCCGGAGGAGATTCGCTGGCCGGTGGTCTATTATGAGAGGAGGCTGGTCGTGCTGATCCGAGATCAGCGGGCGGATACGGAGCATCCCATCACCCGGTACGCGGAAGAGATCATGAAGAAAGCCTGGTCCATGGCGGGAATAAAAGTCAATATCAGTATCAGCGACAGTTTTCGCAACCTGTCCCAGGTGAACCGGGTATACCAGGAGAGCAATAACGCGCTGCTCTATAAGACCTTCTACGGCCAGGAGATGATTGTATATACGGAGTTCAGGCGGGAAGACAAGGAAGAGCAGGCCTATCCGGCGCAGAAGGTGCGGGACCTTCATTATACGATACAAAACTGCAATACGGACACAGCCGAGAGGCTGACGCGGGAGATCACGGAGGAGATCTTCGGATGCTGGAGGGAACCCATCGAATACCGGCTCTATATGGTGCGGGTGGCCTCGGACGTGCTCAGCGTGGCGGACGAGCTGGAAGTGCAGTACAGCCAGATCTATCCGGATCTTCCCAGGATCTATGAGCGGGTAGAAGATCTGAACGATGTGGACTCGGCCTCGGGGTTCCTCTGGAAAGATTTGATCCTGCCGATTCTCTCGTATCTGCAGGAGAGCCGGAGCAGCCATCAAAACCAGACGGCGGAGCTTCTCATGGAGAAAATCCGCCGGGAATACGACACGGATCTGACACTGGAATCCTGTGCCACCGAGCTGCATTATCATTCCATGTATTTATGGCAGATCTTCAAAGATCGGTATGGGATGACCTTTTCCCAGTGCCTTGACAACACGCGGTTTTTGAAGGCGAAGGAATGGCTGGCCTCCACGAGTCAGCCCATCGCGGAGATCGCGGCCCGCCTGCGCTACAGCAACGCGCAGAATTTCATCAGAAGTTTTAAGAAAAAAGAAGGGATGACTCCCGGGCAGTACCGGGAGATGCATGGCAAATCGCCGAAGGATTGACGAAACACGGATCCTTGAACGCGAAAGATAGGACGAATAGAACAGATAGAGACGCCTAAACAGGCGTCTCTATTGTTGTTTTGCGAAATGATTATGGGAAAAGCGAAATGATTATTGATGAAATGCACAAGTTGTTGTAGTATTTGAGTGTGAAAAGCACATAAAATGACGGGAGGGACAAAAATGCCTAAAACGAAAGCGGCTGCCGCCTCGAAGACAGTCGGTCGGAAAAAGGGATTCATCCATAACCTGAAAATGGACAAGTGGTTGTACATATTGATGATTCCCGGTTTGCTTCATTATATCATATTCAAGTATGCTCCCATGTGGGGACTTGTGATCGCCTTTCAGGATTACAATCCGTTCCTGGGACTTTTCAAGAGTCCTTGGGTGGGCCTCAAGCACTTCCAGATGTTTTTCAGCAACAGCATGTTCGGAACGCTGTTTTCGAATACGTTATGGGTTTCGTTCCTGAATATCATCTTCTCGTTCCCGGCCCCGATTATCCTGGCGCTGATGATGAATGAGCTTCGTTTTCAGCGGTATAAGCGGGTCGTTCAAACCTGCGTATATATCCCTCACTTCCTGTCTTGGGTTATCGTAGCCTCTCTGACTTACACGCTGTTCTCCCCCACGGGAGTGGTGAACCGGGTGCTGGAGAGTATCGGCATCGCCCGGGTACAGTTCTTAACTTCTCAGGATCTGTTCCGTCCGATGATCGTAGGACAGACGATCTGGAAGGGTGCGGGCTGGGGTACGATCATCTATCTGGCGGCGATCGCCGGCGTGGATACGCAGCTCTATGAGGCCGCCATCGTGGACGGCGCGGGCCGTTTCCGTCAGCTTTGGCACGTCACGCTGCCGGCCCTTCGCAGCACGGTGGTCCTCATGTTGATCCTAAAGCTGGGGGATGTGCTCGATACCGGTTTCGAACAGATTTACATGATGAGCAATTCCCTGAACCGAGCCGTATCGGAGACCTTTGACACCTATGTGTACACGGTGGGTATTACCCAGGGATCCTACAGTTATTCTACCGCCGTCGGGCTGTTTAAGTCCGTCATCGGCATTATCCTGATCTTCGGCTCCAACGCCCTAGCGAAGAGGGCCGGCGAGAGCGGAATTTTCTAGGAGGGAAGAACATGGCGAAATCAGCAAGAAGAAACGATACCGTTTTCTCCAGAATCTTCGACGTTTTTAACGTCATCTTTCTGGCGGCGGTGGCGGCGATTACCGTGCTGCCTTTTATCTATGTGTTAGCATGTTCCTTCGCGACGGAGAGGGAGATTCTGGAAAAGCCCTTTTTCATCATTCCCAGCGAGATTCAGATCGAATCTTATAAGTATATCTTCTCTTCGTCCACGCTGCCGAGGGCGTTTATCAACACGGTATATATTACCGTCGTGGGAACGTTTATCGCGCTTTTCTTTAATATCACGCTGGCCTATCCTCTGGCGAAGCAGAGGATCATGGGCAGAAACGTCATCCTGAGCCTGATCACCTTTACGCTGGTGTTCGGCGGAGGAATGATTCCTACTTTCCTGGTGGTCAAAGGCCTGGGGCTGATCGACAGCCTGTGGTCCCTGATGCTTCCGGGAGCGATCAGTACATGGAACCTGATCATTATCAAGAACTTTTTCCAGGGGATTCCGGCGGAACTGGAGGAGGCGGCCAAGATCGACGGGGCGGGGGACATGCGTGTCCTTTGGCAGATCGTTCTACCGCTCTCTAAGCCGATGCTGGCGACCTTCGCCCTGTTTTACGCCGTCGGCTTCTGGAATAGTTATACATCGGCGCTGCTGTACATCAACGACCTGGACAAATGGACGCTGCAGATCATGCTTCGGCAGATCATCATGCTGGCCAACGGGTCGATCGATGGAAGCGAGTTCGATGAAACTGTCGCGAGACCGCCTTCAGAAAGCGTACAGATGGCCGTCATCGTATTTGGTACCCTTCCGATCCTGTGCGTATATCCTTTCCTGCAGAAGCACTTTACGAAGGGTGTCATGGTGGGCGCCATCAAGGGATAAGTCTTGCGGCAAAATATGAAGGAGGAAAAAGAATGAAACGAAGAAGTGTATTGGCTCTGATCATGGCGATGCTTCTTGTGTTCTCGGCATTTGCAGGGTGTCAGGACTCGGGAAACAGCAGCCAGGAGAGTTCGGCGGCGCAGGAACAGAGCACCGCTGAGGAGAGCAAAGCGGAATCCGAGGAAAGCCAGGCGACGCAGGACAGCGTAGTGGACGAGCCTCGTCAGAGCGTGAGCATCATGAGCATCACCTTCAACGGCAATCCCGTGGGAGACGACAACGACCGCGTCCTGATGTTGGAGGAGTACACCAACTACGACATCGAGTTTACGTGGGTACTTGACGCGGATTACAATGACAAGATCAACTCCATGATGGCTGGCGGCACGCTGCCGGAGATCACGTTGTTAAAGTCTCTGTCCTCCAGCGTCATCCAGAACTGCCGCGCGGGCGCTTTCTGGGATCTGACCGATTATCTGGCGAATTACAACAACCTGTCCCAGATCAACGAGACGGTTCTGCAAAATACCGCTATCGACGGTAAGACCTACGGAATTCCCAGAACCCGTACGCTGATGAGAAACGGTATCGTATACCGCCAGGACTGGCTGGAGGCTGTGGGCCTGGAGCCCGCCACCAACCTGGATGAGTTCACCGAGATCCTGCGGGCCTTCACCTTTGACGATCCGGACGGAGACGGTCAGAACGATACCTGGGGCCTGATGAGCACCAAGGCTTCCACCGGTTTTGACACCATCTGCATGTGGTTCGGCGCGCCCAACGGATGGGGCGAGAAGGACGGACAGCTGCAGCCCGCCTTCCTGTTCGACGAGTACATGGACGGCATGAACTACCTGAAGGATCTCTATGACGAGGGCATCCTGAACGAGGATTTCCCGGTTCTGGAGAACAGCGGAACGAAGGACGGCTTCAAGGCGGAGCAGACGGGTATCTACATCAGCAACTGTGACGAAGCCAATTCCTGGTACACCTATTTCGCGGATCAGGGAATCGACGCGACGATGACGGTAACGGCTCAGTTCGAGACGCCTGCCGGCAAGGTCGTAGCGCCCACCGACGGTCACGCGGGTATGCTTTCCATCTTCACCGGCGCCGTAAAGGACGAGGAGAACCTGGATCGCTGCCTGACCTTCCTGGATCGCTGCAACGACAAGACCGCCGAGGACCTGTTGGAGAACGGTATCCTGGATGTGGACTACACCCTGAACGCGGACGGCGAGACCATCACCAAGATCGACGGCAATCCTTCTCTGGGAGAGTCTGACGGATTCAACCAGATCATGATGGACGTTCTGGACAACGGTTATACCGTGACGCCCAGCAACGCGGTCGCGGAGCAGGTTCTGGCCGCTCAGCAGGAGAATTCCGATTACATCCTGGCGAATCCCGCGAAGGTTCTGCTTCTGGCCTCCGATACTTATAACGCCAACGGAAGTCAGCTGGATCAGATCATGTCCGACGCGAGAATCCAGTATATCGTAGGCTCCATCGACCAGGCCGGTTGGGAAGCAGCCATCGCGAACTGGAGAACCATGGGCGGAGACAGTGTGATCGAAGAAGTCAACGCGGTAAACAGCGCGGCTTAATTCATGTAGATCTTAAGCGGAAGGATTCTTTTCGGTCCTTCCGCTTTTTCATTCATATAAAAGAAATGGGGGAAACCATATGGAATCAATCGCTCTTCGATGGCTTAGCGGACGGGCCTCCCAGGGAGGCGTAAGCTGGGGGATGCCCTGGCCCAAAGGAAAGGTCAGGCCCGATACGGCCTTTTACTTAGAAAATGAAAAGGGAGAACGTTTCGACGTCCAGACCAGGAGCAGGGCCTATTGGCCGGACGGTTCGATCAAGTGGACACTGCATTCGGCCGTCGCCTGGGGGGAAAGTTTTTCCCTGAAGGAAGGCCTTGCGCCAGGCCTCGCGCCGGCGATAATGGAAAATAACAAGATCCTCTTCGACGGGACGGAGATGGATTTTTCGGAAGGATCCGGGGTACCCGGGTTAAGGGGCAGGGGGCATCTTTTGGGAGGACGCCTCGTGGCACGGATTTCCGGCGAAGAATACGTGGGGCGGCAGGAGTCCGTCGAGCTGGAAGACGCGGGTCCGGTTCGGGCAGTCGTCAAGGTCATGGGGGCGCATTTCGGCCCAAGAGGCGAGCGGGCGCTGCCTTTTACGCTGCGGTATTATCTGTACCGGGGGGAGGATGAGATCCGTGTGACCCATACCTGGCTGCACGATCTGGATCCATTTACCCAGCGGATCGAGGCCCTCGGCATGGAGTTTCGCGCGAAGCAAGAGGGCCCCATTTATAATCGCCATGTCAGGATCGCCGGGGACTTGGGATACCTAAAGGAGGCCTGCGTTTTGCTGAACAGCTGGAAACCCAGGCTGCCCAGGGAGTGGTACGAGTCCCAGATCGCCGGCGAAGCCTTGTCCCTAGATCCGCAGAACCAGCCGGAAGCCTTTCAGGCGATGGATAACATGACCTGGTGGGATTCCTGGAGAATCGTACAGGATTCTTCGGAACATTACCGGATACAAAAGGGGACGGGAGAGAAAGACTGTTCGCCGGTGGACGGCCCGGAAGGGCGGCGGGGAGGCGGATATCTCTACGCCGCGGGGCTCGGTCTTGGCCTTCGGGATTTCTGGCAGAAATACCCGTCTGCCTTGGAGGTAGAAGGCATGCTTGGAGAGGAGGCTGCGCTCAGGGTATGGATCTGGCCGCCCCAGGCCGGAGCCATGGATCTCAGGCCCTATACCCATAGACCCTGCAGCCAGGGGTATTACGGGCAAGGGGATACGAGCCGCAGCAGGCCTTCCGGCATCGGGATGACCAGCGAGATCGGGCTGGCCTTTTGGGAAAAAACGCCGGGAGACGAGGAGCTGGAAAAAGAGCGTATCCGCGTACAGAAACCGGCCCTTCTTGTAGCCGATCCGGTCTATTACCATCAGGTTCGGGCTTTCGGCACTTGGTCGCTGCCAAGTTATGATACGCCTTCTAAGAGGTATCTGGAGAAGGCTCTGGAGGATACTTTCGCCTTTTATCAGAGGGAGGTGGAACAGCGCAAGTGGTACGGGCTCTGGAACTACGGGGATTTTATGCATACCTATGATATAGAAAGGCATGGATGGCGTTACGACATGGGCGGCTGGGCTTGGCAGAATACGGAGCTGGTGCCCACCTTCTGGCTCTGGTATATGTTCCTGCGCACGGGACGGGAGGACGTTTTCACCATGGCGGAAGCCATGTGCCGTCACACCAGCGAAGTGGATATTCATCATATGGGCCCCTTCGCGGGACTGGGTTCCAGGCATAACGTGAAGCATTGGGGAGGCTCCGCTAAGGAGGCGCGGATCTCCATGGCCCCCCATCACAGGTTCTATTACTATCTGACCGGGGACGAACGGGTAGGGGATGTGATGGACGAGGTGAAAGACGCGGATCTGACAACGAAAAACGCGGATCCGCTGCGCAATTACTATCATCTTGACGGGAGCGAGCCCTATACGACTCATGCCCGAACGGGACCGGACTGGTCCTCCTATTGCGGAAACTGGATGACCCGATGGGAACGTTTCCGGGATTCTTTTTACCGGGATAAGATGCGCCGGGGGATCGAGGGGATAGCGGCCGCGCCCTACAGGTTCCTCTCGGGGACGGATTTCGGTTACGATCCGGATACGGGGAAGATGTATTATATTGGAGAGCAGAGCACGGGAGGTTCCCATCTGGCGCTATGCATGGGGGAACCCCAAGTATACTTCGAGCTGGAGGATATGCTGGAAGATCCCCTGTGGCGTGATATGCTGACGCAGTACGGATCCTTTTATTTCTTGACGCCGGAGGAAAAGCTGGCTCAGTCCAATCCCCAGGTAGCGGGAAAGGGCTGGGGGCTGCCCATGTGCGCCTCGGCTATGGCCGCTTACGCCGCCTGGTCGAAAAAGGACGAAAAACTGGGGAAAGAGGTATGGGACTGCCTGTTTACGGAACCCTTTAAGACGCCGGAGCCGGAGCGGGAGACGGATTATGTGACCGGGAGGATCTGGGAGAAGCCGGGAATCTCCACGAATACCTGCGCCCAGTGGTGCCTGAATGTCATCACGGCGCTGGAACTCGCGGGGGATTATCTGCCCGAAGAACCTCCCGAAGAGCCTTCGGAGAAGTTCCTGCATTGGAGAGGTTAGAGATTTTACCGGCTTTTCGCCAATTTTTATGATATTTTTAACATCGCCTCTTGTATTCTGCGGAGAATTGGTATAAAATAGAGTCGTATACGATATTTTTAGGAGGTAATCCATTATGGCAATTCAAGTTGGAATTAATGGTTTTGGCCGTATCGGCCGCCTGGTGTTCCGCGCGGCTGTGGCTCAGCCGGAGACCTATCAGGTTGTGGGAATCAACGATCCTTTCATCGACCTGGACTACATGGTATACATGGTGAAGTATGATACAATGCACGGAAAGTTCGACGGCGAGATCTGCGCTAAGGACGGTAAGCTGGTTGTAAACGGCCAGGAGATCGCGGTTTATGCCTGCATGAATCCCGAGGAGATTCCGTGGGGCGAGTGCGGAGCCGAGTACGTTGTGGAGTCCACCGGCGTGTTTACGGTGATGGACAAGGCTAAGGCTCATTTCAAGGGCGGCGCGAAGAAGGTTGTCATTTCCGCTCCTTCTAAGGACGCTCCCATGTTCGTTATGGGCGTAAACCAGGACAAGTATACGACCGATATGGACATCGTATCCAACGCTTCCTGTACGACCAACTGCCTGGCGCCTCTGGCTAAGGTGATCAACGACAATTTCGGCATCAAGGACGGCCTGATGACCACCGTTCATTCTACCACCGCGACCCAGAAGACCGTTGACGGACCTTCCAAGAAGGACTGGAGAGGCGGACGCGCCGCTTCCGGCAATATCATTCCTTCTTCCACCGGCGCGGCCAAGGCCGTAGGCAAGGTTATTCCGGAGCTGAACGGCAAGCTGACCGGCATG
>CALWBZ010000072.1 GCA_944376225.1 uncultured Clostridia bacterium | reverse complement strand
ATTGCTTGGCCACCGCATAGGGGCTGTAGGGATGAAAGGGCGTCGTTTCTTTCTGGGGAATCTCTTCCACCTTGCCGTAGAGTTCGGAGGTAGATGCCTGATAGATCCTCGTCTTCTTCGCAAGTCCCAGAATCCGCACCGCTTCCAGGATTCGCAGTACCCCGATGGCGTCGATATCGCCGGAATACTCGGGTACGTCGAAGGATACCTGTACATGGGACTGAGCAGCCAGGTTGTAGATCTCATCCGGCTGCACCAGGGCGATGATGCGAATGAGGGAGGAAGAATCCGACAGGTCTCCGTCATGGAGCGTGACCGCTTTCCTCTCGATCAGATGGTCGATGCGAGCTGTATTGGAGATCGACGCCCTTCTGGTGATCCCGTGTACTTCATATCCTTTTTCCAATAGAAGTTCCGCCAGGTAGGAACCGTCCTGTCCGGTGATGCCGGTAATCAATGCTTTTTTCATCTTGTTTCCCTTTCTTTATAAAATCTTGTTTTTCTCGATTTTCATTATAGTCCTATGTTTTCTTTTGATGAATCGCTGATCTTGCAATCTATTTGCACGATCTTGCTTTTCATTCCGAGCTATGGTATACTGAGCGAAATATGATTTTGGGAGGCTGCCTATGTCTGATTCTCTTTTCTATCAAGGAACCGAAAACTCCTCTCGTATCCTCTATACTCCCTCTCCTTTCGCCCGGGTTCATCTGCTTCACCTGCAGGAGATCGGCTCTCTCACTGCTCAGGATCCCCATCGCAGCCAGCGCGCCGGTCTGTCTTCTTATCTTTTCTTTCTCGTGGATCAGGGCTCCGGCGTGTTTTGGTACGAGGACACTTTATACACGCTGGGGCCCGGGGATCTCGTCTTCATCGACTGCCGGAAGCCTTACTATCATGAGAGCTCTGCCGATCTGTGGTCTTTACGCTGGATCCACTTTGACGGTCCCAGCATGCGGGGGATCTACGAAAAATATCTGGAACGGGGAGGCCTTTTCTGCCTGCATCCCGAGAACTTTTCTGATTTCTCCTCCATTTGGTCACGGCTTTACGAGATCGCGGGGTCTTCGGATTATATCCGGGACATGCGCCTTGCGGAAAACCTTTCTTCCCTTCTGACTCTGCTGATGGAAAAGAGCTGGCATCCCCATCTGCGGCGTGCCGGCTCTAAACGGCAAAATCTGTTACAGGTCAAGGATTATCTGGACGCCCATTATGGGGAGACCATTTCCTTAGAGGATCTGGCTGGCCGCTTTTTTATCAGCAAGTTTTACTTGAGCCGCATCTTCAAAGAACAATTCGGCGTCTCTATAGGCGATTATCTCCTGCAGGTTCGTATCACCCGCGCTAAGCAGCTGCTGCGCTTTTCCCATGAGAGTCTGGAGTCCATCGCCGTACAATGCGGTTTTGGAAGCCTTTATTATTTCTCCCGGATGTTTAAGAAGGTGGAGGGCATCGCTCCCAGCGCCTATCGCAAGGCATGGTAGGAGTTTTGCCTTATTCCAATAGGAGTTTTGCTTCCCACACATCGACGCCGCTATCTTGGAAGATCTGCCGTAATGCCTTGCGCAGGTCTTCTTTTTGTACGCCTTTTTTGAGGATCCCCTGCAGAAATCCTCCGCCCCCGGCTCCCGCGATAAAAAGGCCCTCGGTAAACTCTTCGCAGACCATACGGATCTGATCGATGCAGGTATTGGTCGTTCCCTGATCCAGCTTGCAGCTGAGACGCCAATGCTCGTTCAGCAGGTGGGCGAACTCGTCAATCTCCCCCTGCTCCAGGGCAAACCGCATGAGAATCGCCGTCTTTTTCATCTGCGCTAACGCCTCTACCGAATCTCTGCGTCCGCCGATATATCCGCCGATCACATCCCGCAGGAGGTTTCTGGCCAGCCTTCTCTGACCCGTATAGATGAGGACAAAACGCTCTTTCAATTCCTCCTGGGCCGGGCGCGGCATCTGCACCGTTTCCACTTTTAGCTGTTGTTCCATCCCCGGTCGGGTGGTCGTCAATTTGATACCGGGACTCAAGCCCCCTACCTGATCCTGCCAGCCGCCTCCTGTGCTCATCAGCTGTTCCATGCCCATGACCACGTCATAAATCGCTTCCGGCGACCTTTCCTGTCCCAGAAATTGAAAGATCCCTTTCACACAGGCGCCGGATAGAATGCTGCTGGTCCCCAGGCCGGAACCCTTGGGTACGCCTATTACTTGGGTGGATAGGTAGATTCCGCCTCCCAGAGATTTCAATAGGGTTCTCAGATCTTTTTCTTCCTCCAGGGGGATGACGCCGCAGGCAATCAGCGCCGCCTTATGCAAGGCGAAGGGATCGAAGGGATTGTGGCAGTCCTGCAATTCTTCGAGATCCGTGATCACTTGGTGGGCTCCCACATCCGCGCTCTCCAGTTCTACGACATACTCCTTTAGACGTTTGATTTGAACCTGAACCGGATCGATCCCCCGCAGACGCAGGGCCGCGTTGAGCACGACGCCGCCCTGCTCATTGCAATAAGGAGGCGTATCCGTCCAACCGCCGCCCCAGTTGACGCGAACCGGCAGATGAATATCCACCTGTTCTTTCGCGATATGATAGCCTTCGGCGGCCGAGATTCTCTTTTGGGCCGAGTCATAGATCGCCTGCTGAATGGTGGCAAAACATCTGTTTTCCAGCTTCTCCGCCGATACTTCCTGTAAGCTTAAGGGATTTTCCCTGATGTAACGTGCCAGGGCATAATCCATGCGAATCCGGAATGAGAAGCCTCCTGCCGCCCATTCCTTCATGAGCTTGTCAAACAGACTTTGTGAAATGCCGCCTTTTCCCAAAATCTGCAGCGCCCTATGATAATCCTCTCCCGATTCCAGGGCCCAGCGGAATCTCTTAGCCAGAATTTCCTCTTTTAGTTCCTCTTCCCATCGTGATTCCCGCTCCATATCCGCCTGTTCGTAACTCTCCTTCAGACTGAGCCGTTCTGCTTGCCGCCAACTCTCAATCTCCTCCGTCGTTGCTTCTCCCCGGCTCATCCGATACAGAAGCTGTGCCCACCATAGGGCCTTTTCCGAGTTGTCTCCTACTGCATAAAGCCTTGCCGTCCATAGGTCATAAGGCGGGCCTTGCCAGAGATCCGCGGGATGAATGTTGTTTTCCTTAAGGAACGTCTTCATGTCCTTCCCCAGGAAGAACTCGCATTGTTTCGGGTTATCTTGAACCGCGTAAAGCCGAAGGATTTCCTTCCCGTTGGCCAGCCGGATCCCATGCCAGACCGTATCTGCCGGAATCCACCGATCCTTGATCTTCAGATGAGATAGGATGGCTCCTGTTTCTACATGGGAGCCGCCGAGGATGAGGGCGCTCTCCAGATAGACGCCGGCTTCTATCCTGGCTTTATCTTCTACATAAGCATTCCGCGCGGCGAATCCCTCTCCTCTCACCGCGGAATTGACCTGACTCTTCCAGTCCAGATATTCGTAGTCACTGATTTCTTCGGTCAGCAGCTTTCTTAGTTCTTTTGTCGTTCCGAAATGAATAAACTCCGCGGGAGATAAACGGATCAGCTTCATTCGGTAAGTCTTTAGAACGCGCCACAGCTCCCTCCGGCAGGATAAGAGCGCCTCGCTGCGTTCTCCTTCCCCCTCTTCGGCCTCGTACCCCTCCCAGGTCGCTTCACAGGCCAGGGGGTACAGGAAATCTCCGTAGAAACTGATCCTCGCTTCTTCATTGCAAAAACGTCGGAACCTCTCTTCATCCGTCTTTCCCTCGACGCTGATCAGTCCGTATAGATCTCTCAGCAGCCTTGGTTCCAGAAGAACCGCGCCGGTATCCAGATCCACGTTTCCTTCCCCATTGACCGCTCCCATCTCCCTTAGTTTTTCCTCACTCTGCTTATGGAGAAACTTTTGGACCATGCCGGTTTCGCTGCTCAGGTAGACTCCGTGATCCTTCCCCACTTCTACGGGAGATTTGATGGAAATGGCCGCCGCACCCTGAAATTGTCCGTCGATCTGCAGGGGATTAAAAAGCAGCAATACATCACCGGATAGTACCAGCATTCCCTCCGCTATGCGGGAAGGAACCGCGGACATGGAGATGATAAATTCATCGAACAGCGTGGAACCCCTGCCGTCGGGCAGTTCTCGGGGGACGGGTGAGAAAAGCTTGCCGCAGGCCGAATACTGGGGGATCCGTTTGCTGTCGCCGCCGGAATGAATGACAAGGATCCTTCGGTTTTGGAAGGGATTGGCCTGCCGGTTGATTGGCCCTTCGGTTTGCCTCTCGGTGTTTCTGACTTTCTTTTTTTCGGTCTCCTGCTCCGCGATATAGCGCAGCACCTGACAGGTGGCTCCACCGGAACCGACACGTTTTCCCTCCGGATCGGGCAGGTCATCGTAATGGGTCTCCTTCGGAAGAAAGCCTTTCTCTAGTCTTCTTTCGATCTCCCTCTTGTAGACCTCGGCCTGGTTCTCGTTGGAGGCCGTGAGCAGGACATAGTCCCACTTGATAAAATTCGCCTGGGTGAGGCTACGTTCGTAGTCCGCCCAGGCGTCCAGATAGGATTGGCGTAAGAATAGGTTCTTTTGTTTTTTGTAATGCATGGTGGTACCTCACTTGGAAAGATGTGATCTGTATATCCTTTATTGATTTATCTGAGAATCATTGATATAATAGATACGATTAATGCAAGCATGGCAATCCCCGTTGTGATAGAGTTTTTTAGATCTCCTCGTTCATACTCGCTTAAATATGCTTTCCCTTCTTGTGTCAAAGAATATTCATCACACTCTTTTGGGACTACACGCATATATCCTTTATTTACGAGATATTCTGCAATATCAAGCTCTTCTTCGGCGTCCTTAGCATTCTTGGGATAAATCATTCTTTTTTGCCTTCTACATTTTCTCATAAATTGAATTTGCTCATTAGATATTCTCATTTGTGTGTTGTATTCCTTTCTGAGAACCATTCTATTGTTTCACAATCACTGCTATCTTCTTATGTGCTCTAAAAACAAAACAGAATCGAGTCTATTATTTTCCTTTTCGTAAATATGTCAAATTCATCAGACATGTTCCAAATTTCTATTGAAAATTCTCAATCCCTCTTTCTCTTGACACTGTTATTATAATATATGAAAAAGTCTTAATAACGAAATAATCAAAGGTGCTCCAAACATAATCGCACACATAATATAGGCCAGCCGGACATTAAACCATTTTCCGCCTTTTATCTTTGTTTCATCAGATAGGCTTATTCTACGATAATCTTCTGGCATTGTCTTGAGTAACGTGATATATACCTTACTTACCGCTTCTAAACGCTTTGAATATCCGATTGCAAGATACCAGAAAAATAACGACATAAAGAATGCCATATGATAAAAGACTGTTGCGGGTATTCCTATAAGATCAATCGAATAATTCTCAGTAAGGTTTGGCAGAAACAGAACGATTAATATTGCATAAAAATATCGAAAGGTTTGCCGCCAAAACCATTCATCTCTGTGTTTCCATTCAGATAAATATACATCCGCCAGAGAAATAACGTCTTGAACCTGCAAATCACTTTTAGAAAAAAAAACATGGTTCATTCATCATTTGTATATACTCCTTTACAGTAATTTTACTTTACAGTTTACACTTCAATATCGACTCATCTCGATATGCCTTTTTGTTCGATGGACATTCCTGTCAAAAGCCAATTCACATAACACATACTGATCTATCAGGCTCCATCTCTGTCTTCATCAACTTCTTGCTCGCCAAGATAAATTGTTACATCATAACTGTCTGAAGTTCTGCATTAATTGGCTCAGGATTTCAGTCTGAACATAATCGAAAAAGTAATTCGCACGCCTTAAAAGAAGGACATGATTCGGTTATCGTGCGTCTAACAGCGGTTGAATGCAAATGCGACACTGAGGAAACTCTCTGCAAAATGAGACTTGTTATTCCATTTTCTAGTATACCTTAAGAAATCTTCTGAAATTTAATTTTCAAAAAAATATAGCAGAAACCAAAATAGAGGGACGGATGCGGCTTTAGATACTATAGAATTGGACATTATTAAAAATCTTCTTTCTTTACTATGTTTTTTATTCCAAATATCCAGAATTTTAATAATTTGCACTTATATATGCACTTGATACAACAAATGAGAATTACCATCAATCCAAAAGACATGAGTGGGCAAATCACTATATTAAATAGCCAAGTCATATCAAGGATAGCTGAGTAATCCCTATACGTATAGATAAGTGCAAATGCTCTTTTAAACACCTCCATGAGAAGAGCATGAACTACATACAATTCCAAAGAATGCTTCCCTGCATCAACAAAAATTTTCACGCATTTACTGTCCTTCGCTTTTTCATATA
>CALWBZ010000071.1 GCA_944376225.1 uncultured Clostridia bacterium | reverse complement strand
CATGTTCCTTATAAAACCGGGCATCCAGTACCGGAATCTCATGGCAGCGCACCACGCTTAAGGCGATCTGCGCGGATTCTTTCATGACGTTCCCCATATGTCCGGTCAGCTCCAGCTTGCCGGATCCTTCCAGCACCGCCGTCTCCACTGTCAGCACCTCGCCTCCCAGGGAGGTCCAGGCCAGGCCGTTGACCACGCCGCATTCCGGGCTGCGCTTCTCGTCGTCTTCCTTCATAGGCGCCTCGTCCATCAAAGAAGCCAGGTTCTTGTCCGTCACCGAGAGACTCTTTTTAGAACCTTCTACAATCATGCGGGCAGCCTTACGGCACAGAGAGGCGATCAGCCGTTCCAATTCCCGCACGCCCGCTTCCCGGGTATACTCGGCGATCATCTTTTCCAAAGCCTCCGGAGAGATCTTAAACTGATTCACCTTAAGCCCGTACTCCTTACGCTGTTTGGGCAGCAGGTATCTTGTTCCGATCTCCAGCTTCTCCTGACGGGAATAGCTTTCCAGCTCGATGATCTCCATGCGATCCATCAGCGGAAGGGGAATCCCCTCCAGGGTGTTGGCCGTAGCGATGAAAAACACGTTGGACAAATCCAGCGGCAATTCTATGTACGCGTCGCGAAACTCCTGATTCAGAGAAAGATCCAGTACCTCCAAGAGAGCCGCCGTCGGATCCCCCCGCAGGTCGCTGGCCATCTTATCGATTTCGTCCAGGAGCATAAGGGGCTTGGAAGATTTCGCCTGAATCATCGCGTTTACGATCCGGCCCGGCATGGCGCCCACATAAGTCCTCCTATGCCCGCGGATTTCCGCCTCGTCCCGTATGCCTCCCAGAGAAACCCGCACGTAGGGTCTGTTCAGCACCCGGGCAATGGAAGAGGCGATCGAGGTCTTTCCGATCCCCGGAGGCCCCACAAGGCACAGCACCGGGCTTTTCACATCCGGTTTGAGAACCTTGGCCGCCACGAACTCGATAATCCGGCGCTTCACCCGTTCCATCCCGTAATGATCCTTATTCAGCTGCTTTTCGATCCACTCCAGCATCCCGAAGCTGTCCTGTTCCTTTTTCCAGGGGATCTGCCTCACTCGATCCAGATAGTCCTGAATGACGCCCGCCTCCTGAGACATGGACGGAAGCTTCTCGAGACGCTTCTGCTCCGCTTCCACCTTCTGTTTCACCACGTTGGGGATCTGAGAGTCCAGCAGGAACAGCTTGAGATCATCATAGGATTCCTCCTCATCCAGTTCTCCCAACTGTCTCTGTATGCTTTGCAGTTCCTCCCGCAGGAAGTTTTCCCTTTGAAGATCCTGCAATTCCTTTCCCACTTCTTCCTGCAGGCCCCTTCTAAGCTGTAAGATCCTCTTTTCCCTCGTCAGCCAGGCGTAAGTCCTTCGCGCCCGCTTCATCGGGTCGATCTCCATATAGACATCGTATTTATCCGCGTATTCTGCCGGCACGGTTGCCGCGATCCAGTCCGCCAGATCTCCCGCGTGGCGAATCCCCGTCACCATATACACCGACTGCGGCGCCAACCCCGCCATCTGCGCGTACTCCTCGAAACATTCCCTGAGTTCTCTGCACAGCGCCTGTTCTTCCTCCGGCGGTATATCCGCCATGGGGATCTTTCTCACCGTCGCGGAATAATAACGCCCCCGGGGATGAAACTCTTCCAGAATATAGCGAGTCAAAATCTCTCCCTGTACCCGCACGATCCGTTCTTCCTTAAAGAGTTTCACTACCCGCATGGAGACCGCCACTTCCATCAAATCGTCGGCCCCCGGCCGTTCCTGCATGGCGTCTTTCTGAATCCCCAGAAGGATTTCCGATCCGTCTCCCACGGCCTTTTCCAGCGCCCGCAGGGATGCCGGACGGTTTACGTCAAAATTGATCCTCTGCCGAGGATACACAAAAAAACCTCTAAGCGGTAAAATCGGAAGAGTCAGTCTTTCCTCCATTCCATCACTGCCCGACCTACCGGCCGGACTCTCCTTTCCTCTATACGTATAAGCCAAAAGGGCTGCTGCAGAAAACTGCAACAGCCCCGCGAATGATCTTACGCGGTCTGACCATCTCGGCGAGACGTGCGCTTTTTGCGAGCCGGCGCCTTTGTTCCCTCTCCTGTAATCAGCGTCGCATGTTCTACCTTCTCTACTACTTTCTCCGTGATCACGCAGCGTTCGATTTTCTCCATGGAAGGCACCTCATACATGATGTCCTCCATGACTTCCTCGATGATCGCCTTCAGTCCTCTGGCTCCCGTCTTGCGCTCCGCCGCCTTATGGGCGATCGCCTTAAGGGCGTCCTGCTCAAACTCAAGCTCCACGCCGTCCATCTCCAAGAGTGCCTGATACTGCTTGACCAACGAATTCTTGGGCTCCGTCAGGATATTGACAAGGGCGGATTCGTCCAGATTCTCCAGCGTTACCATCACCGGCAGACGTCCTACGAACTCGGGAATCAAACCGAATTTCAACAGATCCTGGGGTTCCAGCTGTTCCAGAATGTGTTCCTCCTCCGTAGGCGTCTCGTTCTTCGCCATGAATCCCATGGTCTTCTCGTTGGTACGCGCCTTAATGATCTTATCCAGACCCTCGAACGCGCCGCCGCAGATGAAGAGGATATTCGTCGTGTCAATCTGAATAAACTCGTGATGGGGATGCTTGCGCCCGCCGCCCGGCGGAACGGAAGCGATCGTGCTCTCCAAGATCTTCAGGAGCGCCTGCTGAACACCCTCGCCGCTTACATCCCTTGTAATCGACGGGTTCTCCGACTTGCGGGCGATCTTATCGATCTCATCGATATAGATGATGCCGAGCTCCGCCCGGCTGATATCATAATCCGCCGCCTGAATCAGCTTCAGCAGGATGTTCTCCACATCTTCACCCACATACCCCGCTTCCGTTAAGGACGTGGCGTCCGCGATCGCGAAAGGCACGTTGATGATTTTCGCCAAGGTCTGGGCCAGGTAAGTCTTGCCGCAGCCCGTGGGGCCGATCATGATAATGTTGCTCTTTTGCAGCTCCACATCGGATTTCAGCCCCATCTGCTGGGAGCGCACCCGCTTATAGTGGTTGTAAACCGCCACCGACAACGCCTTTTTCGCCTGATCCTGACCGACCACATACTCATCCAGATAACTCTTGATCTCCTTCGGCGTCAGGAACCTGCCGTTCGTCTCCTCGCGGACCTCCGTCTCTTCGTTCAGCTCTCGCTCGATGATATCCGCGCACAGGTCGATACACTGATCACAGATAAACACGCCGTTTCCTGCCACCATCCTGCGCACCTGGTCCTGTGTCTTTCCGCAAAAAGAACAAACGATCTTCTTTCTTTCATCCGATTTACCGGCCATCTTTTCACCTCAATTTATTGTTTCGATACAACCTGATCGACCAGGCCATAATCCACGGCTTCCTGAGCGCTCATCCAGTTATCCCGGTCCGTATCCCGTTCGATGGTCGCCAGATCCTTGCCCGTATTCTCGCTCAGAATCCGATTCAGCCGCTCCTTGGTTTTCAACATATGCTCCGCCTGAATCTTGATGTCCGCGGCCTGCCCCTGGGTACCGCCCAGCGGCTGGTGAATCATCACCTCGGCATTGGGCAGGATATAACGCTTTCCCTTCGCGCCGCCCGCCAGAAGGAAGGCGCCCATGCTGGCCGCCATGCCTACGCAGAAAGTCGCCACGTCCGCGTGTACCATCTGCATCGTGTCATAGATCGCGAGACCCGCGGAAACGGATCCTCCCGGACTGTTGATATAGAAGGAGATGTCCTTCTCTTTGTCCACGGAATCCAAGAACAAGAGCTGGGCGATCACCAGACTCGCCGTCGTGTCATTAACCTCATCCGACAGGAAAATAATCCGGTCCTGAAGCAGGCGGGAATAGATGTCGTAACTGCGTTCTCCCCGGCTGGTTTGCTCGATCACGTAAGGAATCGAAACCATGTTCTTTATATCATTCATTTTCATAACCTCCCTCTATAAGGAATGGACTGGGCGCGCTCACGCTCAGTCCAATTCATACGATTTATGCCTCTTTTGCGTTCGCAACAAGCCATTCTACAGCTTTCTTGGACTTCATCTCGTCCATCATGCCTTCCTTCTCGGAATCGGAGATATTCCCCTTCAGCTTATCGGCCTCGATCTTATACAGCTCCGCCAGCCTCTGTACCTCGGCTTCAAAATCTTCTTCCGTCACTTCCAGATTCTCCGCCTTCACAACGGCCTCAAGCACAAGCGCTTCCTTGATGCTCTTCACGGCGTCCTCGCGCACGCCGGAGCGCAGCGAGGCCATGTTGCTGCCCGTCATCTGCATATACTGATCCATGTTGATTCCCTGATAACGCAGGTTATTGGCGAAATTCTGAACCATACTGTCCACCCGGTCTTCCACCATGGCTTCCGGAATGTCCATCTCGGCGCCGGCGATCACCGCGTCCACAACGGCGCGGGCACGACGGTCGTCCGCCTCTTTCTGCTTCGTCTCCAGAAGCTTCTTATGCAGATCTTCCTTATATTCGGCCAGGGTATCGAACTCAGAGTAATCCTTCGCGTAGTCGTCGTCCAGCTCCGGCAGCTCCTTCTTCTGAATCTTCTTCAGCACCACCTTAAAGACGGCTTCCTTTCCGGCGAGTTCCTTATGATAATTCTCCGGGAAGGTCACGTTGACGTCAAAAGCGTCGTTTACATTCTTGCCGACGATCTGGTCCTCGAAGGTGTCCACAAAGGAATGGGAACCCAGCGTCAAGCGATAGTCCTCGCTCTTACCGCCTTCAAAAGCCTCTCCGCCTACGTAACCGTCGAAATCGATGGTGACCTCGTCGCCCATCTGGGCGGCCCGATCCGTCACATCCACCAGGCGGGCATTCTTCTCCGCGTTTTTCTTAAGCTCTTCTTCTACATCATCCTCGGTGACCGTCACCGTCTCCTTCTCGGCGACGACGCCCTTATACTCTCCAAGCGTTACCTCCGGCTTCACGGCGACCGTAGCGGTGACCACCACGGGCTCCCCGGCTACCATCTTATCCACATCCACCTGGGGACGGCTGACAACATCGACCGACAACTCTTCGACCGCCTTCGTATACACCTCCGGCAGGATATCGTTCAAAGCGTCTTCGTAGAAGATTTCCTTTCCGTAGAAACGCTCGATCATCTTACGGGGCGCCTTGCCCTTACGGAATCCGGGCAGCGTGATTCTGTTCTTCTCTTTCTGATAAACCTTATCGCAGGCCTTCTCGAAATCCTCCGCGGAAATCTCCATGGAAATCTTCACCATATTGTGTTCCAGTTTTTCCAGTGTGTTGCTCATTCAATACTTCCTCCTCAACATGCGGCCCTCCGGCGGCACGGTTATTCTATACTTGCGTTCACATTACAAGATTATAGCGCACACCATGCCTGCAAGTCAAGGTTTTTCTTGTGTTTTTTAGGAAAAACTTGATTTTTCTTCATTCCGTCCCCGCAGACGCCGTATTTTCTTTCTTCTGCCTTCTTCTTCCGGCCAGCATGCCGCCGATTTTTCCCGTATCCTTCGAGCTAAGCCCCTTCCATCCCTTTTCCCGAACCACGTCTAAAAGCCCCAGTTCTTTCGCGATCTCATATTTCATGCGATCCGCCTCCGGGATCTCCTCCCAACGGGGCATTCTTTTTTTGTCATTCATCATAAAACCTCCGTTTCTTCCTGCAGTATGCGCATCACGGAGGTTTTTATACTCGTTCTCAGAAAGTGCCGGGCAGTTCCCAAGGATTTCTCGGTCCCGCGGCCATTGGGCCGATTTGTTCCTGATTGATAAAATAAATGGTAATCCCCAAAGAAAGAAAAACAGTGGACAGGCTCGAGACCACATTAACGAGCGCGCTCACAAAGCACAACAAAAGGGGATTGGAGGCCAGTACGCCAAAAGAAGACGTAAACATCTCCAGAAGATATCCGAGTCCCATTTGAATCACCAGGAAAAGGAGGGTCACTCCCACAGACTTTCCCATCTTTCTTCGGATCACGGCGGCCGCGTATCGGTATGCCCCGGGGCCGGTCTTGCGCCGGATGGCGGTGGCGCAAAGGGCGGCATAATAAAGAACATTCAGAACCAGCATGACGGCGACCAGAAGAAGCATCAGAAGCGGCAGCATCGAATACCCCACAAACATGCTCATGGTGATTACCGCCAAGATCATCAAAAACAACACCGCTGCCGCCAGTATCCCGGCGGGCCAGCGTCTAAGCGACTCTTTCATCATCTCGCCGAACCGGCATACGGGACGATCCGCCTGCAGCCACCGATCCGCGTATATGGCCGTCGCGATATTCGTTAGGAGCCATATCAGGGACATTCCCATCTGCATCCCGTAATAAATAAGGTAAGGGGACCAATCTACCCGCAGAATCGCGTTTATATCGCCCTGGGCCAGAGAATTATACACCGCGTCCAAGGGCAGGTACAGGGCGATATACTGCACGATAAAACTGGTGGGGAAATATACGATGGCGCATAGAAGCAGCCATTTCCCGATGTTTTCAAAAAACAGATCCGCCGAAAGCCTCAGGATCTCTCCGACAGAGAATTCCCTGCGGCCGATCTGTGCGCTCGCTTCCTGTCTCGTCATGTTCCAAATCTCCTTTCCTTCTTCTCGATCATCTCATCCACCCGCCGAATGTATTCCTCCACGTTTTTCACGTTCGGAATCCTTTCGAGCCTGTTATTTTGCGGCTCATAAAATTTACTGACCGCGCCGGCTCCCATGGCCAGGATACTCTGTCTTTCTTCCATGATCTCGATATTATACAGGCATTCCTTGCCCGGCAGGCTGTAACCCACATTCTCGAAGTTGCCGGCCATGTTCTTCTGCCGATAAAGATAATACGGCTCCATACCCAGCTCCGCGGCCGTCTCCGCGCACAGCCGAATCATCTCCTCGGTCTCCGACTGTCCTAGCACCGCGTCGGTCTGCCCTTCCTCCCGTAGGCGAGAGGAACGCTTAACGGCAAGGGTATGAACCGTCAGGCTGTCCGGCCGGAGCTTCCCTACTTCCTCCATGGAATAGGCCACATCCTCGATTTTCTCTCCCGGGAGTCCCACGATAAAATCCATATTGATATTCGTAAAGCCCATCTCTCTGGCAAGAGAAAAGGCCCGGCGCGTGTCTTCCACCGTATGCCCCCGTCCGATCCTCTCCAGCGTCTTCTGGTTCATCGTCTGGGGATTGACGGAGATCCGGCCGATTCCATGCTTTCTCAGTACGGACAGACGGGCCTCGTCGATGGTATCCGGTCTCCCGGCTTCCACCGTCGCCTCCGCCATGCGGTTCCACCCGAAAGCTTTCTGTACCGCGCCGAGAACCCGGTCCAACTGATCCGGGCTCAGCGTCGTGGGCGTACCGCCCCCCATATAGAAACTTTGCAGCCTGCGGCCCTCTGCCATATGCCCGCAGGATAGGATCTCCCGGATCAACGCCTGCGTATATCGCTCCATGCTGTCCCCCAGGGTATGAAAATCATAGGAGACAAAGGAACAGTAGGCACATCGGGAGGGGCAAAAGGGAATCCCCACATAAAGATCCAGATCCGTTCCCCGATGATCCCGCAGGAGGTCTCTTTCCCGCTTGGCCACCCGCACGGCCAGACGAGCCTTATCCTCTCTCAGCATGAAACCGTTTTCCAGCGCGTTCTGAATCCTTTCCTCCCCTAATCCTCTTTCCAGCCCCTCATACACCATCTTGGTGGGACGAACGCCGGTCAGGATTCCCCAGGGAATGGTCTTTCCCGTATAATGGGCAAGGAGAGCGTAGAGATCACGCTTTTCCTGATTTTTCTGAGGATCCCCGCCCAGGCCTCCAAAATCCGCCTCTTCCGTCGCGTGAAAGAGCCGTCTGCCTCCCGCTTCCTCCAGTGTCCAGTTCCCGTCTTCGAGCCGGATATCGATTTCGCAGGGCTCCTTACTGATCAGAGCTCCGGGAAAGAACTCCCGGCATAACATCTTATGCTCATACAGACGGCTCTCGGTAAGCCCCTCGCCCGTAAGATAGAACGCTTTTACAGATCCCATAACAAGTCTCCCGTCAAGAAAGGATTGGATCGCTTCTCTTTTCCTATGGTGGTGTGGGGACCGTGTCCCGGCAGCACCACCGTATCCTCCGGCAGGCACAGAATCTTCTGCCGGATTCCCGCAATCAGATCCGCCCCGCTGCCCCGATATAAATCCGTCCGGCCGATGCTTCCCGCAAAGAGCTGATCCCCCGCGATCAGCATCTTCTGGTTTTCCTCGTAAAGACACATTCCGGCCTTGCTGTGACCTCCGAATACGATCACTCGAAAACAGAGATTTCCAAACCGGATGGTCTCCCCATCTTCCGTCAGTTTTCCTCTTCCGCCCAGGGCGGTCTCAAAGGCGTGAACCACCCGTTCGTCATAGGGCCCCCTCCTGGCCTCCGCCGAGGAAAGATAGGCGCATTCTTCCTTTGGAAAATAGATCGGCGTCTGAAAATGCTCCGCCAGTTTCGCGGCGTCCGCGAAATGATCCATATGTCCGTGTGTCACCACGACCTGATCCGCTCGCGCCCCTCTCTCCGTCAGCTCCTTTAGGATCCGGTTGTTCCCGTCTCCCGGATCTATCACGATACACATGCTCTCTTCTTCAATGATATAGCAGTTGGTCTGGTAAGCTCCTACCGGAACGACTTGTAGTTTCATATAGTATGCCCTTTACCTTTCAAAACGTCTTCTGACTGTCTAAAAGCAATGTGACCGGGCCGTTGCAGCGCTGGTCGATCCGCATATCCGCCTGGAACACGCCGAATCGGCTGTTTTTCGTTTCTTCCTCCACGAGGCGCCGAAAACGACAGAACAACTCCCTGGCCTCCTCCACCGGCGCGCCGGCAGAATATCCGGGCCGGCGTCCGTGACGGCAGTCCCCGTATAAGGTAAAATTGGGGATCCACAGAATCTCCCCTTCCGTATCCTCCACGGAAAGATTTAACTTTCCTTTTTCGTCCTCGAAAATCCGCAGATGCCTGACCTTTTCCAGGATGTAGCGCATGGCCCCGTCGTCGTCCTCGGGACCAAACCCCACGTATACCGCCAAGCCCGGACCGATGGACGCCGTAAACTGTCCGTCCGCCCAAAGTTCCGCTTTCTCTACTCTCTGCACAACCGCTCTCATGTTTTCGCCTCCGCCAATCAAGAACGGCGTCCGCTTCAGGAACGCCGCCTGTCTTTTTTATTTTGATGTACGTATAATCTCGTGTACCCCCTGAATGCGCATCAGCTTATTGCTGAGCTGATCCAGCTGGTCTCTCGAAGAAATCTCCAATGTAATATTGAAGGTATCTGTCAAATGATTCTTATTGACCCTAGCGTCCAAATAAAGAATCGTCAGGCCCTCCTTGTTGATAACCGAAGTGATCTCCACCAGGATACCCGGCCGTTCTTCGGTCTCCACCTGAATCGAACTCTGGAATTTGAGCCCTTCCGTGGTGGATACTTCCCACTCTGCCTCGATCAGGCGCTTTCGCTCCTCCTCCGGCAGCATCATGATATTGACACAGTCCGTGCGATGGACGGAAACGCCTCTTCCTCGGGTGATAAACCCTACGATCTCGTCTCCGGGCACCGGGTTGCAGCACTTAGAGAAACGCACCGCCAGATCATGCAGTCCCTTGACGATGATGGCGCTTCCCTTCCGGGCATTATGCCTCTCCTGATCCTGAGCGGCCTGCTCCTCCTTCTCCGGCACCAGACGCAGGACGTCCTCATCCGTCATCGACGCCAGATGTTCCTTGCGGTACTCCTCGTACAGCCGGTTGACTACCTGACCTTCTTTGATGCCACCGTGTCCCACCGCTGCCAGGACGGACTCCCAATCCATAAAACCATACTTTTTCTGAACGATGCGAACCCACTCGGGTTTCATCATCTCGGTTAGGGGCAGCCCCTTACTCTTGGCGTATTTCTCCAAGAGTTCTTTGCCTCGGGCGATGTTTTCCTGCTTAAACTCCTTCTTAAACCACTGGCCGATCTTGTTCTTAGCCTGGGTGGTCTTCACGATATTCAGCCAGTCCCGGCTGGGCCCCTTGGAGTTTTGAGAGGTGATGATCTCGATCCTCTCTCCGTTTTTCACCTTATAATCCAGGGTGACCAAACGCCCATCCACCCGGGCGCCCACCATCTTATTGCCTACGGCGCTGTGAATCTGGTAGGCGAAGTCGATCGGCGTGGATCCCGCGGGCAGTTCGATAACGTCTCCTTTCGGAGAAAAAACAAAGACGGAATCCTGGAACACGTCCAGATCCTGCTTCAAAACATTCATGAATTCCCGGTTATCCGAAAGATTCTGCTGCCATTCCAGGATCTTCTGCAGCCATGCCATCTTCTCTTCCTGAGAATGCTTGCTGCTCACCCCGTTCATGTCCTCTTTGTATTTCCAGTGCGCCGCGATACCGTACTGGGCGGTTCTATGCATCTCCCAGGTCCGGATCTGTACCTCGAAGGGTTCTCCCGAAGGACCGATCAGAGTGGTATGCAGGGACTGATACATGTTGGACTTGGGCATGGCGATGTAATCCTTAAATCGCCCCGGCACCGGCGTGTACATATCGTGGATGACGCCCAGCGCCCCGTAACAGTCTTTTACGGAATCCACGATGGCCCGCACCGCGAACAGATCATAGATCTGATCCAACGTCTTATGCTTATTGACCATCTTCTTATAAATACTGAAGAAATGCTTCGGCCTTCCCTCGACCAGCGCCTCGATCCCGCCTTGATGCAGCTTCTCCCTAAGGTCGCTGCAGATGCCCTGGATGATCTGCTCCCGCTCCTCCCGCTTATGGCTGATCTGTTTCGTCAGATCATGATACGCCTCCGGCTCCAGATACTTCAGCGAAAGGTCTTCCAAGTCCACCTTAATCTTGGAAATACCCAGCCGATTCGCGATGGGCGAGTAGATGTCCAGCGTCTCCCTGGCTTCTTCCAATTGTTTTTCCTTACTCTTATACTCCAATGTCTGCAAATTATGCAGACGATCCGCCAGCTTGATCAGAATCACTCGGATATCCTTGGCCA
>CALWBZ010000070.1 GCA_944376225.1 uncultured Clostridia bacterium | reverse complement strand
GCGAGAACTATCTGGTGAGATTATCCTTCGATGAGGAACATAGGTATCTGACATGGCGAGTAGGATGGTATACGATATATCATGAATACTATTCCGCGCCCAGGGAATCCGGTAAAGTGCCTTTAGAGCAGCTCATGGAGGCATCCGAAGGAGGAGAAGAAGTCTATGGAGAAGACGGCATCTTACAGGAGATTCGCCTTTCATGGATGGAGAAAGATTTAGAGGAACTTAAG
Organism: uncultured Clostridia bacterium; assembly: GCA_944376225.1. Lineage (GTDB taxonomy): Bacteria > Bacillota > Clostridia > Lachnospirales > Bianqueaceae > Faecimorpha. The sequence goes on along the minus strand of CALWBZ010000070.1, from coordinate 8,802 downwards.
AATCAATTGGGATCCCCTAGTGAACGTTTTTTGGCTTTTGATATGCCGGAGGGCAGTATCTTTTGGGTATCGGAGGAGCAGGTGTATGATAGTTTCGGGAAAGAATCAGAGAAAAAAGCCTATTTATCGATGATTAGCGCGGATCCTTCCAGGGATGAGAATACTTCGTTTTGGGTGTATGCAAAGATGTACAGAACCCCTTTGGTGATGCTGTATTGGGATGAAGAGGCGAAGGAACTCGTATGGGATCTGACCGGGCAAGCGAATCTGGAGCGAGTGCGGGCCGAGTTGAGTTAAGTTAAAGGCGCAAAACAAAGATTGTTTTCTGGACTATGTCACGGACTTGAAATTTTAAGAAAGATGGGAAGGGATGAAAAATGGTAAAATACACGGTTATATTGTGTGTACTTCTCCTCTTTTGCGGTTGTCAGGAAACGGAACAGGAGATTATGCATCCCGAACTACTGGAATTTCCCAGGCTGGATTGGAATGCGGAGATTGAGGAGGTAGAAGAACTTTTTCCGGGAGGAAAGGCATACGCTTATGAGAATATGCCGGGACAGGAATATTATGACGTGGAGGGAATTCGTTTATGGGGGGATAGCGTCTCCCTCTCTTTCGACTTTCTGAACGGGCATATTTCAACCTTATGGTGTTTTTATGAAGATCAAAGCATTGATCCGGATAAGATTCGAGAAAAGATTCGTCTGTCTTACGGTGATCCTTGGAAGGAATATACCTGGCAAGAGGGTAAGAATACCTGGAAGACGGAGGAGCGAATGATCGACAGGCTGGATGAGGAAACGGCTTTATTATGTGGAGAAGAACTGGAGAATCTGATTCAATTGCCGGGTGATGCCGTAAGATTTCAGGGTTTGTACCGTTTATATGAAGAGTTGTGTATGAGAAATCTGGTTACTTTGACCTTTGACGATGAAGAGATGGTGTTGAAATGGAGACCGTATTGGTATACGATGGTTGCAAAGTATTCAGAGGGAAAAAAATCGGGAAAAGTACCGATGGAACAGTTGATGGCACTGTCGGAGGAAGGAACGGAGGTTCTTGGGGAAGACGGCGTTTTGCAGGAGATTCGCCTTTCATGGATAGAGGAAGATTTAGAGGACCTTAAGAATCAATTGGGATCCCCCAGTGAACGTTTTTTGGCTTTTGATATGCCAGAGGACAGCATCTTTTGGGTATCGGAAGAACAGGTGTATCAGAGTTTTGCTAAAGAAGCGGAGTCGGATCTCTATGATTCGGTCGCTTTGTTTCCTCCGGATCCGGATGACGAGCTTCCCTATTGGCACAGTGCAAAGATGTACAGAACCCCTTTGGTGATGCTGTATTGGGATGAAGAGGCGAAGGAACTCGTATGGGATCTGACCGGGCAGGCGAATCTGGAGCGAGTGCGGGCCGAGCTAAGTTAAGTTAGAGGATACAGAGTCTTGGCCGGTCAAAAAGCGCGAAACAAAGTGAAACAAAGCGAAGCAAGCTGAAATCACAGCGGCTTCGCTTTTTTCTCTTGCATTTACGCTCCTTTTTGTTATAATAGAGACATGAATCAGTAGGGAATTCCCGGGAAGGATGAGATCAATGATGATACAGAACGAGATAAAGAGCCCGTACGCGGCGGTCAGACCCATGCATCCGCTGCAGAACCGTTGGACGGGAGGACTTTGGAAAGAACGTTTTGATACCTGCAAGAATGTGACCATTCCTCACATCCGAGGATTGTTCGAGGACGAGAATGTTTTTCACGTGGTGGAGAATTTTCGAATTGCCGCCGGCCAAAAAGAAGGCCGGTTTAAGGGAACCCCTTTTGGCGACGGCGATTTCTATAAGTGGATGGAGGGAGCGATCCAGACGGCTGTTTTGACGGAGGATCAGGAGCTGCTTGAGGACATCGACCGCTATATCGAACTCATCGGCGAGGCCCAGCTTCCGGACGGCTATATTTCCACCAAACAGATCATCGGCGAGCGCGAGGGAAACGGCGTCACCCGACAGGGGGATATCAATGATTTTGAGGTCTATAATATCGGCCATCTCCTGACGGCAGCCTGCCTGCATTATAAGACGACAGGAAAGACCAATTTCATGGAAGTCGCGGAGAAGGCGGCCCGGTATCTGAAGAACCTGTATGAAGAGGCCGCCCGTACCGGCGAGGTGAAGACGGCGGTTTGTCCGTCCCATTATATGGGACTCATCGAGATGTATCGTACCACGGGGGATGAGGCGTATCTGCGGTTGGCGGAGCTGTCGATCAACCTGCGGGATTCCGTGAAAAACGGACTGGATGATAATCAGGACCGGATTCCCTTAAGAACCCATGATAAGATTGTGGGGCACGCGGTGCGCTCGACTTATTTGTACGCCGGGGTGGCGGATCTGTACGCCGAGACGGGGGAGAAGGCCCTGTACGATATGCTGAACAGAGTATGGGCCAGCTGTATTCATAAAAAGGTCTATATCACCGGCGGTGTGGGCGCCCTTTATAACGGCGTCTCACCCTATGGAAATTTCTGGCACGATCAGAAGATGCATCAGGCCTTCGGCTATGAGTACCAATTGCCGAATATCACGGCATATAACGAGACCTGCGCGGCTTTAGGCAATGTATTTTGGAACTATCGCATGTTCCTGCTGGACCCGAGGGCGATCTATTTTGATTGGATCGAGAGGACCCTTCTGAACGTGGCCCTCTCCGCCATTAGCCTGGAAGGGAAAGAATATTTTTATGAGAATATGCTGCGCAGGACTAAGAAGCTGGACTATGAGCTCTGCTGGCCCCTGCATCGGACGGAGGCGATCAGCAGTTTCTGCTGTCCGCCCAACCTGATGCGCACGATCGCGGAGTCGGCGCAGTATGCCTATACTTTTTCTGAGGACACGATCTGGACGGGTCTCTATGGGGACTGCCGGACGGAGATTTGTCTGGAAAACGGCGCTTCTTTCGTATTGTCACAGCATACGCAATACCCTTACGACGGAGAAATTCTTTTTACGACGGAGGAAGTCACGACGGATCGACCCTTTAAGCTGCGGCTGCGGATTCCCGGTTGGGCTGGGAGCGGCCGGATCGAATGGGGACAGGAATGCATGGAACTGGGGAAGCAGGATGGGGGTACGTATGTGGAACTGTCCTTGGCTTCTCCGAAGGACATGCGGGTGCGGCTGGTTTTGGATATGCCGGCGCGCATGACGAAGGCCCACCCCTATGTGGAGGAATGCGTAGGGCAGGTAGCGGTAGAGCGGGGGCCCTTGGTGTATTGTATGGAAAGCGTCGACGTGGAGGCGGAGAGCCTGGATCAGGTGATGATCGATCCGTCTTCTCCCGTGGAAGTGCGGATGACGGAGATCAAGGGGCGAAAAATACCGGTTCTGGATATGAAGGTTCGACGCGCCGAGCCCTGGGGAGAGGATTTGTACCAGGAATATCAAAGCGAGCCCGCGGGACAGGTAAAGGCGAGGATGATTCCTTATTATGCCTGGGATAACAGGGGCGCGGAGGAGGAAATGAGAATCTGGACGCCCCTATATCCGGCGGAAACCGAAGGAAAGAGATGAGTAAGATGAAAAAAGAAGAACAGGAGATCCTGTGGCAGGATCGTAAACATCATTTGTGGTTCCCGTTGAGTTTTACCAAATATTATATTACGGGAGGAAGACTCCATATGAAAAAGGGGCTTCTTTCCACGATTCATGAAGAGACCATTCTATACCGGATTACGGATATCACGCTGAAGAGGACGCTGGCCCATAAGATCTTCGGAACGGGTACGATCATTCTGAAGGTGCAGGCGGACGCGATTCCGGTACAGCATTTAGTCAACATTAAATATCCGGAAGATGTGAGAACCTTCTTATCGGAATTGGTGGATCAGGAGAGGGCCAAACGAAACGTGGACGGACGGGAAATGTACGGCAGTATGGGAATGCCGCCCCATGGACACGGCCCTCATCCCCAGGATTTTCCGCCAGACGGGCCGGATATTGAGGTGCCGCCTCCTCCGGAGGACCTGTCGTGAGACGGGTAAGGGGTCAGGTTCTTGCGTGTGTTTTGAGCCTATTGTTTGCGATGCTGAGTGGATGTGAGGCTTCTTCCGAGGTAGGGAGCGAGAAAATTCTGGAGATTACCCCCGATTATGTAACGAATCAGCAGGCCGACAGGGAACTGGAGATCTCGCTGACGAAAGGAACCTTTCGGGAAGACGTGGGAATTGAGGATATCGTTTTGTCTCAGGAACTGGCGGGATTGTCCGTAACGAAGGCAGTTCGGGAGGATGATACGACGCTTCGGATTGTCTTATCGGGACAAGCCTCCGGGCTCTTAGCGGATCCTGCCATAGGAAGCGTTACGATATCCTACGAAGCGATCGAAAGCGATGCGGCGCTGGTTCGGAACGCCGTGGGGGAATTGACCGTCGGTACGCCCTATATCGTCAACGTATCCGAGGCCTGGACCCGTCTTCAGGAGGGAGGAGTCGTGTGGGAGTACACGTTCTTGGTGAGGGGCGGATCCTGGACAGAATCTGTTTCTCTGAACGATATAAGCCTTGAAGGGGGATTCGGCCGGGCGGAATCTGTGGAGATGCAAAGGGAAGAAGAGTATCTAAGACTGCGTTTTTACGGACTCACTGAGGGCAGCGGCAGCATTACCTTTTTATCCACGGCCTCCTCGGTGGGGGAAAAGACGTCCTTTGAATTTCATATAGAAGGTACATGAGGAAAGATCGATGAATGTTTTATTGCATACATGCTGCGCGCCCTGTTCCGTAGCCTGCGTATCCACGCTGAGGGAGGAGGGAATCTCGCCCACCGCCTTCTGGTATAACCCGAATATTCACCCCTTAAAGGAGTATCGGGCAAGGAAACAGACGCTGATCGAATACGCGGCGTCGATCCGCATGAAGGTGATCATGGAGGACGAATACGGCTTGCGTGATTTTATCCGGGGGATTTACCCGAATTTTGAAAACCGGTGCGGATATTGTTACGGCGTCAGGTTGGAGGCCGCGGCGGCTCGCGCGAAGGAACGCGGGTTTGACGCCTTCTCCACGACGCTTCTCATCAGTCCCTATCAGAAACACGAGCAGATTCGTAAGATCGGCGAAGAGATGGGAAAGAAGTATGGTGTTCCCTTTTTGTACCGGGATTTTCGGCCCTATTTTCGCGAGGGTCAGGATCGCGCCAGGGAACTGGGTTTGTATATGCAGAAGTATTGCGGCTGCGTGTTTAGTGAGGAAGAACGATACGCGAAAAAAAAGAGAGGGGATTGACAGATGGAACAGAATTGTCTATGTATCGCGGTTCCATGTTATAAAGAAGAGGAAGTACTGCCGGAGACCGCGAAGCGGCTGAAGGCAAAGATGACGGAGCTGATCGAGAAAGGGAAGATCAGCGATCGGAGTAAGGTGGTTTTCATCAATGACGGATCGACGGACCGTACCTGGGAGATCATCTGTCGGCTGCACGAGGAGGACAAGCTCTTCTGGGGCATCAATCTTTCCAGAAACCGGGGTCATCAGAACGCCTTGCTGGCGGGTCTGATGACCCTTAAGGAATACGCGGACATGGTGATTTCCATGGACGCGGATCTCCAGGATGACATCCAGGCGGTGGACAGCATGGTGGATCGTTACCTGGAAGGATACGATATCGTCTACGGCGTGCGCTCCAGCAGGGAGAAGGATTCTTTCTTCAAACGGGCTACCGCGGAAGGATATTATAAAGTGCTTCGCTGGATGGGGGCGGACGTGGTATTTAACCACGCGGATTACCGGTTGATGAGCAAACGGGCCCTGGAAGGACTTTCCGAATTTACGGAGGTGAATCTGTATCTGCGGGGACTGGTGCCCCAGATCGGCTTTAAGTCCACGGTAGTCACCTACGAGAGGCAGGAGCGATTCGCGGGTGAGTCTAAATACCCGCTGAAAAAAATGCTGGCCCTGGCCTTTGAGGGAATTACCTCGTTTAGTGTGAAGCCGATCCGGATGGTGGCGAAACTGGGAGCGATCATCGCGGTCATCAGCGTGTTGTTTCTGATATGGAGCGTCGTCGTCAAGTTCATGGGACATTCCGTGGACGGCTGGAGCTCGCTTATGGCTTCCATTTGGCTCATGGGAGGTCTGCAAATTTTCTGTATCGGTATGATTGGGGAATATGTGGGTAAAATCTATATGGAGACGAAACGTCGTCCCAGATTTATCATCGAACAGTTTTTGCATGACTAAGAAAGGAAGAACCGAATGGATCAGTTATTCTATAACGGAATCATCCTGCCCATGACCGAGGAGGGCCGGACCGAGAAGGCGATGCTTTGTCGGGACGGACGGATCGCGGCGCTGGGAGAGGAGGAAGAACTCAGGAGTCTTTGCGGGGAAGGAGAGGCAGAGGAAATCGATCTGGAAGGGCATACGCTCCTGCCGGGTTTTATCGACGGTCACTCCCACCTGACGGCGGCCGCCTATCAGATGGGAATGGCGGATGTAAGCGCGCCGCCCAGCGGGAGCTGCGATTCGGTGGAGGAACTGTGCGCGAGGCTGCAAAGATTCCTGCGGGATAACCCGCCTTCACAGGGAGGATGGCTTCTGGGAATGGGATACGATCCATCCGCGTATCCGCAAGGAAAGGGCCCGACGAGATGGGATCTGGATCAAGTCAGCCCCGATATTCCCATCGCCGTGACTCATGCTTCCGGCCATTTATGTGTGGTCAATAGCCTGGGGCTTAAGCTTCTGGGGTATCTGGAGGAAGGAGCGGAGGTTCCTGCGGGCGGAGAGGTCACAAAGGACGGAGTGTTAAAGGAACAGGCATTCCTCTCGCCGAAGAAACAGGCCGTCATGGGCGGCGGCGTTTCGGTTTCTATGACGGAACGGATCTTGCGGGCGGCGAATATGTACGCTTCTTATGGATTTACCACCGTACAGGACGCTCGAGTCTCCCGAAGGGAGTACGAGATGTTAAAAGAGGCGGGGGAGCTTCCGGTGGACGTGGTGTTGTATATGGTGCCGGAGCTGGCCGCGGAATGCCTTCCGAAGCAGATTCCCTCGAAGAATCCCTATCACGGATCCTTACGGAAGGCGGGGGAGAAGCTTTTCTTAGACGGATCGCCCCAGGGAAAAACGGCATGGCTCAGCAAGCCCTATTTCGAGCCCCCGGAAGAGGAGGAGCCTTCTTATCGGGGCATGGGAATGATGAAAGATGAGGAACTAAAGGAGCGGATGAGGGAGGCGGAACGCTGTCACTGGCAGCTGAATATACACGCCAACGGAGACGAAGCGATCGAGCAGTTGATCCGGTGTTATGAGGAGATCGGAGGCCGGGGTGAGACCAGGCCCGTGATCATCCATGCTCAGACGGCCCGGGAGGATCAGATCGTCCGCATGGAGAAACTGGGGATCCTGTGCAGTTTCTTTCTGGATCATGTGTATTACTGGGGCGATTATCATAGGGACTCTGTCTTGGGGCCGGAAAGGGCCAGGAGAATCAGTCCGCTGAAGACGGCCCTTGACCATCATATTTCCTTCACGCTCCATCAGGATACGCCGGTGGTTCCGCCGAACCCGATTCTTTCTCTTCATAATGCGGTGAACCGCCGAACGGCGTCGGGTAAGGTGCTCGGAGAGGAGGAGAGGATTTCTCCCTATGAGGCCCTGAAGGCGCTGACTGCAAACGGAGCGTACCAGATTTTTGAAGAGGAGAGAAAGGGGACGCTGAAGCCCGGTTATCTGGCGGATCTGGTGATTCTGGATAAGAATCCCCTTTCCATTTCTCCGGACCGGATCAGTTCTATCCGGGTACTTCGCACGATCAAAGCGGGAAAAGAGATCTACCATATTTGAAACGGATTATAGGGGGTGATTTTATGCGATTGTCGATGGAGACGCTGCAGAAAGAGAAGGGATTTTATCAAAAGGCGGGAATCCGCCTTCCGGCCTATTCGGTCGCGGAGACGCGAAGGCTTACGATGGAGCGCCCGGTATGGCTTCATTTCGGCGCGGGCAATATCTTCCGGGCGTATATGGCGAAGCTCCAGCAAAGGCTTCTGGATCAGGGAGAGGCCCGGACCGGGATCGTGGCGGTGGAAAACTTTGATGAAGAATTGGTGGAGCGGTTGTATCTGCCCTACGATTGCCTGTCCGTCTTGGTTACCCTTCATCGGGATGGCTCTTTAGAAAAAGAGGTGATCGCCTCGGTGGCGGGGGCCTTAAAGCCAAGCGCCGACCGGGAAACGCTGCGCAGGATGATGAGGGATCCCGGGCTGCAGATGGTGAGTTTGACCATTACGGAAAAGGGGTATGCCTTAAAGGATCTACAGGGACGTTATTTCCCGGAGGTATCGGCGGATCTTTCGGCGGGGCCCTCCGGCGCGCGGACGATGATGGGCAGGCTGACCGCCTTATTATGGCACCGGTATCAGAACGGGGCTTCGCCCCTCGCCGTCGTCAGTATGGACAACTGTTCCCGTAACGGAGAGAAACTCTCGCGGGCGGTGTGGACCATCGCGAAGGAGTGGTACGAGCGGGGCATGGTGAGTCAGGATTATATCACGTATTTGCAGGATCCTTCTCAGGTATCCTTCCCCTGGACCATGATCGATAAGATTACGCCCCGACCGGCCCCGGCGGTGGAGAAGGCTCTTGCGGATCTCGGCCTCGAGGGGATGGAGCCCTTGCTTACGGAAAAGAAGACCTATGCCGCGGCCTTTGTGAACGCGGAGGCGCCGGAATATCTTGTCATCGAGGATTCCTTCCCCAACGGCCGTCCGGCCCTGGAGAAGGCAGGCGTCTATTTTGTGGA
>CALWBZ010000069.1 GCA_944376225.1 uncultured Clostridia bacterium | reverse complement strand
ATGAAAAAGGACATACGGCGGGTTTTTCTGATCGTACTGGACAGCTTCGGTGTGGGAGAAACGCCGGACGCGGGGGAGTACGGGGACGCCGGCAGCAATACGCTGCGTACGGTGACGGCATGCCGGGAACTTAAGATTCCGAATCTGACCCGTATGGGATTGTACCGGATTCCGGAGATCGGCTGCGGGCCCCGGGAAGAGACGGGGCCTGTGATCGCCTCCTACGGAAAGATGGCGGAAGCCTCCAAGGGAAAGGACACCACCACGGGACACTGGGAGCTTGCGGGCCATATCTCGGAAAGGGCGATGCCGGTGTTTCCCCAGGGATTTCCGGAGGAAGTGCTGGAGCCCTTTATCAAAGAGACCGGACGGGGCGTCTTATGTAATCGCCCGTATTCCGGCACCCAGGTGATCGCGGATTACGGAAAGGAGCATATCCGCACGGGAAAATGGATCGTCTATACCTCGGCGGACAGCGTGTTTCAGCTTGCCGCCCATGAGGATGTGATCAGCGTGGAGGAGTTGTATGAGGCCTGCCGGAAAGCCAGGGAGATCTTAAAGGGACCCTACGGCGTGGGCCGCGTCATTGCCAGACCCTTCGCGGGAGAGGCGCCCTCCTTTTACCGTACGAGCCGCCGGCATGATTTTTCTCTGAAACCGGGAGGATCGGTGCTGCCGGACGTTTTGCGAACATCCGGCTATGATACCATCGCCGTCGGCAAGATCTATGATATCTTCGCGGGCGTGGGGTTCGACGCTGCCCATAGGACGCGGGATAATAAAGAAGGGATGGAGATGACGGAGGCGCTTCTTGAGAAGGATTTTCGGGGATTGTGTTTCACGAATCTGGTAGATTTTGACATGTTGTACGGTCATCGAAACGACCCTGAGGGATACGCCGGGGCGCTTACGGAATTCGACCGGTGGCTGGGCGGTTTTCTGCCGCGTCTGAAAGAGGACGACTGCCTTGTGATCACGGCGGATCACGGCTGCGATCCGCTCACGCCCAGCACGGATCACAGCCGGGAATACGTTCCGGTGTGCGTATACTCGAAGAAACTGCCTCCGAGGGCCATCGGCGTGCGAAACAGTTTCGCGGATCTGGGAAAAACCATCGCGGACTGGTTCGGCGTCGGGGAAGGATTGGACGGGGTATCCTTCGACGAGGTGTGGTCATGACGGCGCGGGAACTGATCCGTCTGGCGGAGGAAGCGAGCCGGAAGGCATACGCGCCCTATTCCCGTTTTGAAGTGGGGGCGGCCGTGCTCTGTCCGGACGGAAAGGTCTATACCGGATGCAATGTGGAGAACGCCTCATACGGCCTTAGCATGTGCGCGGAGCGCGTCGCTTTGGGGAAGGCGGTCAGCGACGGACAGCGAAAGATTTTCAGGATTGCCGTCGCGGGGAGGGAAGCGGGGGGAGATTTCCGCCCGAGTTGTCCGCCCTGCGGGGCCTGCCGCCAGGTGATCGCCGAGTTTTCCGACGAGGACACCCGGATCCTTTTAGGACGGAGCGACGGAGAGTGGGAGGAATGGACGGTGTCGGAGATGCTGCCCGCCGCCTTTTTGATGGAGGATTCTCATGAGAGTATATGATTTGTTGGAGAAGAAAAAAAGAGGCGAGGAACTAAACGGAGAGGAACTGACGTTTCTGATCGACGGGTATGTTCGAGGGACGGTTCCGGATTATCAGATGGCGGCGTTTTTGATGGCGGTCTGCCTGCGGGGGATGACGGATGGAGAGATCCGGGAGATGACGCGGATCATGCGCTTCTCCGGAAGACAGATCGACCTTTCTGCCGTCAAAGGGCCTACGGTGGATAAACACAGCACGGGGGGCGTGGGAGATAAGACGACCCTTGTTCTCGCCCCCGCGGTGGCGGCATTGGGCGCGAAGGTCATGAAGATGAGCGGCCGGGGATTGGGGCACACGGGGGGCACGATCGATAAGCTGGAAGCGATTGCCGGTTTTCGTACCACGATGTCCGTGGAGGAGGCCGCGGATCAGGTGAATCGGATCGGCGTATGTGTCGTCGGTCAAAGTGAGGAGTTAGCGCCGGCCGACAAGAAGATTTACGCCCTGCGGGATCTGACGGCTACCGTGGACAGTGTGCCCCTCATCGCCGCCAGCATCATGAGCAAGAAGCTGGCCATAGGAAGTAAGGCCATCGTTCTGGACGTCACCTACGGCAGCGGCGCGTTTATGAAGACGCCGGAGGAGGCCCTCGATCTGGCCAGGCAGATGATTCGGATCGGTCGGGACGCCGGCCGGAAGATGGCGGCGGTGGTGAGCAGCATGGAGGTTCCCCTGGGGCATTATGTAGGAAACCTTTGCGAGGTCAAAGAGGCCGTGGACACGCTGCGGGGCGAGGGACCGGAAGATTTGAGACGGGTCTGCGTGGAGCTTGGGGGCGCCATGTGGTCTTTGTGCAGCGGAAAGGACATGGAGAGGTGCCGGGAGGATATTTGTCGCGTCTTGCAAAACGGTCAGGCCATGGAGAAATTCAAGGAAATGGTGAAGGCTCAGGGAGGAGAATTAGAAAAATCTCTGGAACAGAAGGCGAGGTTTGAAAAGGAGATCCGAGCCTGGCGAAGCGGCTATGTGAATCATATGGACACGGAAAAAATAGGAAGCGGCGTCATGATGCTGGGGGCCGGACGGCGGCGGAAAGAGGATAGGATCGATCCGCTGGCGGGACTCTATATAGCCCGTAAGACAGGCGAGTATGTAGAAAAAGGGGAGGTTCTTTTCCGGATGGAGGCAAGCGATCAGGATCTGTTCCCGGCGGCGGAGGAGATCTTGCGTCGGGCGATATCCATCAAAGAGGAACAGCCTCAGACGCCGCCTCTTATATACGAGATTCTGCATTGACAAAAAACGAGGCCTATGCTATATTGGAGAGGCTTAGGCAATTAGAGAAGGGTGGGAACTTTCATGCGGAAATGCCCGGTATGCGGGAATGAAAACGAAGACGGCGCGAAGATCTGTACGCAGTGCGGAAGAGAGATTTCGGATCAGTCCGCGGATGTGGAAGAGGTGAAGGATTTTCCCACGGAAGATTGGGAGAAAGAAGAACGTCCCGCCACAAGGGCCCTGGAGGTGCTCCGGCGCGGGGCGGGGGCCGGCGTGTTTCGGCTGGCGGTTTTCCTGTATATGCTGATGGTGATCTATAATGTCGCCTCCCTCGTTTTAGATGAGATGATCTTCTTTAAGGTGATCTCCACGGCGCAGCGATGGATCGAAGAGACGATGATGCTGCCCGCCGGCGTATTGGACGAAATCTCCGGTGGAATCTTTTCTTTATCCAATGTGGCGGCGCTCTTGATTTTGCTGCCGGAGGTGCTGTGTTTCCTGGGCATGGCGATGTACGCGCTTTCGGCCTCCCACATCACGGAACCGAGTAAGGATACGGGAGGTCTCCTGTTGATTCAGGTGGCGGTCTGTATCGAGATGATCTTCTATCTGATGATTGGGCTCTTGGTCATGGGCGTATTTTTGATCAGCATGCTGCGGGAATGGGATTTGGGATTTTTGGATCCCCAAAGCATGACCATGTATCTTGTTTTTATGGGACTCGCCCTTGTGGTGATCCTCTTCGTAGTCTTTTATGAGCTGGGCGTGATTCGGATTCTCCGGAGCATGAAGAACACGATGCGAACGGGAGAAGCGGACGATAGGATTTCAGGGTATGTGATCTTCATGAATTTCGCGATGAGCATCCTGGTATTTGTCGTTTCCTTCCTGATGATTCCGTATACGGAGATCGAAGGGTTTATCGTATCCGCGGTAGGCACCCTGGTGACGGTGCTTCTGACATGCGGGCTTATCTGGTATCGCAAACAGATGCGCGGGCTGTGTAAAAGAGCCTAGACGATCGGTTATACATAGAATCGAAAATGTTCTAAATAGAAATTGAAAAGCTGTTGCCGCCGCGCGACAGCTTTTTTTGAAAAAAGTTTGCAAGGTTTTCCGTTTTTGGGTGTATATGCTATTGTGGAAAGGAAGAAAACCAATGCGGGATGAAAGGATCGTCGCTCTCTTAAGAAAAAAGAGCGAGAGAGGGCTTCACGCTTTAGCAGAGAAGTACGGACGATTGCTGCATTATGTGGCGTCCGGGATTTTGCGCAATCGCCCGGAGGATGTGGAGGAATGCCTAAACGACGTCTACTTACATATCTGGGCGCATGCGGAAACTTTCGATTTCGAGAGGGCTTCCCTGCCGACGTATCTAAAGGTTCTGACCCGAAACGCCTCTATTAATCGATTAAAATGGTTGAAGCGTCGGGAGAGCCGGGACGAAGAAACGGAGGAGTGGGAGAGTATCGAAACCTACGCGGACGAGCGGCAGAATGTGGAGCGCGCCGTCCTGGGAAGAGAGGAT
>CALWBZ010000068.1 GCA_944376225.1 uncultured Clostridia bacterium | reverse complement strand
GATCAGGATTTGTCCAGAAGAAAGTGGGGAAAACTTGCGATTCCTTTTTAATTATGATAGAATACCGTTAGAAACAGAGTAGGAGGGATAGAGATGCGCCGGATACGACCGATTTTGCCATATGCTCTGATCATGATCTGCTGTTTTTACGCGCTGCCCCCGCTGCTGCGGGATCAGATCGAAGAGTCCGTCCTGCTCTTGGCGGTTCTGCCGGGGTTATGCTTTCTGTGCGCGGTGGTCTATGGCTGGCGACATCGGATTTCCTGGGTCTATCCCTGTACGACGGCCCTCCTCTTCGTTCCCGCGGTGTTCCTGTTCTTCGATTGGGGAGCGTTGATCTATGTGGCGGCATATGCGGTGATCGCCCTGGCAGGGTGTTTGATCGGCAGCTTCCTTTCCGGAACAAAAGCATAAAAAAACCTTGCGCGGGCACAGGATCTACCTTATAATAAAAGTGTAGTTCAAAGATAAAGATGATTGGAGCAGAGAGTTAGGAGGATACATAGGAATGGTACACAGCATGGAAGAAATCTTCGGATCCATGGTCTTTAATGATTATGTGATGCAGAGTCGGCTGCCCAAGACGGTGTATAAGGCGCTGAAGCGCACGATGGAGCTTGGTAAGGGGCTGGATCCGTCTATCGCGGATACGGTGGCGGCCGCGATGAAGGACTGGGCGGTAGAAAAGGGCGTCACCCACTATACCCACTGGTTCCAGCCGATGACCGGCGTAACGGCGGAGAAGCATGACAGTTTCATCTCTCCTGTGAGTCCCAGTAAAGTCATCATGGAGTTTTCCGGAAAAGAGCTGATCAAGGGAGAATCGGATGCTTCCAGCTTTCCTTCCGGGGGTCTGAGGGCCACCTTTGAGGCGAGGGGCTATACGGCCTGGGATCCGAGTTCCTATGCCTTTATAAAAGACGGTGTGTTGTGTATTCCCACGGTGTTTTATTCCTACAACGGAGAGGCGCTGGATAAGAAGGGGCCGCTCCTGGCTTCCATGGAGGCGCTGAACAGGCAGGCCCTGCGCATCTTAAAGCTTTTTGGTACGGCGGCCAATCGCGTTTCGGCGACGGTGGGACCGGAACAGGAATATTTCCTGGTGGATAAGGCGTTGTACGACCAGCGGGAGGATCTGCGCCTGTGCGGCAGGACGTTGTTCGGAGCGATGCCGCCCAAGGGGCAGGAACTGGACGATCACTATTACGGAGCGATCAAACCGCGAGTAGAGGCTTATATGACAGAGCTTAACGAAGAGCTGTGGAAACTGGGTGTGTTGGCCAAGACGGAGCACAATGAAGTGGCTCCCGCGCAGAATGAGCTGGCGCCGATATTTACCAATGCCAGCATCGCCAGCGATCAGAACCAGCTGACCATGGAGATGATGCAGAAAGTGGCGCTGCGCCACGGTTTGGTGTGTCTCTTGCATGAGAAACCCTTTGAGGGCGTCAACGGCAGCGGCAAGCACAATAACTGGTCCATGTCCACGGATACGGGTCTGAATCTTCTGGAGCCCGGTGGATCGCCGAATGAGAATGCCCAGTTCATGCTGTTTATGACGGCGGTAGTGGCCGCGGTGGACGAATATCAGGCGCTCTTACGCATGTCCGTGGCCAGCGCGGGGAACGACCATCGTCTGGGAGCCAACGAGGCGCCTCCGGCGGTCATTTCGATCTTCCTGGGCAATGAGCTGGAAGAGATCGTCACCTCCATTATCACGGGCGCGGTATACGATCCTAAGACAAAAGAAGAGATGAAGCTCGGGGTACATATACTGCCCAGATTCCCCCGGGATACCACGGATCGAAACCGGACATCGCCCGTGGCGTTCACCGGAAATAAGTTCGAGTTCCGCATGCCGGGATCGGCCCTGTCCATTTCCGGCCCCAATATCATCATCAATACGGCGGTAGCGGAGATTCTGCGGCGTTACGCGGATCGTCTGGAGCAGGCCCCGCAGTTTAATGAGGAGCTGAATCTGCTGATTAAAGAGGAACTGACGGCTCACCAGCGCATTATTTTTAACGGTAACGGCTACGGAGAGGAATGGAAACAGGAAGCGTCTCGCAGAGGTTTGATGAACCTGCCCACTCTGCCGGACGTCATGCAGTATTTCGTTTCTAAGGAGAGCATCGCGCTCTTTGCCCAGCATAAAATCTTTACGGTGCAGGAGCTGCAGGCTCGGGCCGATATTTTCCTGGTGAATTATTGCAAGGTGCTTCGTATCGAGGGACTGACGATGATCGATATGGCGCGTAAGCAGATCATTCCCGCGGGCTTCGATAACATCAAGGCGTTGACGGAAGTGGCAGTGGGGAAGCAGTCTCTGAGCCTTTCCGTGGAGTACGAACGAAAGGTTATCGACCATCTTTCCCATTTGGTCGAAGAGATCAGCGAGAATACGGAGACACTGCAAAAGCTGATTTCGGAGAGCCAATCCCGCGAAAATCATCAGGAAAAAGCGGAGTTTTATCGGGATCATGTGATTCCCGCCATGAATCAGCTTCGGCAGGCGGCGGATCGGCTGGAGACGGAAGTGGGCGCCCAATATTGGCCGTATCCGGTATACAGCGATTTGCTGTTTAGAATATAAAAAGAATCGTAAACGGTCGTCCCGGTTTTATACAGGCGGCCGTTTTATCAATTCAGTGAAATTGTTCCAAAAGCAAGGCATGAAAGAACGAAAAATGGACACTCTACTATTGCACATGAAAAATCAATAGGAGGAGTGCTATTATGAAATCACGCAAATGGGGAATCGGTTGTATTCTGCTTGTGGCGGCAATGGTTTTCGCGGCCGCCTGCAGCGGCGATAACAACAGCTCCCGTAATTCATCGACAAACAGTTCTAGGGAGGAGAGCTCTAAAAGAGAGGAATCTTCTATCTTCCAAGATAGCAGCAAGGAAGAGTCGTCCGCCCATGACAGCAGCATATGGGATAACAGTGAAGTCTCCCGGCATGAGGATTCTGCTCAGGACGGTACGGTGGCGCCGAATGAAAGCGGTGTCGTGACGGATCCGGATGAGGTGGAAGATCCGGGATTCGGCGACGGAACAGGAACCGGTAACGGAACCGGAGCTAATGACGGAACCGGGATGGGCGGCGGCGGAACCGTTGGCGGCGCCGGAGGTACGGCGGGCTAAGGATTTTTCGCGGAAGCGGGCCCTTGTAGAGAATCCTGTGTTTTTGCCGACGACAAAAGGGAAGAGAATTAATTTTTTTGTGAAAAAATGCCTTTGCATTTTGGGCGAAAAAAAGCTATAGTAATATCAGCGCGCAGCCAAAAGGGTGTAGGTCCAGCTTGGATCTACACCTTTTATTTATGTTTGAGGAGGTTATTATTTATTATGGAGAGAAACAGTCAGGCTTGCCCTGCTGCTGCCTATATTTTTGGGCTTAGACGGCGTTTTATATTCCATGCCGGTATCGGACGGATTGACAACGATTCTTTCTGTGATTTTGATTGTCCAAACATATAGACATCTAAATTCGGCCTCAATTAAAGGGGTAAAAGAACTTTGACATTTACAAAAAAGCGTTGACAAAAGAAA
>CALWBZ010000067.1 GCA_944376225.1 uncultured Clostridia bacterium | reverse complement strand
CCTCCAGAAGTTCCGTCATCTTAGGATCCGCCACCGGAGACAGTATGGCCGCCGTTATCTTATATAGCAGCCAGATGGCGATCAGTTTCCCCAAGGGAATGAGACAGATACACATTAAAATGATCATCCCCGCGCCGCCTACGCAATGTCCCACTAAAGAGGCTCCCGCGAAAATCGTCTCTACTGCCCCTCCGATGGCGCCGCCCACCACCGGTACCGCTCCCGCCGCGGAGATCATGGTTTTGCGCAGGAGGCCGTCCGCCGCCGGCGCGACGATTCCCTGTAGTCCTATCAGAAACAGAAAAATCCCGCTCGCCGCCTTGATCCCCTTCTGAATCAGCACCTTGGCCAGCCCCATGATCTTCTTCATCAGGTTCTGCCCCGTCAGCTGATTGACGGCGGAAAGGGTGATAAACAGGAGAATGCCGTTCAGAAAGACGGTCTGCACCAGAAAAGAGGCCAGATTCACGCCGCCGATCATGAATCCGGAACCCAGAGTCGCCGATACCTGTCCCCCCGACGCCGCCTGAATCCCCGCGAGAATGGGCAGCAGGCTGAGAAGGACGCCTGTGATATTTTCTCCCGTACTTTTGGCCACCTGAAAGGTGATCAGAAAGCTCTGGAACAGCAATGTGACCGCCGCGCCGAATATGACGTAAAAGGCAATTTGCTCCACCTGGGAACCCCCGAAGGACAGGCCCAGATTCTTTAAGAGTCCGCTGCAAATTCCGAGGGCCGCCAGCTCCAGCATCAATCGCCACTGTTCCTTTAGTTCTCCCAAGATCAGATTCAAAAGGCCCTTCAGCACCTCCTCGAACCCGAGCTCCATCTCACCCTCCAGGACCTGTCCTAATAAATCCAGGAAATCGTCAAATTGGAACCCTTCCTGATAGAACCGCGGATCCCCTCTGAGACGACTGACTTCTTCTTCCATGGCCGAAAAATCATAATCGGACCAATCGATTTCGATCTCCTGGGCCCGTACCGGCAGCGAGCAAAGGCACCACAACGCCCATATGAAAAAAAGCCTTCTCATTCCAAGAGCGAGAGGATTAAGCCGGCTAATGACTGAAAAACGGGCAGCGCCGTCACCAGAATCATCAGCTTTCCCGCCAGTTCCACCTTCATCCCGATGGCTCCGTATCCCGCGTCTTTGCATAACTGCGCCGAAAATTCCGTCAGATAGGCAATCCCCATGACTTTTAGCAAAATCCCGATGGATCCGGCTCCCAGGCCCGTTTTTTCCGCCATGCTTCCCAGAAAGTCGATCGCTTCCTGAAGGTATCCGCTGATATAAAGCAAAATCAGGATTCCCGTCCCCAAGGCGACGTAGATCCCGTACTCCGCGCTGTGCTGCTTCACCATCGCCGCCAGCATCACGCCGGCGAAGGATAAAGCGATGATTTTCACAATGTCCATAGTCCATCCCTCTAGAGTCCAAACATGCTCTGGATCATCTCAAACAGGTCTCCTATATACTGGACAATCCAGAAAAGTACCACCACAAGCCCCGCCAGCGTCGTCATCATGGCCTGTTCATCCCGTCCCGCCCGGCTCAGCACCTGGTTCAGTACCGCGACGATGATGCCTACCGCCGCGATTCTGAAAATAATCGATACATCCATGGGCTCCTCCTTCTCTGAAACTTCATATCAGCATGATTGCCGCGGCCAGGCCCAGCATGACGCCCAGATTGCGATACAATCGTCCGCATTCCCTCTTTTCTTTCTGCACCTGCTTTACCTTTCCCGATAAATACTCTCCCATCTCCGCAAGTTCCGCCTCTCTCCGTTGACGGTCCCCCCGGACATATTCCGAAAACCAGCCGCAAAGACGCCTTCTGTCTTCTTCGTCAAGATCCTCCAGCGCCTCGAAAGACGCCTGCCAAAAATCCCCTTCCGGCTCTTCCTTCTCCATGCGCCTGCCGCAGGAAGCCATGATTTCTCCCGCCCTAGTACGCCCCATTCTTTTGAGCGTCTCCGGCAATTCCTCGTTTCTGCGCAATCCTTCGCCCAATCGCAGCCGAACTTCCTGCATCTGCCGCAAGGTCTCCAGCCGCCTCTCAAACCGATTCGCCGCGTGTTGACCCGCCATCCATCCCGCGCTGGTCAGGAGGGCTCCCGCCAGAATCCTCCACAGCAGCATACAAGCATCGCCCCTCTCCGTCCCGGATCTCCTTTACCCGGCCCCTTCCCGGTTCATCCGCCAATATGACAACGCGCTCCACCGCGCCTCGTCGATAAAGACTCCGAATCTCTTCTCTCCCCAAAGCTTCTTCTAAAGATCCCGCATGGGCCGTACAGATCACCTGTACGCCGCATCGGCTCATCTCTCCCAGTGCCTCCGCCTCCCCGATGCTCCCGATCTCGTCCACCCCGATGACCTGTGGCGCCGTACTCCTAAGAAGCATTCTGATACCTTCTTCCTTTGGCGCTCCGTCCAATACCTCCGTCCGAAGGCCCACATCCATCTGAGGTACGCCCTTTCTGCAGGCCGCGATCTCCGACCGCTCATCCACGATTCCTACCTGCAGCATCATTTCATCCGAACATCGCCGTAAAAGATCTCTCAATATCGTCGTCTTTCCCGCACCCGGCGGCGACAAAATCAGCGTATGCCGCACCCTTCTTCCCTTTTTTATATAAGGAAATACCCTATTCGAACATCCTTTTACCTCGTGAGCCAAACGCATGATCAACGCCGAAATATCCGTTAGCGTGCGAATTTTTCCGTCTTCCACCACCGCACGCCCGCATATTCCGATGCGATGACCTCCCTCCACAGTCAAAAACCCCTGTCCAATCTGCCCCTCATAGGCATAGAGGGAGTAGTGGGCCAGACGATCTAAGCCTTTCTCTATCCAAGAACCATCCGGCTTGAAACCATTGCCCCGGGGACCTACGCGACCGTCCTGCAGCAAAAAGCCTTCCATCTCTCCCCTGCGTATCCGTATGGGACGATCCACGCCGATACGAATCTCCGTGGCTTCCCGCTTCCATTCGGGCTGCATCCCCACAAGCTCCATCTGAAACGCTCGCCCCAATAGGCCCCAGGCATCCCCCATGCTTTTCCCTCCCCTCTAACCCATAAGTATGTCCCTCCTTTCCAAAAAAGAACGCCAATCTGCTAACAGCAAGATCCGTCCCTTTGTATTCCCTCTTTACAGCTCGTATTTATTGTGCTATAATGGGGAATATGAAAGGGGTGGCGCCATGACCAAGCAGCAAATCAATACAACATATCTTGCTTCCGAGATCTTCCGTGTCGAGCGGGCTCTCGCTTCCTGTCCGGACTACTGCCTTTCCCGCAAACGCAACAAAAAGAATGGAAGAGACTACTGGTACCGCCAATACCCCGCCAGTCAAGGACGAAAACAAGTTTATATCAAAAAGAAGGATGTCGCGGCCGAAAGAGCGGCCGTCGCCAGGAAAAAAGAGCTGAAGAAGCGCCTTCGGGACCTCAAGGCCCAATATAAAGCCCTGTCCTTCGCCCAGCGCAAGGATGTACGATATCTCACTTCTTGCTA
>CALWBZ010000066.1 GCA_944376225.1 uncultured Clostridia bacterium | reverse complement strand
ACGCTTATGGGAAACACCCGTACCCATCCCGAACACGAAGGTGAAGACATAAGCGGCCGATGGTACTTGGCGGGGGACTGCCTGGGAGAGTAGGAGGTTGCCGTTTTTTTATTGGAAAGAGAGCCGCAAGGATGCGGCTTTTTTTGTGGAAGATGGGATAGCGGAAGCTAACCACAAAGCAAGCGTGGAGATTTAACGTTTATGATTATGTGATTGACACAGGGGAACGTCGGCACTATAATATAGACAAATACAATATAGACAAATATAATATACGCAAATATAATATGCGTATGGGGAGAATAGACTAATGAAGAAAAATCTTAGTTATCTAGCATTGATATTGGGGAAAAAATTTGTTTCATTCGTAATTATTGTAGTCTGTATATCGATCACAGCCTTAAGCATGATGTCCCATCGGTTATCCACGGTTAAAGACATGGACTATATTTATGTTTTAGAGGGAGGAAAATTAATTGAGAAAGGAACACATGAACGTTTGTATAAGAGAATGGAAAAAGGAACTGATCCGTCGGGAGATTCTTCATGAGGATGAAATACCGTTGGAGGTATTATAGGATCCGCAAAAAGAAGGAATGAGTACGCATGCCTATATGTGGCAATATCGCAGCGGAAAACGAGACGGGAAAAGAGCGATCGTATTATATCAATATGAACGAGGAAGAAGGGAAATAAGCACGAAAGAGTTTTTGAAGGGGGTTCATGGATATCTGCACTGTGATGGATACAGAGGATACAATCAGGTGAAAACGTGAAGCTATGCTACTGCTGGGCCCATGTACGAAGATACTTTCTTAACGCGGTAGAAGTGCAGACCGATCCAAAGGATATGGATACGGTGGGAGGACAATGTTTACAGCAAATCGAAAGGCTCTTTGCATGGGAGAAGGGGAACGGAGGAAGGAGCGAAAAGGAAATCCAAGAGATACGAGAAAAATAGGAAGTAAAAGAAGTAGAAGAATTTTTCGCGTATTGTGAGGGGAAGAAAGAAGAAGCCTTGCCGAAAAGCGTGTTAGGGAAGGCGATTGCGTATGCGTTGAATGAGAAAGGAACTGAAGACGTATTTGGAGAGTCCTCGGCTGGAGCTGAGCAACAACGCGGCAGAAAGGGGAATCAAGCTATTTGTAATTGGGAGAAAAACTGGCCGTTTTGCAATACAGCCGGGGTGTGGAATCATCAGCGATTTTATATTCGGTGATAGAGACGGCCAAAGAGGATGATATGAATCCATACGAATACCTGAGATGGGTTTTTGGAAAACTGCGGTATAAGGCGGAGGCAAAGGAATTGCTTCTGGGGGAGTATTTGAAAGAGAAAGAATTGGAAATCAATGATGCCTCGAAAGAGGGATTTTGTTTTGATTGGAGATGATTTGACGATTGTCTTACCGAGGAATTGTGCAAGTTAAATAAGTTAAATGGGGGGGAGGATGAGATGAAAAGAACAGTCGAGAAAAAAATACAAAAAATATGTTGACTGGGGCAAGAAAATGTGATAATATGATGATACCTGGATAAAACTTCCGAAAGAGAGACGGACTCATGATAGTCCATCTATTAGGACAGTTATTATCTAGGAACGTAATAATAAACTGAAAGATTTGCAGTATTTTGCGTGTAGTTTACATTGAGTTATATTGATTATGAATTTAATGATTTGAGGTGTGAATATGAAAAAAGATACAAAAGAAGTATATATAATTGACAAGATAGATCAAGAACTATCTAAGATTGCATTAGAAAATAGTTATTGTATAACATCAGACTTAATATTTGAAAATTATGAGGTTTTTGCTGAGAGAGCAAAAAAACATGAAGTATATGGAGCTTTTATAGAACGTATTGTACATAACAAAAATGATAATAAATGTATTAAAGATATTAAAAAAGAATTAGCTATTCGGCAAATAAAAAGTAGGAAGTTGCTCAAGGAGTTAGGAACCATACATGCTGCATTCAAAACAAATGGAATAAAATATGTTGTTTTTAAGGGGATTGCATCTGTTTTCTGGAAATGCTGCTCATTGACAGAAAAAGTAAATACAGATTTTGATTTACTTATTATGCCTGAAGATTTGGAAAAAGCATATGGGATAGTGGCTACGCTAGGATATAAAATGGCGGGATCTATGAAAGAGGATTATTCTATGAGGTTGTTAGCTTGGCATGGATGTACATGGCATAAGGGAGAATATAGTATAGAAATACATCATAGATATGATAATTATGGAGATGAATATAAGCTGGACGCAGAAAGTATATTGAAGAATTTGCAAGAAGTGAGTTTACAGGATGTGCATATTTGTGTGCCAGCAGTAGAAGATCAGTTGTTGCTTTTATGTATCCACATGTATCATCATGAATATAGAGGCATGAAGTTTAAGCTTAAGTACCAAAGAGAGATAGATAATTTGATAAAAAATAATTTTATTAATTGGGATATGTTTAAGAATAAAGTTCATAGATGTGATGCAAAATTTGTTGTATCTTATGCATTGTACTTTTGCAACGAAACTTATGAACTAATATTTAAAAAGAGGTTGTTTGACAAAACATTACTCGACGATATACTTCCAGAGGATTTTGATAAGAGAAAAAATCAATTGGCACACAGACAATTTTTGGATACTAGAAGTTTTGGGGATTGGGATGAGTATATTATATACTGGGAAAAGAGGTTTGGTTATGATTGGAAAGGCGGATATGCACAAAGACTTTTTTCAGATGAAAATTATGTTGCATTGAGATTTTTTTGCTTATGCTTTTATTATTCGGTA
The DNA here is from genome assembly GCA_944376225.1 of uncultured Clostridia bacterium. Lineage (GTDB taxonomy): Bacteria > Bacillota > Clostridia > Lachnospirales > Bianqueaceae > Faecimorpha. Next base: position 39,946 of record CALWBZ010000066.1, on the reverse strand, counting down.
CAAAGTAGATGGAGGAAAGCATATGAGGAGTTTAATATAAAGTATGATGAACGGTTTTTCTACTAGGATAAAGTTGCAACATATTTTTAAGCGAGATATTGTTCATATATACAAATATTTGTATATATGAACAAAGAATGAAAGGAGGTGAGTTTAATGAAGCAGGAAAAATCTAGCATGCCGATGAGGTATGAAAAGCCTAGCATTTTAACCATTACTGAAAAAGAGCTAATGGAAAAAGTTGAGACACATGCTAGCTGTACTTTTTCTTGCGGTACATATTAATGTAATATAAGCCGCATTGTATAGAATGTCTGCTTAATTTATTGCAGACATTCTATACATACTAAAAAACATGAATTGAATATAATGATGTGGAAGGAGAGTTTGTAATGAGCAAACTGTATAAGAAAGATTTTAAGTGGGATCGACTGGATGAAAACACATATTTAGTAACTGATGAGGAAACACATGATATTCATATTTTGAATGAAACAGCGTTTTGGTTGTATGATAAGTGCAATGATAAAGAGAAAAATGAGTTGATAAAAGATTTTCTGAAAGAATGTCGATTTGATGATTCAACTATGATATCTGAAGCAAAGAAAGATTGCGAAGAAATAATTGAAGAAATGATAAGATTAAATATGATTTATATTAAATAATTTAGAATTATAATTAAGCATAAAAATTAAATAAAAAAGGTGTTATAAAATGTGTGAATACAAAAAATATATAAATATTAGCTCGTTTTATGTGGAAATTATTGGAAAGTGTAATTTAAAATGTGTCTATTGTTATAATGATTCTACGGCAAACTCGAACGCAAAAATTCCGTTAGAGACAATAGACAAAATTATCAAGTATTGTAAAAACAATCAGATTCCAATAATAGAAGTTTCAGGGGGAGAACCATTACTGCATGAGGATTTTGCCCAAATTATGGATCATATATATATGAGCGGACGTAAGGCGCGATTAGTCTCGAATGCGACTTTCTTTCCTAAACAGCTTCACATATTGGAGAAATATAATCCGACTATTCAAACGACTCTTGATGGGTATAATGCAGATATTAACGATAAACAACGAGGGGAAAAATCATTTGAAAAAATATTAAGTGGAATAGAATGTTTGTTGAACAGCAAATATGATGGTAAGCTGATTGTAAGACATAATATTTCGCTAAATAATCGTGTGTATATAAGAGAGTTTGTAGAGTTTATGTATCGACTTGGGATAAGAAATATTCTATTTGAAACAATTAATCATATGGGGAGAGCGCTTGAGAATGATGGGATTATTTTTGATAAAGGAATATTTATAAAGGAATATTTTGAAACAAAAGAATTAATAGATGAGTTGCGTGAAAAATATAGAGATATGGATTTGCAGGGGATATATGATCCTGTTTCCACATGTGGTTATTTCGATATATACCACAGAAAAAAAACAGATATCTCAATTAGGGTAGATGTGAATGGCGACATATTCCCTTGTCAGTTTATGGATAAAAAAGAAATGGCTATTGGGAACATATATGAGAGTTCCATAGAAGAGATTATTTTGAACAGCCGATACGAAGAATTTATTAGTATGATTGGACAGAGAAAAAAGTCTGAAAGAATGATGTGTAATAAATGTATTTTATACAACTATTGTAATGGAGGATGTCCTGCCCGAGCGATTATGAGGTGTGGAGATATTATGAAAACGGATGGATATTGTAATTTGCGAAAGGGTATTTTAGCGAAGAAAATTAGAAGTATGGACACATAAAGCATGGTTTTTCTAACATATGTTGAATAAACGGAGGCATATCATGCATGAATATATTATTTTTCATCCAATGCTTCAAATAAAAATAGGCATCCAGAATTTTGTCGAAGAGTTGGATGATGATATTTTATATATTATATCTAACTTGATGAAAGGAAATGAAGAAAAGGGAGATCTTCATAATTCGTATTTCAAAATTATTATAAGTCGTATTCTATCAAAGTATATTATTTTGAATGGCAATGGATTTGAAGAAACTTTTGATGAAAAGTATAAATGTCTAGGTTATCTGTATCAACTTATATTAAGGCCGTATGTTGATGAAAAGGAATGGTTACTGTTACATGGTGGGGGAATATGTACAAATAGGGGGGCAACTATTTTTTTAGCACCGAGTGGGGTAGGAAAGACAAGTACTGTAAAGAAACTGTCTGAAAAATGTAGCTTTCTATCAGATGATCTTATACCAGTAAATATACGTAATAATAGTGTTGCATCGTATCCTATTGCGATATCACATAGAGTGTTAAACGAAACAAAAAATAGTAGGAAAGTATTGATAAAAAAAAGAGCAGGTTATGAAGAAAAAAGTTTGTTTCAACTACAAAGAGCGGCTGATATAAATGTAATGTATCCAATCAATAAGATCATACTTTTAAATCGTAAAGATGATAAGAGAAATATTGATATTAGTATTGTTTCTGGATATGATAAGATTGAATCACTTTTTGATGTTTTGTCAGAGTGGAATGCGCATTCTTTGAGAAAAGTGGTTAGATTTGCTTGTAATAATGAGATATATAGGATTTCTTATCCTGATGGTTTCTCTTATATTAATAGTTTATATGATTTTATAGGAGGATTTGGAGAGGAGAGATAATATGAATAAAAACCTTTATTGCCATATTTTAAAGAAAATGTTTGATATGGAGAAGATGGAGCATGCCCAAGTTCGCGTTTATGGATGGAGTATGATGCCTATAATTCAAAAGGGGGATATTATAACGGTTGTAAAGTGTAAAGATATAATGGTGCGGGATATTATCTGCTTTATGAAATTTCCTAATCATTTTACAGTACATAGAGTAATCGCAGTAAAATATAGCTTAGATGGAAAAAGATATTATACAAAGGGAGATAATAATTGGTATCTTGATGATTATTGCGTATATGAATATGAAATATTGGGAAAAGTTTTGATGTAAAAAAGCTTGCTGTGTGAATGATAGAGAAAAATAGGAGGAGAATATTATGAAGCGGATCATTCGCATTTTATGGATTGCCATTAAGAATTGCTGGAAATCTCTGGGGGGATATATGATTATTCTTTTGGTATGTGCAGGATGTTCCGTTGCCTATACGATGATTCAACGCAACATGATTAATGAGTTGGTCGCTTCAATAGGAGGAGAAAAGATGGATATTCACTTTGTCTTCCTAGTGGTGATATATGTATGTGTGTTTTTTGTTTATAATTCAGGTGGATTTCTCGTCACTCTTGGGAACAATATATTTCGTTTTCGTGTCGATGCACTATTTCAGAAGTTTTTTCTACTGCAAGCGCATAACTTAAAGCAAGAAATGTTTTTTAATTCTGAATTTATGGATAAATATGAGTTTATAGGGAAAAATATAAATAAAATCAGCACGATGATAAATGATCTTATGATGTTGCTATTCTACAGGGGGGGGATTATCTTAGGATCTTTAGTACTTTTTCTTTTATACGAGCCAACGATGGTCATTTATATGCTATGCTACACAATCGTTTCGATGATTATATATAGGCGTACATCTCGGTTGGAGTACGATCTGGACAAAAAGCAAATGCATGAGCAACGCAAATCTGAATATTACCGAGATAGTCTGATGAATAAAGAGAATGCGAAGGAAGTACGTATCTTAGGAATAAAAAAAATATTATATAATGAATGGAATCAATGGTTTCACAATATTAATTTGACAAAAATAAAGATGCAAACAAAAAAAACGACTTTGGAAAATGTCGTGACGGTCATTCAAAACCTATTACAAATGGCGGGAATTATCTTTATTACGGGATTCACCCTATTTGGAAGAATAGATGTGGGAACTTTCGTAATGTTAATTGGTCTTTTGAAAAGGTGTAGCGAGGATATAGACTATTGTATTGGCAATGCGGTTAAAGTATATAATAGTGCCATGTATATTTGCGATTATTATGAGTTTGTTGAACCGGTGATATTCTTTGATGTTAACGAAAGTAACCGGTTTTTGGAAAGATCGCTGCAATGGGGCGAATTCCAAGATCTAAGCGTAAAGGAAGTAAATTATCATTATCCTGAAAAGTTGAGGACTATAGAAAATATTAATTTGTCCATCAAAAGAGGAGAAATCATATGTATTATAGGTTATAATGGGAGCGGGAAAACGACGCTATCCAAAATTATAACCGGAAGTTTATCACCGCAAAGTGGAGAAATACGAATCAATGGTCATACCATTACAGACGCGGATCGAGACCATGTCTTTATGTATTTTGGAATCGTTCCACAGGAATATGCCAGATATTCCATCCAGATCCGCGAGGTAGTGGGTCTGGGGGATATAGCGTATATTCATGATAAAAATCGAATAAAAGAATCATTACAAAAAGTAGGCGCGGATCAGTGGGTTGAGCAATTTCCGGGGAAAGAAGAGACTTTGTTAGGAAAGGAATGTGATGAGGGGATTGATTTATCGGGAGGGCAATGGAAACAATTAGCAATCGCCTCCGCTTATGTAGGAGATCCGGAGATTCTAATGATGGACGAACCAACTTCATCCTTGGATCCGATAAAAGAGAAAGAGTTAATCAGGTCTTTCCGAAGCCATATTTATGGAAAAACAGCCATTGTAATTTCCCATAAGGTTGGTTTTGCTCGTATTGCGGATCAAATTCTTGTCCTTCAAGATGGATGTATAATCGAATCGGGAAGGCACGAAGAATTGATGCAAAAGAAAGGGTATTATTATAAGATTTTTGAGAAACAGAAATCCCTATATGAGGAGGGCAATGTCCATGAATAACAATCAAAAAATAGGGAAATTCATTTCTGTTCATAAGAGAGTCTTGAGAGAGATTTTTTCGCAGGATGCCAAAGGCAGCCTTATTTTATTCTTGCTCTCCATAATAGCCATCTTTCCGGATTTTATTTATCTGAAGATTATTGAATACGTCACAAACGTAGTGGCTAATATATCAAATATAGAGGATATGCTGGCGTTGTATGGGGGAAAGATTCTCTGCCTTGTTTTAATATTCTTATTTGTTCATGTGATGAAAGCGTTATATAATATTAAGTATCAGAAATATAGCATGAAAATAGCCGCGCGCATAGAAAAAAACTTGGTGGATCACGTATCTGATATCGATTATGATTATTTTGAAAATACAGAGTTTTACGAAAAAATTAATTTGACAAAGAAAGCATATACAGAGTATGGGAAGGCGCTGCAGGCGATTACACAATGCCTACAAATCTGTGTTATGCTCACTGTATATACTTATATGCTTCGATACATCAATATATTCTTTATAGGAATCATTATGGCGATCATCATAGTCAGTTCTATTGTAGCAGCCCAAGTAACGGATCGGCAATTGGAATACTGGAGGAAACATGTTTCGCCAGAAGAACGACGCCGATCGTATTTTCAAAAAATATATTCTAATCGTATTCAGCATGCGAATAATCAAACGAATCGGTCGCTAAGTTTTTTTGTGAACAAATATGAAAGGTACATGAAAAGGGAGCGGAAGGGCTATATTTACTTAAACCTTTTTTCTTTTAGCACGGACTTTATAGCATCTGCATTATTTCTTATTGTTTTCTTGATAACAATACTCATGGTTGGACAAATGGTAATATCGGAACAAAAGGATATCGGATACTTTACCATGGTGATTACGATGTTAATTAATTTATATGCGACGGTTAAAACCTATATACTGTTTTTGATGAATAGTAACTGGTATGTGAAGGTAATTGACGAGTATTATTCCATCATGGATACGCCGGTTCGGGACAAGGAAAAAAAGTTGCGTAATGATAAAAACGGCGAATTATTCATTCGCGATTTATGGTATCAATATCCTCAAGTTTCGGCGCCTGTCATATGCGGAGTGAATATACATTTCAGAATGGGAGAAAAAGTAATGCTTGTCGGATATAATGGCAGCGGAAAGACAACCCTCATGTCCCTTGTAGCGGGCTTATTACAGAACTATGATGGGGAGATCCAACGAGATCACATGAAAATAAAAATGTTGAATCAAGAATTTGGACAGTATCCTATGACAATTCGGCAGAATATTGCGTTAGGTTGCGAGAATTTAAGTGATGAGAAACTCGACAGGATTATCCGACAAGTTGGACTGGAGGAAGTTATCAAATCATTGCCAGATGGGGTAGATTCCATGCTTGGGAAGTTGGAGAACGGAATCGAACTGTCACAGGGGCAGTGGCAACGGATAGCCATCGGTCGTCTCATAGCGGATGAAACAGCGAATGTATGGGTACTGGACGAGCCCACCGCTCATTTGGATCCCTTATCGGAAATAGACTTGTATAAGATGATCTTAAATGTTTCCGGCAAGCGTCTTGTGCTTTTTGTTTCTCATCGTCTTGGATTCGCGCGCTATGCGGATCGGATCATGGTCATGAATTCGGGGAAGATAGTAGAAGAGGGAACGCATGATGAACTAATAAAACAGGAAAAAGGTCTATACGCGAGGATTTACGAGGCACAAAAGTATTGGTATCATTTATAGAAAAGGACTTAAATACGGCAACCTGATCTATTGTAACTAAGGACTTTTTATATCGTAGAAGCGATAGAAAAGGCAACAACTCAGGTTCAATTCTATAAAGGCTAGTCACTGAAAACGAAGGAAAGGCTTTTAACCGGGAGATTTATTTGCTGGAATATACAGTTAGATAGAAGAGGAGTTTATGCAAATGAAGAAAAACCTTGGCTTTCTAGCATCGTTATTGGGAAAAAATTTGTTTCATTCGTAATTATTGTAGTCTTTATGTCGATCACAGCCTTAAGCATGGTGTCCCATCGATTATCCACAGTAAAAGACATGGACTATATTTATGTTTTAGAGGGAGGAAAATTAATTGAGGAAGGAACACATGAACGTTTGATAGAAAAGGCGGAAAGTATTGACAAGCATTGTGGAGCATGGTATTATAATTAGTGTATGCAGATACTAAGACCGTAAATCAGAAATGCGTAATGGAGGGAAAAGACGATGGCCTTTCAACTACAACCTAAAACTTACAACTGGACTTATCTCCTTCGCCTTCCCTTCGAGTGCCAGCCGGTCTGTACCACGATTGTCGTACTCCAGAAGCTGATTACCGGCCTGGTCAATGTGCTGTGGATTCTGGTAGAAGCCAGTTTCATCGATACGGCGCTGCGAGTGGCCCAGGGGCAGGCGGGGATCGAAGCGGCCATCCCTTGGCTGATTTATATGATCCTGATTATCATCTGGAAGCGAATGGGGTACAGCCTGGGGCGGGTGGCCACTCGTAAGCTGGAGATCGAAGCGGAAGCGCAGATGACGGCGGAGGCGGTGAAGAAGCGTTCCCGCTTGCATTATTCCCTGATCGAAGACAAGGAGTCCTGGGAGTTGGTCAACCGCGTCAGCGGACGGATCGCCAAGGACACCTGGTATATGCTGCAATGGACCTGCAATTTCCTCAACGCGTCCGTCAAGATTATCGGTACGTTCTTGATCCTTTTCACCCGGCTTTGGTGGATGGGGCTGGCCATGCTGGCGGCGTCGGCGGTGTTGATTCTTCTTTCGATGAAAAGCGGTGACAAGGCATATAAGGCCTATCAGGAGGTCGCGGTATATCAGCGGAGAAGCGACTATCTGGGTGAAGTGCTGACCAGCCGGGAGAGCGTGAATGAGCGTGCCTTATTCCGCTATACGAATCACGTCGATGAAGAATGGCGTAAGCAGCGGGGCAAAATGAATCGGACTAGCCTGCGGGTGGAGAAGCAGGTGGAAATGATGATCGACAGAGGCGGCATTCTGACGAATATCATCTCGATCGGGCTCATTGCTTTGCTTTCCCTAGGGCTAACTTCCGGCTTGACGATCGGTACCTTTATCGCGCTGGCCAAGGCGATTTTCGAATTGGTGACCATCATGAGCGGAGACGTATCCCGCTCCATTATGACCATGATGAACAGCGTGGCGTATCTGAAAGATTTGACGAAATTCGCTAATATGAGAGAAACGGAAGGAACGAACGACCTTCCCGCGGAAACGCCAATCCCCTTTGCCACACTGGAGTTTCGTCATGTAACCTTTACATACCCGGGAGCAGAGGTGCCGGTACTAAAAGATCTGAGCTTTCGGATGGAAGCCGGCGGACACTATGCCTTCGTCGGTGAGAACGGCGCGGGGAAAACGACGATTATCAAGTTAATGACGGGTCTGTACGATCAGTATGAGGGGGAAATCCTGGTGAACGGACGAGAGCTTTCGACCTATACGGCGCCGGAGGTGAAGGCCATGTTTTCCGGCGTCTATCAGGATTTTGCCCAGTATTCGATTTCCGTGGCGGATAATATAAAACTGGGCAGCGTTCGTCAGATGGACACGCCGGAGGCGGATCGGAAGATGCGTCAGATTGTGGAGAAACTGGATCTTCAGGAAGAGATCGAAAGCCTTCCTAAACAGTATGATACGCCGCTGGGACGATTAACGCCGGATAGCGTGGATCTTTCCGGCGGACAGTGGCAGCGTGTAGCCATGGCCCGAGCTCTGATGAGTCCATCGCCCATACAGATTTTGGATGAACCGACGGCGGCGTTAGACCCCATCAGCGAGAGCCGGTTATATGAACAGTTCGGCGAGATCAGCAAGGGGCGCACCACGATCTTTATCAGCCACCGGCTAGGTTCTACCAGTCTGGCGGACGAGATCTTCGTGCTGAAGAACGGCGGCGTTTTTGAGGCGGGAACCCATCAGGAGCTGATGAAGCGGCGGGGACTGTACGCCGAGATGTATGAGAGCCAGCGAAGCTGGTATCAGGAGTGAGGTGATTCCCATGAAGAAGAAAAACAGTTATTTTGCGTTGTTGGGATATATGAGCCGAATCTGCCTGAAGAAAATGCCGGGAGCGACCTTTCTCATGCTGTTGATCGCCGTTCTGGCCGGTATGGTGGCCGCGGGCGTGACATTATGCAAGCAGATTTTCTTTGAAGCGGCCGAAGAGGCCATTGGCGGAGCGGGATTTGAGGGAGTCTGGCCCACGCTCCTGCTTTTGGGCGCGGTTATTATCCTGCAGATTGTGCTGAACGGAGCGGATAGAATCCGGAAATTTGATTTCAGCAATCGATTGATTAAAGAAGTAGGCAGCGAGCGTAACCGGAAGGCGGCTCGCGCGGACGTCCTCTGTTATGAGGACAGCCGGTTCCTGGACAGTATCGAAAAGGCCAATAAAGGTATGGAGGCCTCGGTAAGGGCCTACACGATGACGTTGGGGATTATCCTAACGATCGTTTCCTATTTTGGATTCATGGGCGGATATTTCTGGACAATCCATCCGGCGCTTCTGGTCATGTTGTTTATTTCCTTTATCCCCTTCGGGATCGGCTCCGTGGTGCGTTATTATGTGCGGAGAAATCTGGAAAACGAGGCGGCGCCGTACCGGCGGCAAGCCGACTATTACGGACGCTGCATCAGCATGCGGGAATACGTAAAGGAAACCCGTCTTCTGGGCGGGTTCGGCTACTTCTATAAGAAGTTTCAGGATTGTGTCGAGGCGGTGCGCCGGCTGAGTTGGAAGACGACGAAAAAGAGTGAGATCGTCGAGACGACGCTCCGATTCTTCTCCATGACCGGGTACATCGGCACGATCATCCTCCTGTTCGTGTTTTTGCTGAACGGAGAAGTGGGCATCGCAGCCTTCGCGGCGGTGGCCTCCTCTTTGGACGCTATGGCGGATAAAATGGAAATCCTGTTCCGCGGCGATGTGGCGGATGTCGTACAGGACATGACGATGGCGCGCAATTACATGGAATTTTTGCGTATGCCCGAGCGGGAAGGAAATAAAACCGTAGAAGGACGTTCGGTATCCTTTGAAGACGTTAGTTTTACATATCCACAGAGTGAAAAGGAGTCCATTAAACATCTTAGCCTGGAACTGAAACCGAACGAAACGATTGCCGTGGTGGGAGAAAACGGCGCGGGAAAATCCACCTTTGCAAAACTCCTGTTGGGGTTGTATACGCCGACGCGGGGGACGGTGCGGATCGACGGCGTAGATACCAGGGAGTTAGACCCGCAGACCGGGTACGAAAACTTATCGGCGGTATTCCAGAATTATCAGCGATATAAGATGAGTATTCGAGAGAATGTATCGATTTCGGAAACAAGTGAGGATGACGATGAAGCGAGGATCCGACAGGTACTAGCCCAGGCGGATTGGCACATCGACGAGGGGCGCATGACCGAAGGGCTGGATACCATGCTGGCCAAGGAGTTCGGGGGGACCGATCTCTCCGGCGGACAGTGGCAGAGGTTAGCGATTGCCCGCGGTCTCTACCGCAGACATCAGCTGATCGTGCTGGATGAGCCCACCGCCGCCATCGATCCTTTGGAGGAGAGCGCGATCTATCAAAAGTTCGCGGAGATTTCTAAGGGAAAGACGGCGGTCATCATCACCCACCGTCTGGGATCGGCCAGAATAGCGGACAGAATCCTGGTGCTGGATCACGGGGAACTGGTGGAGAGCGGTACGCACGCGGAGCTGCTCGCCGCGAAAGGGCAGTATAGCCGCCTCTACGAGGCGCAGGCTAGATGGTATACGGCCTAAAAGATATAAAACAAGCCGTGTTGAGCGAAGCACTCAACACGGCCTCTTTTTGTTTTGTAACGGGATTAAACAATATAAATACCATAATCAAGCGTTACGTTGCCATTTTCATCCGGCGTACAGAAACGCAGAGAATCATAACGCTCAAAGAAACAGTAAGTGTTGCTGCCTTCGCCGGCAAGATCATTGCGAAAATGGCCCATGCCCGCCTCTGATAATTTCTTGCAGACCGCATCGTGAGGAGGGCCGCCGTATATTTCGCCGTTTTCTGGGTTGCCGAGGATCCAACCGATACCGACATTGCTTTCGGGGAGATCCAGATGATCATACCCCTCAGGGACTTTGGTGTCTGCGGGATAAAACAAGCCGATCCAATAGGTGAAATCCGTCATATCTCCGCCTGTGGTCATCAGCCCAAGCGTACTCTCGTCAAATGGCGTCACATCCACTGCCTGCCGCATTGCGCGGAAGCGATCTTCGGTCATCCATTCTTTCCATTGTTTTCCAAAACCATCCTTGCCGCGGTCATCATTCGTATAACGCTTTCCAATCAGCCGCAGCGCCGGAAAATGTTCTTTATATACGTTTGTGATTTCAAAAGGCATGTGAAATCCCTCCTTGTGTTGATGATAAAATATTTTATCATAGGCCTGTTGGATTTACAATAGCGCGACAAAAAATTTTGGCATGGCGCTAGGAACAAACAAATATGGAATGATTCTGGATTTATCTTGTCGAGTGTGCTATAATTTTGATATGAATCTTGGACATATTATACGAGGAGGATTTATCATGCCGCAAGAGTTTTTTCCGGATCATACGCCGATCGACAGTTGGTTTTACGACCTTCGTGTTCCTGAATTATCAGAATTGGGAAAACCATATATTTTGACCGATTACGAGATTATGGACGATGGGAAAGTCCATACGAAAGAGATCCAACAGTTGATCGACACCGCTCATGAAAATGGGGGCGGCGTCATCGTTGTGCCCAGGGGAACATATATGACGGGATCCCTCTTCTTTAAGCAGGGCGTTCATCTCTACGTTTCCGAGGGAGGCGTGCTGAAGGGAAGCGACGACATATACGATTACGATCTTCGGATGACGCGCATCGAGGGGGAGACTTGCTTATATTTCGCGGCGCTCATCAACGCGGACGGGGTAGACGGGTTTACCATGTGCGGATCCGGTACGATCGACGGCAACGGGCTTAAGTCCTGGAAGGCGTTTTGGCTGCGCAGGACTTGGAATCCCGCGTGTACAAATAAGGACGAGCAGAGGCCGCGTCTGGTCTACATCTCGAACAGCCGCAATGTGTTGGTCGCCAACCTTCATTTGATCAACGCGCATTTTTGGACGAATCATATCTATCGATGCGATCATGTAAAATATTTGAACTGCGATATCTATTCTCCGGCGCAGCCGGTCAAGGCGCCCAGTACGGACGCGCTGGATATCGACGTCTGTACGGATGTGCTGGTGAAAAACTGCCATATGGAAGTCAATGACGACGCCGTCGTGCTAAAGGGCGGGAAGGGCCCCTGGGCCGATCAGGCGGAGGAAAACGGATCCAATGAGCGGATCATCGTAGAGGACTGCGTCTACGGCTTCTGTCACGGGTGCCTGACCTGCGGTTCCGAATCTATTCATAACCGCAATATTATCATTCGCAGAATTCAGGTAGATACGGGAAACAATCTGCTTTGGCTCAAACTTCGCCCGGATACGCCCCAGCATTATGAGTATATCACGATCGAAGACGTACAGGGACGGGAAATCAAGAATTTCCTGAATGTCAATCCCTGGACACAGTTTTTCGATCTCAAGGGCAGAACCGATAAGCCGGTCTCCGCGGCGGATCACATTTGTATCCGAAATTGCAGCTGTGATTGTGAAACCTATTTCAATGTAAAGAGAGAAGACAGTCAGTACCGGCTTTCGGATTTCACTTTTGAGAACCTTCATATTCGCGCGAAACATAACGGGTTTGACGAAGACGCGATACAAAACGTACAGGTGCAAAACGTCGTCGTAGAAGAGCTGGGGTAATACGGGAACAAGAACCGTCGTGGAAAGGAAGATATGAATGGGCATTCGGTGTTCGGCAAAAGCAGTGATTCTGTCGGATGATTGTATTTTGGCAAATCAGTCCGTTTCTGAAGAGGGAGAGATATATTACGAGTTCCCGGGAGGCGGGCAGAACATATTTGAGGATATGGAGACGGCGGTAGCAAGGGAAGTCTTGGAAGAGACCGGATATCAAATTCGGGTGGAGCGTCTGTTGGCGGTAGCGGAAGAAATATATGATGATCCGGCGATTAGAGAGAAGTATCCCGACTATACACACAGAATTTTCCATATTTTTTAGCGAAACTGGTTTCCGATAGTAGACAGACTGTTTTGGAAAAGGATTTTCATCAAATCGGATCGGTATGGGTGCCTATACAGGAGGCAAATCAGCTGAATTTTCGTCCCGCGCAGATAAAGGGAAAAATCACAGAATTGGTGAGCTGGCGGGACGCGGCTTACCTGGGGGCCGTACATATTTGAAATAGGAGAAAAAATCAAGAATATTTAAGAACCAGAAAATAACCCATGCAAAGGCCTTGAGCGATTCTGCAAGATATGTTATGATAAAGAGTGACAAGGGGACGCAGAAGGCATGAAGGAGGTGGGAAGCATGGAAACGGAACAGTCCAAGGAAAGGAAAAGGAATAGGGCGACAATCGTGGATGTCGCCAAGAAGGCGGGCGTGGCGATTTCCACGGTTTCCCATGTGCTCAATCATACGGCGCCGATCTCGGAGGAGACAAGAAAGCGGGTGCAGCAGGCGATCTTAGATCTGGATTATACCCCGAATATGCTGGCCAGAAACCTCAGGCAGAAATATTCCAATGTGGTGGGTGTCATCGTACCCGATATCGAGAATGAATTCTATGCCAACGTGTCCTCCGGGATCTTCAGGCGAGCGGATCTGGAGCAGGATACCGTTCTCCTGGTAGACAGCGGCTATAGTCTGGAAAAGGAACGGATGCAGGTGGAATCGTTGGTTAAGCGCCAGGTTGACGGCCTGATCTTTCTGGGCGGCAGTAAGGATGAGGAGCTGATCGACTGGGTCAACAAACAGAACGTGGCCGTTGTCCTGGGTGACAGACGGTATCTTGACTATTGTTCGGTGGAGAGCGACAACTTTAAGGCCATGCGAGATTTAGTGCTATGGGTGAACGGACTCGGATTCAGAAAAATCGGATATGTGAGTGAATCATTAGATATGACCAATCTGCAGGATCGATATAGCGGCCTGAGAGAAGGGTTTCGTCAGTGCGGACTCAAGATCGAAGAGCAATGGATCTTGAATGACAGCTGGCTTAAGCTGGAGAAGGTGGACGCGGCCAAGAGGCTGATGAATCATATGGTTAGGCGCCTCAAGGCTCAGGAAATGCCGGAGGTTTTTTTGACGTCCAGTGATATGATCGCGATCGGCATCATGGACGCTCTGATACAAAACGGCTATCGCGTCCCCGAAGACATCAGTGTGGTGGGGTTCGATGATATTAGACTGGTACAGTATTATAACCCGCCGGTTACGACGATCCGCCAACAGTGCCGAAAGATGGGTGAGACCTGTTATCAGATGCTGCGGGACGTGCTGCAGGGAAGAGCTCGGGATCAGCACGTGGTTTTAGAGACGGAACTGATCTGCAGAAAAAGCGTGCGTCTTGAAAATGAAAAATGAGGATTGTGTAAATTGCACAAAAATAAGAGCGATTCTTTGTGCAGAATCACTGTAGAAATTCGACGAAAAAGCCTTGACGAAAATCGGATTCTTGTGGTATAGTTCAATTACAAAAAGGTTTTCATATTTTTTTAGTCCGTTATGAAAACCTTTTCACGAAAAGTTCCGACGGAAGACGGCCGCTTCCGGAAGAACAAGAATGAATATACAAAGGAGGGCTTGAAATGAAACGATTTTGGGTGCTGTGTATGGTTTTTGTCATGCTCGTCGGAAGTCTCGCGGGATGCGGCGACGGGGGAGGAGACCAGGAGAGCTCTAAAGGAACGGAAAGCAGTGCTGGGGATTCCCGAACGGAGGAGTCTTCCGGGAAAACAGGAACGGTGGAAACAGCGAATGGCCTCTCAACGATCTTCCCTTTGGAGGAGGCGCTGACGACGGACATGTTTGCTTATCAGAAGACAGGAACGGATCTTACCGGAAATCTGGCTTGGACCACGATGAAAGATCTCACCAATATGCACTGGGATCTGACCCTTGCCAGTGACGGAGACTTGGATGAAAAGCGTTCGCTGGAGTTTGCGGGTGGGGAATACAAATCCGTGTTCTATAAGTCCGGCATCAGCGAGGCGGACGCCATGAAGTATGCTAAGGATGAGATCGTGATCCCTCTGAACGATTTGATCGATCAGTATATGCCGAATTTTAAGGCCCTTATGGACGAAAGGGACGGGTGGAAATATATTACCTCCTCCGACGGGAATATCTATTCCCTGCCTCAGGTCAACGACGACGGCTGCGGCATGATGCTGTTTATCAATCAGGAATGGCTGGACAAGTTGGGTTTAGAGATGCCGAAGACCTTTGAAGAGTATATCGAAACCTTGCGCGCTTTTAAGGAAAAGGATCCTAACGGAAACGGAGAGGCGGACGAGATTCCGCTGTATCTGGCGAACGGTGCGTTGAGCCAGCTCCTGCCCTACTACGGCATTGCCTTCGACAGCAATACCAATGCGACTTATGAAGGCGAGAAGATGACCTACTATCCGACTTCCGAGGAATATAAGGAATTTTTGAAAACGGCCAGAAGCATGAGCGAGGAAGGGCTGATTAATAATTACGTGCTGGGTACCTGGGACGAACAGGCGGCCTTCGGTACGACTCAGGATATACTGGGAAGCCTTTTACAGTGGGGCGCCTATCTGTCCGTGGGAGCGGAGAAGGATGAGAATTGGCCTACGGTCGTGCCTTTTGAGGATACCATGGTGCCCTATCTTGGCATTCAGTTTGGAGGCTTGGTGTTGACGGACCGGTGCGAGCATCCGGAATTGGTGTTGCAGTGGGCGGACTATTTCTATTCCACAGAAGGATCTGACCTGGGATGGCTCGGGATAGACGGAGAGAGCTATCAAAACAACCAAGACGGCACCTATACTTGGCTTACGGACGGCGCCTGGGGAGCGGATATGGCGGAGATTCGCGACAATGCCACCCTGTTTGGGGATAAGCCCTGGCCCGGAAGATCATCAAAATTCTTTGACGAAGGGCAGACCAACCCGGAGGAGAAGTACCTGTACGGACAGCGGGAGATTGTGAAGGAGCATTTTACGGAGCGTTTCCCCAAGCTTTCTTATACGGAAGACGAGATGAAGAAGAAAGCCACATATGAGGCGGATATCAACCCGTACATCCAGCAGTATGAGGCGCAGGTGATTTCCGGAGAAGCAGATCTTGAGAGCACCTGGGACGAATATGTGGCGACCCTCAACAACATGGGCCTTCAAGATCTGATCTCGATCAATCAGGCGGCGGTCAGCCGGTTCTATGGAGAATAAGGCGGGAAGGGGATGGGAGGCTATGAGCCTCCTTCCCCCTCGTCTTCGGAAAGGAGGGACGGATATCATGAAACAGAAGAGGCCTTTCTGGAAACGGTTAGGGCTGGATCTGCGGAAAAACTATATTCTGTATATTATGATCCTGCCCGCGGTGATCTACTATATTCTGTTCGCTTATGTCCCCATGGCGGGGATTCAGCTGGCCTTTAAGGAATATTCGATTAAGCGAGGAATCTGGGGAAGTCCCTGGGTGGGATGGGAACATTTCGAGCGGTTTTTCTCGGCGTATAATTTCACGTCCCTCCTGACGAACACGTTGGTTCTGGCGGTATATTCCATCATCTTAAATCTGCTCACGCCCATCGTTTTCGCGATTATGTTAAACTATGTCCGATCGGTCCGCTGGAAGAAGACCTTGCAGATGGTGACTTATCTTCCGTATTTCATTTCCACGGTGGTATTGGTGGGGATGTTGAATCTGTTTTTGGGCGAGAACGGAGCCGTCAACGGAATTTTAGGGCTCTTCGGAGCGGAGCCTGTGGGCTTTTTAACGTCTCCCGGGTTATTCAAGCATGTATATGCTTGGAGCGGCGCTTGGCAGAGCCTGGGCTTTAATTCGATCATCTATATCGCGGCCCTTTCCGGCGTGGACTATCAGGTGCATGAGGCGGCTATTATGGATGGAGCTTCCAAATGGCGCAGGATCTGGCACATCGATCTGGTGGAGATCCGTTCTACGATCATGGTGCTTTTAGTCATGAGTCTAGGCGGGATCCTGGGAGTGGCCTTTGAGAAGGTGCTGCTCATGCAGAATCAGCTTAATTTCTCCGCGTCGGACGTGATCTCCACCTATGTATACCGGGTCGGCATCTTGCAGCAGGACTATGGCTACTCCACGGCGGTAGGGCTCTTTAACTCGGTCATCAGCCTAATCCTTGTGCTGATATCCAATGTATTGGCTAAGAAGCTGGCGGGCTACAGCCTGTGGTGAGGAGGGAACAATGAGAAAAGGAATACGAGAGACGAAGCAGGATCGTGTTTTTAACGGTGTCAATCTGGTCTTTATGCTCTTTATCTTTATCGTCTTCGCCTGGCCCATATGGTTCGTCATCGTGGCCTCCTTCAGCGATCCCAACGCGGTAACAAGCGGTCGGGTATGGCTGTGGCCCGTGTCCTTCCATACGGGCGGATATGTCATGACGCTGGAAAACACGGAGATCTGGCGGGGGTATCTGAACTCGATTCTGTATACCCTTCTGGGGACGGCCGTCAACATGGTTCTTACCATTATTACCGCCTATCCTCTGTCCAGGATGGACTTCATGCCCAGGAAGATCCTGACGGTGGCTTTCGTCATCACTATGTACTTTGGGGGCGGCATGGTGCCCATGTTCTTGCAGGTAAAGGATCTGGGATTGACCAACACGATCTGGGCAATGATCGTTCCGGGAGCCATCTCGATCTATAACGTGCTGCTTTTAAGGAGCTTTTTCCTTTACGGAGTGCCCAAGAGTCTGGAAGAGGCGGCCATGCTGGACGGCGCGAGCCTGCTGCAGATGCTGTTAAAGATCTATCTGCCGCTGGTAAAGCCCACCCTGGCGGTGCTGGTATTATATTACGCGGTGGGACATTGGAACGATTATTTCTCGGCGCTATTGTACATCAATGACCGAGGGCTATATCCCTTGCAGTATATTTTGCGGGAAATCCTAATCAGCAGCAAGATCGATCAGAGCGTAAACGGATTGGACGCGGCTTCCATCATGAAGAAGCTAAAAGACGCGGGAACAATGAAATACGCCATCATCATCATTTCTACCCTTCCCTTGATGATCGTGTATCCCTTTATTCAAAAATATTTTGTCAAAGGGATCATGCTGGGAGCGGTAAAAGGATAAAGGAGGGAGCAGGATTGAACATTCCATATAGAATACGGCTGGAAAACGGCAGGGTCTTAGAGAAGGACGGCTGCTGCGTGATTGAGAGCAAGACCCCGCGGGTGTCTTGGGCGGTGGTCAGCGTGACAGACGGAAACGAACAGAGGGCTTATCGCGTCCGGGTGGCCGGTTCTCGGGAGGAACTGTGGGATACGGGATGGGTAGAGAGTCGGGAACAAAGCTGTTGCTACCGAGGAAAGGACCTGAAGGCGGGAGAGGTCTGCACGCTGTATCTGGAGGTACAGGATGCCTATGGGGACAGGAGTGAGCCCGCGGCCGTCCGCTTTTGTTATGGGAGCCTGACGCCCTGGCCGGCCGAGTGGATCGGAGAGGAAAGACCCAAACCCAATGCGGTCGTGTATTTTCGGAAGCGGATATTCATCCGGGAAGGTCTCCGCTCCGCCTGCCTGTTTTCCAGCGGCCTGGGGTATCAGAAGATCCTCATCAATGGACGGGAGGCGGACGGAAGGTATCTGGATCCGGCCTTCTCCGAATATGAGAAAAGGGCCTATTACGCGGTATTTCCCCAGTTGGTTCCTTATTTTAGAGAAGGAGAGAATCTGGTGGAGATCCGTGTGGCCTCGGGATGGCGCGCGCCGGAAAACGTCTGCTACAAGCTCACGGGTGTGATTCCCGCATACGTGGGCGAAACGCAGCTATCCGCCGTACTTCGCCTGGAATATGAAGACGGGCGTGAGGAGCAAATCGCGACGGGTTCCGACTGGAGCTATGGGTACGGCTCTATCAGGCGCAGCAATATTTTCGACGGGGAGATCTATGACGCTTCCGCGGCCTTGGAGGAGGAAAAAGAGGCGCGGATCCTGCCGGCTCCCGGGAAGAAGCTCGTGGCGCAGACCCTGGAACCGGTCAGGAACCAGGAGGTGTATCCGGCGATCTCCGTCAGTATGATTAAGCCCGGCGTATGGAGTGTGGATTTTGGACAGAATATCGCGGGGGTCTGCCGATTGCGTCTGCCGGAGGGGATGAAGGCGGGACAGAAGATCACGATTTCCCATATGGAGTTTTTGGACGAGGACGGATCCCTTTTTTTGGATCCGCTGCGCAACGCGGTTAGCGTGGATCAGTATATCGCCTCGGGGGATCATAGGGATCTAAAAGTCTGGGAACCCTGCTTCACCTATCACGGGTTCCGCTACGCCCAGATCACGGGAATGCCCGGCCCGCTGCGAAAGGAAGATATCCAGGCGGTGAGCCGGTACACGGATATCGGAACGGGAAGTTATTTTCGCTGCGGGAATCCTTGGATCAACGCCATTCATCAAAACGCGGTACAGACGGAGAAAGCGAATCTGCACAGCATCCTGACGGACTGTCCTCAGCGAGACGAGCGCATGCAGTGGCTGAACGACGCCACGGTGCGATTCGAGGCGACGCCCTATAATTTCGAGATCGGCCGTATTTTCCCCAAGGTCGTCCGGGACGTGATGGATGTGCAGGGAGAGGAAGGGGAAATCACCTGTACGGCGCCCTTCGCCTTTGGCGCGCGTCCGGCGGATCCCGTTTGTTCCTCCTTCTTGATCGCGGCCAAAGAAGCCTGGATGTGGACGGGAAACACGGAGATTCTTCGGGAAGGCTACGAGGCGTTTAGAGCCTGGGACGACTACCTGGAGAGCCGCTGCGAGGATCACATCGTGCAGTATAGCTACTACGGAGACTGGGCCGCGCCGGAATATGCCTGTAAGGGCAGCGAGTGGGCGGCGTCCGAGGTGACGCCGGGAGAATTCATGTCCACCGGGTATCATTATCTGAACAATATCCTCCTGGCCCAATTTGCCCGTGCCCTGGGTAAAGAAGAAGACCGGCAGGATCATCTGGTTCGGGCAGAAGCGATTCAAAGCGCGTTTCTAAGACGGTGGTACGACGAGGAGAGCGGGAAGGTGGGCACGGGATCGGAAGCGTGTCAGGCTTTCGCCCTCTGGCTCGGAATTCTGCCGGAGGAGGGCAGGCAAAAGGCGGCCGATAGGCTGCGGGATGATCTGATATCGAGGAATTACCGGTTTACCACCGGAAATCTCTGTACAAGGTACATGCTGGAAGTCCTCAGCCGCTACGGATACCTGGAGGAAGCGTGGAAACTGATGCTGAAAGAGGATTATCCTTCTTTCGGCTTCATGATTCAGCAGGAGGGCACGACCATATGGGAGCGGTTCGAGCTAAAGAAGAATCCCACGATGAATTCCCATAACCACCCGATGTACGGGGCGGTGGATTACTGGTTCTACGCGTATTTAGCGGGCATACGGCCGACAGAGGCCGGCTTTAAGAGAGTTAGGATTGAGCCCTATATGCCGGAGAATCTTCTGTCCGCCCAGGCCGCGGTGGAGACACCCCTGGGAGATGTCTTGGTGCGCTGGGTCAAGCGCTACGGCCATACGCATCTCTATGTGACGGTTCCTTTCGGCATGCGGGCCGTGATCGCCTTCGCGGGGAAGGAAGAAGAGGTTGGCAGCGGCTTTTATCATTATCAAAAACCTCTGGAAGAGGCATAGACAGAAAGGAGAAGACAATCCATGAAGATGGTGAAGGAGAAGTATTTATTGGTGGGGGCGGACTTCGCGGGATATCCGCTGAAGGAGGCGGTGGTCGCCCATCTGAAACGAAAGGGCTGGAAGATTACCGACGTAGGGGTGACGGATCCGGATTGTGAGGATCCGGAGATGATGTTTCACCGCGTGGGGCTGCGGGTGGGCAGCATGATCGCGGAGGGGGAGTTCGAGCGCGCTCTGATCTTCTGCGGTACGGGGATGGGCATCCATATCGCGGCCAGTAAGTGTCCCCATGTCCACGCGGGGGTTGTGGAGAGCGTGCCGGCGGCCCTGCGGGCCATCACCGGAAACGGCGTGAACGTGCTTGCCATGGGCGCTTTCTATGTGGCGCCCCAGATGGGATGCGATATCGCGGACGCCTATCTGAACGCGGAACTGGGGTCCGGCTACGAATGGTGGCATAACTTCTACGAGTTTCACAAGCTGGCCATCGACGAGCTGGAAGCCTTCGACTATGAGACCTATAAGAAGAACGGGTTCAGGGTGAAACACTTGGGGGATTTCCCGCTGAAGCTAGAGGAAAAGCCGGAAGAATGAAGATGGAAGAAAAACTCATGACGCCTGTCTGGCAGGGAGATACCGTCTATGAAGAGAGCGTCATGTACATACGAGGAAAGGATGGGGCCGTACCGGCGGCCCCTCTTTTGTATACGCCGGAAAAGATTCTCGAGGTGCGCTCTTCTGACGGGACCAGAACCTACGAGTCGGGACGGGATTATGCGTTAAAGGACGGCCTTTTATATAGAACGGAGGATTCGGCGATTCCCTGCTGGGAATACGAGGAGTTCTATCCCTCCCAAGGGGAGGAAATCCCCATCGCCAGTCGGAAAGAATCCGGCAGATTCATCCGTTATGACCGTGGGGACGTCTATGCCTCAAAACAGATTCGGGTAACGTATACCCACGCGGACCGGTGGCGGGGTCCGATACCGGAAAGTCAGTTATACCGGCTGCCCGGCGTTCGGGAAAAGTGGGAGCGGCAGGAGACGGTTAAAATCGTCTATTTTGGGGATAGTATCATGGAAGGGTGCGATGCCAGCGGGCACTGGCGTATTTCGCCCCACATGCCTGTTCTTTCGGATCTTCTGACCCAGGCGCTGAGCGAAAATACGGGCGTCCGGTAGAGAGTGTCAATACGGCGGTGGGCGGCAAAACGGCGTCTTGGGGCGCGGAAGAAGCGGAGAGAAGGATCCTCCCCTACCGGCCGGATCTGGTCATTCTGGGGTTTGGCATGAACGACGGCGTGCATCCCAGGGTGTATGCGGAACAGATCGGCCGGATCATTCAAAAAACCCGGAAAGGACTCCCGCGGGCGGAGTTTCTTTTGACGGGAACCATGCTGCCGAATCCGGACGGGATCGGCTGGACGGGGTATCAGCCGGAATATATATGGAGCCTGCGGCATCTGGCTTCTGGCCTGGAGGGCGTGGGAGTAGCGGATATGACGGGGATGAGCGCGTATCTGTTGTCCCGAAAGCGGTTTGAGGACATGACGGGCAACGGCATCAACCACCCCAATGATTTTGGAGTCAGAATCTATGCCCAGACGCTTTTTCGCTGCCTTTCCCGGGATTAACCATGAATTATCTGAAAATTTTAACAAAAGATTAAAATTGTGAAACAATTATGAATATTAGCACTCACCTCTTGACAGTGCTAACAACGGGTGTATAATAGGAGCAGATGAAGGGAAAGGAAAGGGATCCCGGAATCCGGAGAGCCGCTCCGATATCAAGGCCAAACAAGAAAAAAAGCATTGGAGGAATGACATATGTTACCAAGTATTTTTGGAGAGAATCTGCTGGATGATTGGTTTGAGTTCCCGATGGAGAGAGAATTATTCGGAGGCCACAATCCCGTGTTTGGAAAGCATGCGAAGAATCTGATGCGTACCGATATACGGGAGACGGAGAACAGCTACGAGCTGGACGTGGATCTGCCCGGCTTTAAGAAAGAAGACATTAAGGCTCAGGTGGAAAATGGATATCTGACGATCTCCGCAGCCAAGGGAATGGAGAAGAAGGAGGATGACAAGAAAGGACAGTACATCCGTCAGGAGAGGTACTGCGGGTCTTGCAGCCGGAGCTTTTATGTCGGAGAGAATGTGACCGAACAGGAGATTTCCGCGAAGTTTGAGGACGGAATCTTGAAGCTGTCCATCCCGAAAAAGGAGCAGGCGAAGGTGGAGACAAAGAAGTATATCACCATAGAGTAAAGAACGGGAGCCGAAAGGCTCCTCTTTTTTGCAAATTATTTTCAAAATATTTTCCTTAAACAGTTGAATACGGAGGATCCCCATACACCAAAATTTCCGGCCTTTACATTTTCCCGCAAACATGGTATATTAGGCGCGACAGTACATTGAGGGAGGCAGAGAGCATGAAGAGGAATTTTGTGAAGATGCATGGCTGCGGCAACGACTATATCTATTTCGACTGTTTTCAGGACGCGCTGCCGAATCCGGAGGAAGTGAGCAGGAGACTGTCTCGGTATCATTTCGGCATCGGGGGAGACGGCATTATCCTGATCGAACCGTCGGATAGGGGAGACGGAAAGATGCGGATCTTCAATCAGGACGGCAGCGAGGGAAAGATGTGCGGCAACGGTATTCGCTGCGTGGGAAAATATCTGTACGACAGCGGCCTCGCGCGTAAGGAAAGGTTGGAGATCGAGACGCTGAGCGGCATGCGGACGCTGCGGATTCAGGAGGAGGACGGGAAAGCGGCGCGGATCACGGTGGATATGGGCCGGGCGGGTTTTTCGCCGGAGCAGATTCCCGTGCGTCTTGAGGGAGAAGAGGTGATCCGGCGGCCGGTTGTCGTGGACGGCAGGGAGTGGGAGATCGCCTGTGTGTCTATGGGGAATCCCCATTGCGTCGTCTTCTGTCAGGATCCGGAGGAGCTGGATCTTCCCAAAATCGGACCGGGATTCGAGAAAAACGAGATCTTCCCGGAGGGCGTCAATACGGAGTTCATCCGCGTGATCGATCCTCACACGCTTCAGATGCGGGTATGGGAGAGGGGCAGCGGAGAGACCATGGCCTGCGGCACGGGAGCCTGTGCCAGCGCGGTGGCGGCGATTCGCTGCGGATATTGCGAGGAGAATGAAGAAATCACCGTGCGCCTGCGGGGCGGCGACCTAAAGATTCGCTGGGACGGACATACGGTTTGGATGACCGGGCCGGCCGAGACCGTCTTCACAGGAGAAGTGGAGATCTAAGATTTGCAGGAAATAAAAAAAATAATTCAAAAGAGCTTTTCCTTCTGAAAGGAAAAAACGTCAATATTTACGGCGGGAGCGGTATATTTGTAAGTCGAATTGATTCGGAAGGAGAAGAAGAGAAAAGATTTTGGTTTTTGAAAGAATTCTCTTGCAAAATTGCAAATTATCCTGTATACTATTGTTTGTTGTAAAACTACAAAGATAGAGAGGATTGTGGCTATGAGTTACGTTGATAAAGTATTAGAAACCGTAAAACAGCGCAGCGCCGGCGAGAAAGAATTCCTGCAGGCTGCTCACGAGGTATTGGAGTCCCTGCGTTTGGCGGTGGACGCGAATCCCGCTTATGAGAAGGCAGGGCTTTTGGAGCGCCTTGTGGAGCCGGAGCGCGTCATTATGTTCCGGGTACCCTGGGTGGACGATCAGGGAAACGTACAGGTGAATCGTGGTTTCCGCGTGCAGTTCAACAGCGCCATCGGCCCCTATAAAGGCGGACTGAGGCTGCATCCTACCGTTTCATTAAGCGTAATCAAGTTCCTGGGCTTTGAGCAGATTTTTAAGAATTCGCTGACGGGCCTTCCCATCGGCGGCGGCAAGGGCGGTTCCGATTTCGATCCTAAGGGTAAGTCCGATCGTGAGGTCATGGCCTTCTGCCAGAGCTTCATGACGGAGCTGTATCGCCATATCGGCGCGGACGTGGACGTACCCGCCGGCGACATCGGCGTAGGCGGCCGTGAGATCGGCTTCCTGTACGGCCAGTATAAGAGACTGACGGGCAAGTACGAGGGCGTGTTGACGGGTAAGGGCCTGACCTACGGCGGTTCGCTGGCCCGTACCGAGGCGACGGGTTACGGCCTGGTATATTTGACCGAGGAAATGCTGAAGGAAAAGGGACAGAGCCTGGAGGGCAAGACCGTTGTGATTTCCGGTTCCGGCAATGTGGCGATTTACGCTACGCAGAAGGCGCAGCAGATGGGCGCCAAGGTGGTGGCGTTGTCCGATTCTTCGGGTTCTATTTATGACGCCGAAGGCATCGACCTGCCCCTGGTACAGGAGATCAAGGAAGTGCGCCGCGGCCGCATCAGCGAGTACGCGGACGTCAAGAAGAGCGCGGTGTACCGTGCGGGCAAGCGCGTATGGGATATCCCCTGCGATGTGGCGCTGCCCTGCGCGACCCAGAACGAGCTGGATCTGGAAGACGCCAAGATGCTGAAGGCAAACGGCTGTATGGCGGTGGCGGAAGGCGCGAACATGCCTTCTACGCCGGAAGCGGTGGAGCTGTTCCAGAAGAGCGGCATCCTGTTTGCGCCCGGTAAGGCGGCGAATGCCGGCGGCGTAGCGACTTCCGCTCTGGAGATGAGCCAGAACTCCCAGAGACTGTCCTGGAGCTTCGACGAGGTGGACGCGAAGCTGCATCAGATCATGAAGGGAATTTACGCCAACATCAGCGATACCGCTAAGGAATACGGCGTTGCGGATAATTTCGTGATCGGCGCGAACATCGCGGGCTTCAAGAAGGTGGCCGACGCGATGATGGCCCAGGGCGTCGTATAATTTGTAAGACATAGAGAAATGACGACAATGTCCCCTGCCCTTTACGCGGCGGCAGGGGACATTATTTTCATAAAGGAAAGAGAGGCGTGAACACGCCCTTTTTACTGGAAAACCGGAGGAGAATGACTGTGACGGTAAGGCAACATATTGTGGAATGTCTGGAGGCCCATAAGGGGGAATACGTATCCGGCGAGGAACTGGCGGCGGGCATCGGAGTCTCCCGGGCGGCGGTCTGGAAGACGATACAAGGACTCCAGGAGGAGGGATATCAGATCGATTCTATGCCCAGGCGGGGATATTGTCTGGCTTTGGAAAGCGATATTCTCAGCCGGGAGGGGATTCGGCCTTTTCTGGACTCGAGGTGGAAGGATATCCCCATATGGGTTCATGATCGGCTGGATTCCACGAATCAAGAGGTCAAACGCCTGGCGGCGGAGGGCGCGCCCCATAATACGGTGGTGATCGCCCGGGCGCAGACGGCGGGGCGGGGCCGTCTGGGACGAAGCTTCGCCTCCCCCCAGGAAGGGGGACTCTATATGTCCGTCCTGCTGCGTCCTTGCGTGTCGGCATCGCTGGCGGTGGACGTGACGACGCTGGCGGCGGTTTCGGTATGCCGGGCCATCGAGAAGGGGTCGGATAAAAAGCCCATGATCAAATGGGTCAACGATATCTTTCTGAACGGCAAAAAAGTCTGCGGCATTCTGACGGAGGCCGTTTCGGACGTGGAGACGGGAATGATCGACAGCCTGGTGCTTGGCATCGGCATCAACGTGACTACGCCGCCAGAGGCTTTTCCACCGGAAGTCAGGCAGATCGCCGGCCCGGTCTTTGAGCCGGGAGAAAAGAGTATTCCGAAAAACGAACTGGCGGCGAACCTTCTGAACGAGGTGCTGGGACACGCGGAGGAGCTGGGGAGCCACCGGCATATGGAAGAGTACCGAAAACGGTGTTTCATCCTGGGAAAGAATGTACGTTTCCATAAGGAAGAGAAGGATTATACGGGCGTAGCCAAGGAGATTTGCGACGACGGATCGCTCCTTGTGGCGCTGGATCAAGGCGGAGACATACGGCTTCAGTCGGGGGAAGTCTCTGTAAGGACTGATTAATAGAAAGGTTACAAAACGCTAACGGACTGTTTCTTGAAATCCTCTCGAGATCTTTGTATAATAGCCCTGTCATCATTTAGATGATAAAAATCTTGTCAATGCAGGACAAGAAAGGGAGGAAAAAACAATGAAAGGAAAAGTTTTGATGGTATTATGCTGCGTGATGATCCTGTCCTTGGGGCTCATGGCTTGTTCATCGGGCGATAACTCGAGCACGAACAACAGCAGCAAGACCACGACGAACAGCAGCCGAGAGGAGAGCTCTAAGGAAGAGAGTTCCAAGGCGGACAGTTCTAAGGAGGAAAGCTCCAAGGCGAATAGTTCCAAGGAAGACAGCTCGTCTGCCTCCGAAGACAGTTCCGCGGATGATTCTTCTGTGGCGGATGATTCTTCCGCGGAAGAGTCGGGCAGCGAGAACTCCGACGGCTCGGAACAGTCCGCGATTGAAGACGCTTCCGACGCGGATTCTTCCGCTTCAGAAAGCAGCGCGGCGGCCTAATCGAATAAACTGACAGGAAAATGGCTGAGTCCAAATGGGCTCAGCCATATTTCATAGGAGATTGCAGCGCTCTCAGGGCCTGACGAAAGAAGGAGACGCGATCCTGATAGAGGGGGATTCGTTCGGCGAGTTCACGGCGCGCCCGTCGTTCATCCGCTATCAGTGACCGTAGGGCGCGAACCATCCCCTGATCGTCGGTGACGGATGGGGGGTCGATCACATGACAGCGCCTTTCGCCCAAGAGTTCTTTGGCGATGGAGAGGGCTCGGGGAGAGTCGTGCAGTAAAAGGGTAGGGGTCGCGGCTTGATAAGCTAAAATCGCCTCCGCCGGGTAAGCGGTAATGACGAAACGGGCTTTTTCACAAAGATAATGGACGCGGCGGGAGGTCATTTCCGGAAGGAGGATCACCCGGCCGCTATGCCGGTAGATTTGATATAGGGACTCGAGAAGGGGGCTGTCCTGATGGTTCTTCTGACAGACAAAGGGGACGAGAGCGATATACCAGGAGGTCGTATCCAGAAGATATCGCGTCATCTGAACGATACTGTCGAAGAGGAGAGGGGAGGACGACGCCTGGGCAGGATCTAGAGAGAGCAGGACGAAGGGATGGGAGGATAGGGAAGAAGGCAGAAGAAAAGAAGAAGAAATAGAAAGGAAGAGAGGATCAGGACAATATACGACGTTCGGATGGATTCGACACAGCGTCTGATAGGACCTTTGGTCGTAGGGCATCAGAAGGGAAAAACGGGAAAATAGAGGGGGACATTCGCAAAGCGGCAAAGAAGAGGGCGGACAGGCGCCCAAGAGAACCTGGTGGGGATGATGAATCTTGCGGGGAAAGAGCAGGGGGTGCTCGCCTTGAAAGGACAGAACCATGGTTTGGGACGGGGAGAAGTCGGGAGGCCGCATAGGAGCGCGGTGAAAGGAAAAAGAGGGATGGGGCCAGTAGCGCAGGTCTTCCTCCGGAGATTCCGAGTAGAGGGCTACGGGAAGGGAGGCGAGCTGTCCCAGGAGGCTGCGCAGCCGGGCTTCCGCGCCGTGGTCGGCGCTGCCGTTATGGGGATAAATGATATATTGCATGAAGGGGCTCCTTTGCGAGACTTGGAATGTCAGTAGAGGGGAGAAGCGGATGGCGAAGCATCTGCCCCATCCTGGAGGGCAGTTTTTCCTCATCCACGGGTTCCGGCCCGAGGATCAGATCCGCCGGCGGCAGCGGCGCGTAACCGGGGAGAGGGGACAAAAGGGTGGCGTGAAGAGCGGCGAGGGAGTCCTGCCAGCGAGGATCAAGGTCTCCCCATATCCAGAGTTCCCAGCGCGGATCCTGAAGAGACTGGAGAAGGTTTAGGAGGGACGCGGAGATACAATGGCTGTAAAGAAAGACGCGCCGAGGCGGCAGTTCTTGTTTAGGCAGACAGAGGGTTTGCAGGCGTCCCGAACGGAAGAAATATTTCTGAAACTCCTCACGAAGCCTGTCCGAAGAACAAAAGATCTGATCACACTTTTGATAAAGGGTAAGGAGGCGCGGCGTGAAGCGGCGGATATCCTGACCGATCCAGGCGGCTTTCCGGCATGTCCCAGGAAAAAGAGAAAGGCACCCCATGGAAAAGGAACTCTGATCGGCGATCACCAGATTGGTATAGCGTCCGTAATATAGCGAAGGGTACAGGCTGGAAATGGGAGAAAGAACAGGGCGAGGGATTACCTTACAGGGGCAAAAAGGAAGATATTGATCCTGGGCCTCCCGATCGGTTCGCAGACAGATCTGTACCAGGTGGCCTCGCTGCTGCAAGTTCATAATCCATTGTCCCAGCACACGAGAAGAGGGAACATCCGACAAAGAGTCCAAAAGAAAAAGAATACGATCCATATACACACCTCCCCATACTATCATGTATATGCGCGCGGGAGATGGGATAGTACACTTTTTCCAATTTTATGAGATATCGTATGGAGACAATAAAATTGGTTGATTTATTCACAAATTTCGAGTATAATAATAGTGTGATTATGAACCTCAAAACTCCAATAATAGTGTGAAGGGGGCGCTTTTATGGAACGATTGATTTTGAATAAACTGCTGGAATGGAAGACTTCACCCTATCGCAAGCCGCTGATTTTGAAGGGCGTGCGCCAGGTGGGAAAGACCTGGATTCTGAAAGAGTTCGGCAGACGCTATTATGAAAATATCGCTTATTTCAACTTTGATGAAAACGAGGAATATAAGCAATTTTTTGAAACTACCAAAGATGTGGATCGGATTTTGCAGAATCTGATGCTGGCAAGCGGCTATAAGATCTTGCCCGAAAAGACGCTCATCATTTTTGACGAGGTGCAAGACTGCCCCAAGGTCATCAACGCTATGAAGTATTTCTATGAGAATGCTCCGCAATATCATATTGCCTGTGCGGGTTCTCTGTTGGGTATTGCTTTGGCTAAGCCATCTTCTTTCCCTGTGGGAAAGGTTAACTTCATGCAGATCGACCCGATGACATTTACCGAGTTTCTTCTTGCAAACGGTGATGAGAACCTTGTGAAATACTTGGAGAGTGTGGATACACTTGATCCGATTCCTGATGCTTTTTTCAATCCGTTGTATGAGAAATTAAAGATGTATTACGTCACCGGCGGTATGCCGGAATCGGTAAAGATGTGGACGGAGGCTCGTGATGTATCTGCCATGCAGGAAGCTTTGTCCGATATCATCGGTGCTTACGAGCGTGACTTTGCCAAGCATCCGAACCTCACTGAGTTTCCTAAGATCTCTATGATCTGGAAATCTGTTCCTTCTCAGTTGGCAAGAGAGAACAAGAAATTTATCTATAAGGTTGTAAAAGAAGGTGCAAGAGCCCGTGAATACGAGGACGCTCTGCAATGGTTGGTAGATTCCCGCTTGGTGCATAAGATTTACCGCAGCAGCGCCCCCGGTCTTCCTATTGCCGCTTATGATGATCTGTCTGCTTTCAAACTCTATTTGGTGGATGTGGGACTGCTTCGCCGTCTGGCGCAGCTTGCCCCTACGGCATTCGGTGAGGGCAACCGCCTGTTCACCGAGTTTAAGGGTGCCTTGACCGAAAACTATGTACTGCAAACTTTAATTACACAGTTTGAGGTGTTGCCTCGCTATTGGTCTCAGAATAATCCTCCCTATGAAGTGGATTTTCTGATTCAACGAGACAATGACATTTTCCCTGTTGAGGTAAAGTCCGAAGCAAATTTGGCGAGCAAGAGTCTCAGAAAATTCAAGGAATTGTTCCCGGATAAAGTGAAACTCCGTGTTCGCTTCTCGCTTGATAATCTGAAGCTGGACGATGATGTGCTGAACATTCCGCTGTTTATGGCTGACCAGACGGATCGGTTGATTGGTTTGGCGTTGGAAACACAAAATGGATAGAAAAAAGGCGCTACCTGGTTGTAAAAACCAAGTATCGCCTTTTCTTGTCGTGTATGTGCTAAAATGATATGACCCAAGAAAAAGAGAAGTCAAAGCTCCGATGTGGTATAATGAATTTACCACAAAACAAATACACCCAAAGGAGCAGACTTCTCATGAATAAGATAACACAAGAAGCCCGACATCGTCAAGCAGTAGTGAAGCTAGCAATACGAAAAGGTAAAAGCTTTGCGGCGAAGATATACGGAGTAAGCTTGTCAAGCGTAACACGATGGAGCAAGCGATACGACGGGACATGGCAATCGCTGCGGGAGGGATCACACCGACCGCACAGCCATCCAAAGCAGCATACGGCAGCGGAAGAGGAACTGATCAAGCAAGGAATCAAAGAGAAATACTTCCGCTGCGGATGGGAAGGCGCGTACATGGCAGCTCAGGAGAAAGGGTATAGCCGCAGCTACAGCGGTTTTCTGTATGCCGCCAAGCGGATGGGGCTATGCGGTGGGAAGGAGAAGGGAAAACCGCCCCGCAAACATGACCGGAGGTATCCGGACATGACGGTTCCAGGGGAGAAAGTGCAGATAGATGTAAAAGAAGTGCCGTATTGCTGCCTTAAGGGAGCAGCGAAACGAGATGGCAAACGGATGTACCAGTGGACAGCGATAGATGAATGTACGCGGTTTCGGTTTGTGTATGAATTTGAAGAGCATACGCCGGAAAACTCGGTAAAATTTCTAAAGATGCTGATAAAGGTATTTCCGTTTAAGATCCAGACAGTGCAGACGGACAACGGCACGGAGTTTACCTACAAATACATCAGCGAGGAAAAAGAATGTCCATTTGATACGGCGCTGGCGGAACTAGGGATCAACCACAAGCTCATACCACCAAGAACGCCATGGCACAATGGGAAGGTAGAGCGAAGCCACAGGAACGACCAGAGATACTTCTATGACTGGGAGAAGTTCTCGGACATTAAAGAGCTCAACAAAAAGCTTGCGGAGCACCTTAACTGGAGCAACAATAAGCCTATGCGCACACTCGGCGGAAGGAGTCCGCTGCGGCTATTGCAGGAAAAGCTAGCCGAGGCCTAACGGCCTTGGCGGGCTTTCCATTTGCGCAGCGGCTTTGCCACAACGCAAATGAAAACCGTTTTTACCTCATCGGACAGATCCTTCCTCTTTTGGGTCATATCTATTTACATCACAGAACATTTTTTTAATTTTTTTACAAAAAAGGATTGACAAAAAGATGCCGGAGACGTATTCTAAAGACAGAAGTACATCCTATAGGATCTAATCTATGAAAGAGAGGTATAGACCCATGGAGAAGTCTATGGACTAGCCCGGAATAGGGAAGGATATGACTATGTTATTCAAGCATAAAAGAATCTCATTGATCGCACTGACTGTTGTGCTCCTGTTTTGTTGTTCCTGCGGTCAGGAGCCTGTCGCCGCCAACACTTCTGATGACGCGCAGACAAAATATGCGACATCCAATGGAGTCCTTTGTAAAGAAGGGGATATATACTATTTAGCGGTGTTGGATCGTGTGCTTTACTATGACGAAACATCGGGGGCCTCCGGTATATTATGCGGCAGGGCAGATTGCAACCATGAGGATGTGAACTGTGACGCCTATATTGATTCTACTACGGGTATACAGATTTATAATGGCGAGATATATTGGATCGAGAATCTCTCTATTTTATGTAAAAGAGATCTGGACGGCAGGAATCACGAGCAGGTAAAGGTGTTAGTCCGGCCGGATCATCAACCTTTAACGGTGGGCGTCAATCCGCGTTTTAATATTTATCAGGATCATCTGTATGTCAGTGTGGTGAAAGAAAAGGTTACAGAAGGAAAACCCAAAAACGAAGTATCTGTATATCGGTATGATATGACCGATTTAGACGCGGAGGCCTATGAGGTATTCCGAAAAGATTATCCGGGAGACCAGGAGTGTAATTATTGCTGTAGGTTTTACGGAGACAGGGTCTATATCATGGTCGATTATGGCGGCGTAGGGAATGAGGGTCAATATGAAGGGGAACTGTATCAATACGATCTAAAGAAAGAGAAATTAGATCAACTTTGGACGGGGAGCCTTTATGGTCATGTTTTCAATGCCGTTGTGGATGAAGAGGCGGTGTATGTTCTGACCAATAAGGGAATTTATGAGGGAGAAGACTTTCGTTTAAGCTCACAGATCTATACTTATTGGTTTGAAGAACAGAACATGCAGATCTCACAGGCGATAGATATTCCGGAAGAAGAAGGGCTTCGGGGCACCGGTCTGGAGAAGGGATATTTCATGATGCTTCCGGGTACGTTGATGGCGTCCGTATCGCCGTATCGGATATACGACTGGGATGGGAACTTGCTTCGGGAGGGAGAAGTAGCGGGAAATTTCTTATACTGTATCGGATGTGACGAAACAGGCTGGCTGTTTCGTCAGGATGATGCTTCCAATTATCCTGTGCAGAGTTATCGGCTGATTCGTATTCCTTTTGACCCGGCGGAAGAGGAAGAAGTATTGATCCGATATTCTATTTCCTGGGGTTAAAAAAAGAGGTTACCTGAAACGTTCATGTTTTCAGGATAACCTCTTTTTTGTGAGAATATTTTATTTCGCGATCTCCGCAATCGCTTCCACTTCTACCAGCACATGATTCGGCAGTGTCTTGACGGCGACACAGGAACGGGCCGGACGGCCGGGAAAGAACTGGGCGTAGATGGCGTTAAAGGCCGCGAAGTCTTCCATATTCGCCAGGAAGCAGGTGGTCTTTACGACCCGTTCCATGGAAGAACCGGCAGCGGAAAGAACGGCGGAGAGATTTTTCAGCACCTGTTCGGTCTGACCTTCGATCGTGTCCGCCTCCACCTTCTGAGAGGCGGGATTGATGGCGATCTGTCCGCTGGTGAAGACGAGGCCGCCGCTGATGACGGCCTGAGAATAGGGGCCGATGGCGGCCGGGGCGTTTTGGGTATGAACGGTTTGAGACATGGGGATTCCTCCTTATTATGATTTTACGATGTTAAGCCCTGCTTCGGAGAGGGCTTTGATGATTTCCTGGGCATGGGCGTGATCTCTCGTTTCCAGGCTCAGGCGCAGGAAGCAGTCCGTCACCTGCATGTCCAGATCGGACCGGTCATGATAGACGGAGACGACGTTGCCTCCGTGACGGGCGATGATCTCGGAAACCAGAGAAAGCTGGCCGGGCCGGTCGGAGAGCGCCAGGGTGATATCCAGGCTTCGTCCGGTCTTCAGGAGTCCGCGGGTGATGACCCGGGAGAGGATGGTCACGTCGATATTGCCGCCGGAGACCAGACAGATCGTTTTCTTGCCCGCGATCGGCACCTTGTTGAACATGGCCGCCGCCACGGACACGGCGCCGGCTCCTTCCGCGATCAGCTTATGCTGTTCGATCAGGGCGAGGATGGCGGTGGAGATTTCGTCGTCAGTGACGGTCACGATCTCATCCACATATTGGCTGCACATGTCGTAGGTCAGATCGCCGGGGCATTTGACGGCGATGCCGTCCGCGAAGGTGGAGACGGAAGGCAGTGTTTCCGCGTGACCGTCGTGAATGCTGCGGAACATGGAGGCCGCCCCCGCGGCCTGTACGCCGTAGACCTTGCAGGAAGGACGCAGCGTCTTAATGGCAAAGGCAACGCCGCTGATGAGTCCGCCCCCGCCCACGGGAACGATGACAGCCTCCACATCCTCCAACTGATCCAGGAGTTCCAGGCCGATGGAAGCCTGACCGGCGATCACGTCTTCGTCGTTGAAAGGATGGATAAAGGTGTAACCCTTCTCGTCCCGCAGTGTAAGCGCCTTCTGATAGGCGTCGTCGTAGACGCCGGGCACGAGGCAGATCTCCGCGCCGTAACGCTTGGTGGCCTCTACTTTGGAGATCGGGGCCCCGTCGGGCAGGCAGATGGTGGCGTGGATCTTCTTCCGCTGGGCCGCCAACGCGACCCCCTGAGCATGGTTGCCGGCGCTGCAGGCAATCACACCCCGTTCTTTTTCTTCCTCGCTCAGGAGGGAGATCTTATAATAGGCGCCTCGCACCTTAAAGGATCCCGTCACCTGGAGATTTTCGGGTTTCAGGTAAATCTCGCTGCCGGGGCAGAGAGAGGGGGCGGGGATCAGGTCGGTGCGGCGCACGACCTCTTTTAAGACATAGGAAGCATGATAGACTTTATCTAGTGTGAGCATGACAGTTCTCCTTCAGAAGAAGGGGGATCCCAGGGGAGCACGTCGCCCTCCTCCCGCAGATGATTTAGAATCTCTCCGACCCCTTCGTAGGTTTTAGAATTAACATAGAAAATGGTTTTGCAGCCTGAAAGGCGGAGCCAGGCGGCGGCCCGCTCCGGCCGGGCGTCCGGACAATCGATATGGGTCACGATCCCGATCACCTCTCGGTTGACCATGCAGGTAATATTAGGGGGATACAGTGAATAAGGCTCTGTAGCGCTTAACAGAAGGCCGATCACGTCCGCCTCGTAAGAATACAGAGCCAAAGCGCGTCCCAACGTATGATTCTCCGCGTATTCCCCCGGAGTATCGATGATGACGTCGTAATGATTGATATATTGGGTCTTGTGATAACAGATCGTCTCACCTCG
This sequence comes from uncultured Clostridia bacterium, assembly GCA_944376225.1. Taxonomy (GTDB): domain Bacteria; phylum Bacillota; class Clostridia; order Lachnospirales; family Bianqueaceae; genus Faecimorpha. The sequence continues at coordinate 4,830 of CALWBZ010000066.1, read as the reverse complement.
CAGCGCCTGGGTCAGCGTCGTTTTGCCGCAGCCGCTGCGGCCCATCAGAATGATCTTTTTCATGTCTTGGTGATGGGGCAAACGGAGAAGCCCAGCGTCTCCCGGCAATAATCGGTGAGAGCCGTGAGGGCGGACTCCACATCAGAATATTTGCCGGTGACGATGAGAGTGCCGCTGAAACGGTCTAAGAATCCGAGGGTGACGCCGGAGGACTTGATCGCGATATCGCCGGCGATGATCGCCGTCTCCGCCGGGCTCATGGTGACGATGCCGATGGCGGAACTGGCGTAATCCACCGCCGGGTCTAATCCCAGTTTTTGATACAGGATATCGTCCGGGTTGGCGATGATGTGAGCCAAGGTAATCTGCTTACCGGGAACAAGTTCCTGAATAATACGCATCTTTTCGTCCATGGTTTATCCTCCGATCTGGCAGGCCAGGCCCGAGGCTTCTTCCGCCGCCTCTAAAAGTTCCCGCATATGCTCCGCGGGAGGCGGAAGGAGATGGGCGAGGGAATAATCCCGTCCTAACCCCGTGTATTTATCCTGGCCAAGCCGGTGATAGGGCAGGAGATGCAGTCGCCTTACGCCGGGCAAAGACGCGGCGAACCGGGCGATATCGCAGATCTCCTTGGGAGTATCGTTAAAGCCCGGCACCACCGGCACCCGGATGATCAGCTCGCAGTCCCGGGAGACAGCGACGCGCCTGGCGTTCTCCAGGATGCGCCCGTTCTCCACCCCCGTGAAAGCCTTGTGCTTGTCCGAATCCATATGTTTGATGTCCATCAAGAAAAGGTCCAGATGGGGCATCAGCTTCCTAATGGATTCGTAAGGGGCGAAGGCGGTGGATTCGATGGCCGTGTTCAGCTGCCAGTAATGGGCCGCTTCCAAAAGGGCGGCGGCGAAGTCCGGCTGGAACAAACACTCTCCTCCGGAGAGGGTCAGGCCGCCGCCGGAACGGCGGTAGTAGGGGAGGTCTTTTAGCACCTCGCTCATCACCGCCTCCACCGTCGTATCCTCGCCCACGGTCTTTGTCTTGCCGTTCATCGTTAAGGACTGGATGTCATATTCCTGGGATTCCGGGTTGCAGCACCAGCGGCAGCGAAGGAAACAGCCCTTCAAAAAGACGATGGTACGAATACCCGGGCCGTCGTGGATCGAGTAACGCTGGATATCGAAAATGCGTCCCCGAACTTTGTTAAATGCGTTTTCCATAATCTGTTCCTAACTTAAATCGAAGTTTGTTCCGTGCGGTTAATGATATCGTCCTGAAGCGACCGGGACAGGGTGGTAAACAGGGCGCTGTAACCCGCCACACGCACCACCAAAGAACGGTACTTGTCCGGATGTTTCTGGGCGTCCAGCAGGGTCTCCCGACTAACCACGTTAAACTGCATATGGCTGCCCTTCTGATCGAAATAGGAGCGGATCAGGGCGACGAAATTGGCCAGTCCTTCCCGTCCCGCCAGGGCGGAGGGATGGAACTTCATGTTAAACAGCGTACCGTTGGAAGCGATGTAATGATCCAGACGGGATACGGAGTTTGCGGAAGCCGTGGGGCCGTGGGTGTCCCGTCCCGCGGAAGGCGATACACCGTCCGCTACCGGCGTGCCGGCATAGCGTCCGTCCGGCGTAGCGCCGGTTTGCGCGCCCAGAGGTACGTTGGCGGATACGGGATACAGGCCCGCCTGGAACTGACCGCCCCGGGGATTGCGGAAATCCTGTAAAGGTCTCGTATAGGTATAGGCCACGTCTCTCGCGAAGGCGTCCACCTCCGGCAGGTCGTTGCCAAACTTGGGAACCTCTTCCAACATGTCGCGGATAGCCTCGTATTGCAGACGCTTGTCCTCGGGAACGCCGCCGGAAAGGGCAGTCTGATACATGGTGCGAATCTGATCCTCATTCAGCGTAACGCCGTCCGCCGCAAAGGCCTTGGCCAGATTCTTCGTGATGTCCTCTGCTTCCTCCGGCGTGCGCAGCTTGCCGAAGTTATTGGACAGGGCGTCTTTCAGATCCGCCATGGAGAGCTTTTGTTCGTCGTAAACGAGGGCCTTAATGGCATAGAGGGAATCGGCCATATTGGCGATGCCGAAGCCCTGGGGCCCCGTGAAGTTATAAACCGCGCCGCCTTCCTGCACGCTCTTGCCCCGGCCGATGCAATCCTCGATCATGCCGGAAAGGAAGGGCAGGGGACAACGTTCCGCGTGCGCCATGTCGATGGCGTTGTCCGCGTTGACAAGGAGGCTCAGCATATAGTTCATCTGCGCCTTGTAGGCGTCGTAGAATTCGTCGAAAGTCTTCATCCGGGTGACGTCGCCGGTCTTGAGGCCGACCTGTACGCCCTTATCCATGCCGTCGGAGAAGACCAGCTCCAGCGGACGGCACATGTTAAAGAAAGCCGCGTCATGCCAGCCTTCGGTCTTGCCGGCCTTCTGGGGTTCCACACAACCGATGATGTTGTAATCCCGGGCGTCCTCCATGGTCAGTCCACGGCTCAGAAGAGCCGGGATGATGACTTCGTCGTTGTAATAAGCGGGCAGGCCCACGCCGGTACGAGTCAGTTCCGCCGCCTTCATGAGAAACTCCTGGGGCGAACCGTTCCATACGCGGATCGAGAAGGAGGGCTGGGGCAGCGATACATGCATAGAAGCCTGGATGCACATAAAGGACAGGTCGTTCGTCGCGTCCAGACCTTCCGAAGTCTGTCCTCCGGCGATCAGGTTCTGGAACAGGCTGTATCCGGCAAAGCCCTCGGCGGAAGCCGCGTCCCGCACCTTGTTCAGGTCGTTCAGCTTGACCCAGATACAGTCCATCAGCTCCTGGGCGAACTCGCGGGTAATGAGCCCCTTGTCCAGATCGGCCTTGAAGAAGGGATACATGTATTGATCGAAACGTCCCGGAGAGATGGAGTGACCGCTGGATTCCATCTGCAAAAGCATCTGGATGAACCAGAAAGACTGGCATGCCTCATAGAAGCTGCGGGCGCCGTGGCGGGGAACCCGGGCGCAGTTTTCGGCGATCTTAAGAAGCTCCTCCCGGCGGGTAGGATCGGAACAGGCCTCCGCCTCTTTGCGGGCCAGCTCCGCATAGCGTTCAGCGTAAACGCAGGCAGCCTCGCAGGCGATGATGACGGCCTGGAGGAAATGAGAACGCTTCGCGTAATCGGCGTCTCCGAAGTTCACCTTGCTCAAGGCCTCCGCGGCCTGAGCCTGGATGGATTCTAAACCTTCCTGGGCGATACGGCCGTAGCAGACGGTCACGTGGCCGACGCCGTTATAGAAATAATTTCCGGGGGTGAACATGTTGTGCTCGATGGCCAAAAGCGCCTCGGGGGCCATGTAAGAGGTGGCCAGGTCGCTGGTGGTCTTGCCCTTCCAGTATTTGTAGACCTCATGCAGGGTCTTTTTGGTCTCGTCCGCGATATAGAAAGGATCCGCGGAACGGGTCGCCACGGTGTCAAACTCCTCCTCCAGCCATTCAAAGGAATACTCAGGGAATACCTGGCAGCCTCTGGGAGCCTGGGAAGCGCTTCCCACGATGAGTTCCAGAGGACGAATGGTAATGGGGATGTTTCGGCAAATATGATCAAAAGCCTTGGCACGCCGTATGATGATGGGCTCGCCTTCGGTCTCTTTGTAAGACTCCGTGAGAAGAACCGCGCGATCCGCCTCGATAACGGGCATCTTCGCGTATAAATGCTCGATCAGCCGGCCGATACGAGGGCTCTTTGCGATATCTTCAGCATAATAATGATTCATAGGCTGCTCCTTCTTCCCGACAGGGATTGTTCTTCTTATTCATGTGATTTTATTGTATACCAGAACCGGGGGTTTGTCAATGTGGAGTTGCAGAAAAAGCAACAAGAACAAAGAAAAAACAAAGACAGAACCGAGCATACGCACGAAATAATATGATGTCGGGGGACATCGCATAATTGCGACGCCCCTCATTCTATGATTCGCGTTTTCCGGGAATGTGTTATGCGGATTTCTCTTTCAGCACATTTTCGGATTTTCGTGTTAATTTAACAGGATTTCGAGGGAATGTGCTGTTACGCGGCGTCCTCATCATTGGATATATTCAGGTTTAAGTTATTCGCTCACAGTTCTTTCAGAAGGAACGCCATATATAGTGGAAGCGTAAGAAGCTGGTCGCTGCGCCCCACATTGTAATCCCCCAGCTTGATTGCATGGCTGACATGATATTTTTCAGGATGACGCAGAATTGTCTTGGTGCTTTTCGTGTTTCCTGTGGACGCTTTGACCTCCACCAAAGTGCAATTTCCTTTATAGCCGTAAAGATTTCCCTGGAGGATGTCGTACTGTGTGCCATCCTCCAGCATACTGACAAAAAGGCCGCAGTCCCGCATATATACCTTAAATATATCTTCTTCGGCGTTCCCATCCAAAGGCAGTTCCGTAATGCTCAGATTATAGCAGCGAACAAAGATACCGGCATCCTCGATCCACTGGAGGCTCCCAGCATATTTTGACGCGGTTGAACCTCCCTTGATCTGGTTTATTCCAGCATAACCGAAAACAGCGACTTTTCAAGGGAGTTTTAATTTGAAGCAGCAACTTTTTCAAACGACTTTTGTCGACAAGTATCAACGCGGTGCTTCTCCGATCGGGGTATTCTTTTTCGGACGGTCATTCGGCTTTCGGGGAGAGGTGGGAAATCCGCCCGGAAAATTCCCTATTTCCATTGTTGGGTTACAATAGATAGGTAACAAAATAAGTACAAGGATTCACCATGATGTGATATACTGGAGTTGTCCAAAAACCAATAGTCAAATCAAAAGGAGAATCCTTGTATGTCAAGTTTATCACAC
>CALWBZ010000065.1 GCA_944376225.1 uncultured Clostridia bacterium | reverse complement strand
TTTTCCCCGAGAGCGGGGATTACTATGAGCACATGGGGAAACTCGATGATGAGAAATACAAAAATGACCAGAAAGAGAAGCTTGCCCACTATGAAGCGGAAAACATCAGGCCCAATGAAAATCTGCTCATCACCAGTGAGCATTATGTTCCGGAGAAAAAATATGCTTATTTCGACGCCCGAAAGATTGTACTTTCTCTGAGCGCCTTCGGGAAGATTTCGCCCCACAAAGCCTTCAAATGTCTCTTCCCCCACAAAAAAGCAAAACTCTAAAAAAGAAAGCGCCCGGCGGACGCTTTCTTGTCATGTCAAAAAATGTGTGCTGTCTTGAGATTGGGAAGCTAAATTCATACGCTGCTTTTCAAAAAGAGATTCAGAAATTTTCGGCAGCGTACAAGTTGTACGCTGCTGGGAGAAACTCAAGCAGGAATCTACAGACAGCGTATGAATTTTTACAGTACAGCTCATCTTGTACGCTGCAGAAAGATCTGGCTGCTAGAATCTTCAGCGAGCGTATGAATTCATACGCTACTCTTCAAAAAGAGATTTAGAATTCTTCGGCAGCGTACAAGTTGTACGCTGCTATGAGAAATTCAAGCAGTAATCTACCGGCAGCGTATGAAAATATGCTGAGATCTCATTTAGATAAAATAACTTTCGATACTTTCTGTGACTTCTTTCATTTTTTGTAGATTATTCAGAGCTGCATGATACAGACCTTCCGCGGTCTCCAGAGAGGTGCGGTTGGAGGCTGTGTGCTCGTTGATTTTCATGGCGTGATCGACGGTCCCGACCCAGTCGGCAGGGACCGCGTCGATGCCGGAAAGCGCTCCGGCCAGGGAGCCTGCGGTATGGGCGCGGCAGTCCGTGTCGCGTCCGGAGTTGACGGCATAGACGATGGCAGTCCTGGGATCGGCCTCCGCCATATAAAGGATGCCGTAGGCCGCGCTGAGAATTTCTACGGCGTTGGATACCTGGCGATTTTCGTACTTGCGCTGCAATTCCTTGCCGTATAGTTCCGGATCCTTGCCGCAGCGGCGCGCCAGTTCCTGAACAGCCTCAAATTCTCGGCGAGGAGTGGGGCCGAGAATATTCGCGGCGGCCTGGATGACGCTGTCAATCGTCGCGTTCGGCTTTAGGGCCTCCGCCACGCCGGCGCAGTGGGCTCCGGCGACTTCTACGGCATAGTTGCCGGGAACGCCGCGGACATCCTTGATGCGGGCCAGTTCCATGGCGTCCTTAGCGGCCTGTTCGGGGTAGCAGGCATTGACGACGCCCACGGCCCCCATCATCTTCGTGGTACCATATAGCCCGGGCCAGGAAGCGCAGCGCCCCACCTCCCAGGGGACGACGCCGGCCTTGATGGAATAGTAGATCACCTGATCCTGGGAACCGAGCTGCCAGCCAAACATCTCGGGTTTCACCAGTGTGGCCCAGGCCTTTGCCAGATCCCACAGGTCGATCCGTCCGCCTTTTTCGATAATGGCGGTGGAAAGGATGCGGAAACGTTCTTCACCGTCTTCGGTAGTTCCTGGTATCCGGGTGTGGGGATGCCCGATGGGCGGGTGACCCAAGCCGGTATCGAAGGGGTTAGCGGCCCGATCGTTCACGCTGGGCAGGCGGGGCGGCGTATGCTTCGTCACCTCCGGCAGATAATCCACCCAGCCCCAGTATTGCTGGCGCTCTTCCACGGTATAGCCTTCCATCAATTCCCCCATGGAGTTTCCGATGGAACCGGCGGCGATATAGCCGTGAATCTTCTTAAAGAGCATGTTGTCATGATAGTCGTTCATAGTAACCCTCCTATAGTATATGTATTTTTATCCTTTCACGGCGCCGATCATCACGCCTTTCACAAAGTAGCGCTGTAAGAAAGGATAGGCGCAGAGAATGGGGACGGTGGAGACGATGATGGCCGCGTATTTGATGGATTCGGCCATCAGTTCGTTATCCGTGTTGACATTGTCGTTGGCGATCAGAATCTCCCGCAGGATCAATTGCAGCGGAAATTTGTCCCGGGAACGCAGATAAATCGAGGCGGTAAACCAGGAGTTCCAGTAAGAGACGCCGTAATATAAGGCCAGCACGGCTAATGTCGCCTTGGTCAAGGGAAGGACGATGCGCGCGTAGGTAACAAGGTCGTTGGCGCCGTCAATCTTCGCCGATTCTTCCAGACTGTCCGGCACAGCCGCGAAGGCGGTGCGCATGATGATCAGATTGGTGGTATTGACCGCTACCGGAAGGATCAGAGACCAGATGGAATCATAGAGCCCCGCGTCTTTCACCACAAGAAAGCGGGGAATCAGTCCGCCGCTGAACATCATGGTGAAGGTAATCATCAGCATAAAGAAATTCCGCAGCGTAAAAGACTTTCGGGAGAGAGGATAGGCGGCCATGGACGTGACGGCCAGGCTGATGAGGGTTCCGATCACCACGATAAACAGCGTATTGCCGTACCCTGTCCAGATGTTGGCGTTGTCCGAGATGACCTTATAGCCCTGTAGGGAGAACCCGGCGGGATAAAGCAGGAGTCCCGACTGGGACATGAGTTTGCCGGACTCACTGAAGGAGGCCATCAGAACATAATACATCGGGTACAGGGCGCATAGGCTCAGCAGCGAGAGAAAGATGAGATTAAACACATTGAAGGCTTTTTCGCCCTTTGTACGTTTGATCATGCGGCATTCTCCTTTCTCAGAACAGGCTGCTGCCCTGGACGCGCTTACTGATGGCGTTGACGATCAGAAGCAGAGCCATATTGATGACAGAATTAAACAGGTCTACCGCGGAGGCGAAGCTATATTCCGCGTTTTGGATGCCGCGGCGATAGACATAGGTGGAAATGATGTCCGCCGTCTTGTAAGTCGTCTCGTTGTAGAGAAGAAGAACTTTTTCGTATCCCAGGCTCATCAGTTTTCCCACGCGGAGGATGAGCAGGATGATGATCGTCTCCATAATGCCGGGAATCGTGATGTGCAGCGTCTCTTTCCAACGGCTGGCGCCGTCGATCTTAGCGGCTTCGTAGAGTTCTTGAGAGATGCCGGCGATGGCGGATAAGTAGATGATGGAGCCCCAGCCGATCTCCTGCCATATGCCGGATATGATATAAACCGGACGAAACCATTCCGGAGACTGCAAAAACAGGATTCGCTCCCCGCCGAAGAAGGCGATGATATCGTTAATCAAGCCGTTTTGCTTGGTAAAATCGATGATGATGCCGCAGGCGACCACGAGGGAGATAAAGTGGGGCAGATAGGTGATGGTCTGTACGCTTTTCTTAAAAAGCTGGCTGCGAACCTCGTTTAAGAGGAGCGCCAGAAGAATCGGCGCGGGAAATCCCCAGAGGATATTGAGGCCGCTCAAAAGAACCGTATTGGTAATCAGGCGTTCAAAATAGTACGAGGTAAAAAACTGCTCGAAGTATTTTAGGCCCGCCCAGTCGCTGCCGAGGATCCCTTTGGTCACATAATAATCCCGAAAGGCGATCTGGGCGCCGTACATGGGAACGTAATGAAAAACGATATAATAGATAAGAGCGGGCGCCAGCAGCAGATAATTATATTTGTTAAAGACAAAGTCTCTTAGGATGCGGCGTCCGATATTTTTTTTGCGCATGGAATCCCTCCTATTTTATATAAGAGGGGGACGCCGCCTGTGGCAGCGTCCCCGGACGTCTCTTTAGGCGTTATTCGCGATATAACTGTCGTAGGAGGCCTGCATGATGCCGATGGCTTCTTCGAGCCCCATGCTCTTTAGCGTGTCACGAAAGTCCTGAAGCTCGCTGATTGGTTTCGTGCCCATGATGAAGGCATTCAGTGTCTCCTGATAATAGGTCTGAATATCTCCCATCAGCATGGTCAGACGATCCTGATCCTCCATGGAATATTTCAGACTCTGAGGGACCTTGCGCTCGGTAGAAGAAGGACTAACGGCGTCATAGACCATACGCTGCTGGTCATAGCTCATGACGGCGTCCCAATAATAGATGTCGTTGACCATACGAGGCGCGATACCGCCCATCGTATACTTGGCGATGGCCTGTACCAGAGAAAGGTTCTCGGCCTCGGTGATCATCTCCGTGTAGTGGGGAACGCCCTGATCATCATAGGCAAAGGTCACGCCTTCTTCGCCGAAGCTGCACATGATCTGCCCTTCGTCGCTGTACATGTAATCTAACCATTGTACGGCTTCTTTTATATGCTCACAGGCGGTGGATACGGCGATGCCGCCCTGGTCGAAGATCTCCTGGGAATAAAAATCATAGGAAGCGCCGTCGTCGGTCACCGCGTAGCTGAGCGGTTCCAGATTGAAATCCGAATCCCGGTTCTCGTAATCATAGGATCCCAGCAGGGTGCCGATTCCGCCGTTCATCTTGCCATAGAAACATCCTCCCAGATCGCTCAGCACCTTCTCCTGCCAGCTGGTGGCGTCGGTACTGGCGTATTCCGGATCGATGAGGCCTTCGGCGTACCACCGCGCCATCGTGGTGATATAATCCTCAAACTGAGGCGCCTCCGAGGCAAAGGTGATTTTGCCGTCCAGGACAGAGCAGGCATATTCCTTATAGAAACAGGCGTTGAAACCGAAAAGGGCTCCCAAACGATAAACGCCCATTTGTTCGTTGGAATTACCCACGAAGGGCAGCTCGTCGTTCTGCCCGTTGCCGTTCGGATCCTGGGTGGCAAAGGCCTTGAGTACAGTATACCATTCGTCCACGGTGGTCGGCTTCTCGAGCCCCAGTTGATCCAGCCAGTCCTGACGGATCACGAAGGACTCAAAATAACGAGTCGAAGGATCCAAGCGGGAGGTGGGATATAGGGCGATATTGCCTTCATAGGTCAGCACCTGATTATAAAACTCCGGATACTCCTCGAAGATCTGGCCAAGATAATAGCCGTATTGATCGATGGGTTCGTTCAGGCGAAGGATGACGCCGTTCTCGATCAGCGTATCCGGTCCGTCAGAGGCGTTCATGATGCTCCCGATCATGTCCGTGTACTCGCCGGAAGAGATCATAACGTTCAGCGCTTCTCCGATGGAGGTGGCGCTGGAAGGATGGAAGAACTCGATATGGATGCCGCTGATGGATTCGTAATACTGCATCGTGTAATTATCTTCCATGGTTCCGATGGAGACGGAAGCCTTGCTGTCCAGGCCGCTGAAAAGAGAAAGGGAGATCTTCTCCTCACAGATCGGCATGGAGTAGGCTTCGGGCCCCTGGGAGGCTGGAGTGGATTCCTCGGAAGAGGAAACGGATACCTCTTGCTTAGAACTCTCGCTCCCTTGGGACGAGGAATTTTCCCCGCCGGAGCAGGCGCCGGACGTCATGATGAGGCAGAAGGCCACTAACAGAGCCAGCAGACGTTTTGTGTGTTTCATTGGAAATACCTCCTTTGTGTGGTTTCGCGCGCCATGATAACGAACGCGCTGTGCGAAATGCACTATGTTTGTTGGCTATACTCTAGCAAGGGGATAAAAAATAATCAAGAATCAGAATTTAAGAAGGGTATCAAATATTCATAATTCACAAAACGAATAGACGGTGTCAAACAAGAATCTGATAAAGTAAGCGTAATCGTAAAAAGTGATTCTCGACGGTCCCATTTCCTCATTATATAATGAACAAAAACGAAGAGGAGGGAGAAAAGATGCTTGGGCAATGCTATCGGATGGAACGAAGGGCGGAGAAAGATCCGACGACAGGAGCGGAGGTCATCCGGTTGACGGATAACAAAGGATTCTACGATCGGCCTTATTTCACATCGCCCCAATTTTCGCCGGACGGTCGGTATACGATCTTTGCCTCGGATTTTACTGGCACCTCGTTGGTAAAAAATCCGGAGGCTCCCGCCATCGGCAAAGTAGGATTCGGAGAGCTGTTTCTGTTAGAGATGGAGACGGGCAGAGCGGTGCAGATGACGCAGAAAGAGGCGATCAAGATGGGGCACGGCGCCCATGCCATGATGGGGCTCGACGGCCGGAAAGCATATTATTACAGCAACGAATGGTTGAAGGAAGTGGACTGTAGGACCTTGGAAAGCCGTCCCCTTATGAGGATTCCCTGTCAT
>CALWBZ010000064.1 GCA_944376225.1 uncultured Clostridia bacterium | reverse complement strand
TATCTGGGGATATCCCGTCTTCCTGGGGTTTCCCGTGATGGGCCCCGGCTATCGAGGCAAGGCCCGGAGGACATCCCAGTTCTAAAAGAATCGCCTCGCTGGCCCGCGCGTGAGGTGTTTTTCTCGCATTTAAGAAGGGGAGCGCCCCTGGGATAATTGCCCCAAGATTTGCCCGCGCTTCTTCCGGAAGAGTGATGACATGCTCTTGAAAAAGCGGGATCGCCTTGCCTATATCATGAGTAAGCCCCAGAAATTTCGCCGTGCGGATTAAGGTTTCCTCTTCCAGGCCGATCGCTCTTCGCACCGCTTCCGGGATCCATACTCGCACCAGATATCCCATGATTCCGGCGGTATCTTGAAGGTGCATGAAAAGGGGCAGCCACAGGCCGCTGTCGTTGCGGTCCGTCTTTCCGGCAATCCACCAGGTCTCCCGCCGCCATTGTGTCTGCCAGGTTGGGCCGGATGACACATGGCGCTGTGTATCGGATGAAATATGCTGCATTACCAAAACCTCTTTTCTCTTAGCATACCATATTTCGGCAGATTTGAAAACTGATTTTCGACAAATTGCACAAAAGATTCTCAGGAACCGTTTATGCGGTATTTGCGAACTCTCGAATATACAAAACCCGGTAGGGTACTCTACCTAGGATGACTACGCTTTCTTGCATCACCTCCAACCAAAACTATACTTTTGTATTTATGCTTTTATAATACAGCATATGATCCACAATGTCAAGTCTTTTTTCAAAAAAAGAAAAACCCCGCATCTGCGGGGACCGTTCCTAATAATACAAATGTATACGGATCACCCCTGCCTACGCAAGGAATTTTCGACCCATCTATGTACTATGGAACTTTTGCTTGTGGTCATGATCTGGGAGTAATCTGCCTTCCCAATCAAGCCACGAACAGTATACTCTTTAGTACCGATAAAGTCAACAACGATCATATGTTCCATCTCATACCTCTTAATAATCAAATTTTTCTGATTTTTCAGTTTTTTATATTGCTTTTTCCTTCTGATTATGTTATCATATCTTTATTACAAGCATAATTCCTCCCGGGAGATTTTGAACCTTCGGCTGTTTTTCTTGCAAGTCGCCTTCGGAAATGGTATGATAGAGATAGGGAGCACATGACCATTCCCCCTTCCGTCTGCCCTTTCCCCTCCGCGCGGGAAGCAGCCCGAAAGAAAGGAATGAGTACATGCAGACGGATAACCATCTGGCGCGAAGTATCGAACAGTCCGGCCGCAAGGCCGCCTACGACGCCAGCAGCAAGAAACTTCTGGCTCATAAAATAGTACTGGCCATGATCCTAAAAGGCTGTGTGCAGGAATTCATGGCGTATCCCTTATCCGAAATCGCCGATTATTATATCGAGGGCATTCCTCAGGTGATGACGGCCGGAGTCCACAAAGATGAGACAAATTCGGAGCAGATTCGCGGCTTATCTTCAGAGGATCCCAGTACCACCGAGGGGATCGTCAAGTACGACATCCGTTTCTCCGCCATTGTTCCTCAAAATCAGGGGCATATGGAAATGATTGTGAATATAGAATCCCAACAGGAGTTTGATCCCGGATATCCTCTTTTGAAAAGAGCCATCTACTATTGCAGCCGTCTGATTTCCTCCCAATACGGTTCTGAATTCACGCACGCGCGTTACGGTCAGATCAAGAAGGTCTATTCGATCTGGATTTGCAGCCGCCCCGATCCGTTACATCAAAATACGATTACGCGGTATCGTATGAGAGAAGAACCTTTGATCGGTCATGTGCAGGAAGACATACGGCACTACGATCTCCTTCAGGCCATCATCGTCGGCCTGGGAGATCCCTCGTCCCAGACCACCAATGATACGCTTGCATTCCTGGAAACGCTGTTATCGGACAAACGAAGTCCGGCGCAGAAGAAAAGAATTCTGGAAGAGAATTTTGGCATCCGCATGACGGATGAAATGGAGAAGGAGGTAAAAACCATGAGCAGTTTAAGCTATGGCATCTGGAAGGAAGCCTTTGAAGAAGGCCAAGAACAAGGCGAACTTAGGAAAGCACAGGAAATCGCTCTGAACTTGTATCGGATGGGATTTTCCATCGATCAGATCGCAAAGGCGGTGAATTTCAGCGAGAAGGCCGTGAAGGAATGGCTTGCGGAGCCGGTCGGCGTCAACTAATCTTCTACTATGAGAGGTACTATTGATGGACGTCATTCTAGAAGTCGTCATTGAAGTTTTATTCGAATTATATGTAGAACTCATGATGTTCATCGTTCCCGAAAAGAACAGGAGTAAACGCTATATTCAATCGGTCAAACTGGTTGTGGTATTTTATTTGATCCTTCTGATCTTTCTTCTTTTCTTGGGAATCTTTCTCATAACTCAGGATAATGTATGGGGCATCGCTATAGTTATCGGCGTTATTCTTCTATCTACGATACAGATTATTGCAGGTATTGTTCTCTATAAAAAGAATCATTAGCATTCGTTTGTAGTTCTGACTTTACGGATGAAGCGGCTCCCGCCGCTATGGAATGCCCGCAATATATGAAGGAGTTTGATCATGAGTTCTATCACTATAAGTCATATCCCTGCAATATCCGCCATTTATTATGCTCTACTGCAAACCGGATACGATTTCTATTCCATGGAGAGAACCCAGGAGCATACTCGGCAGATTCAAAACTTTTATATTCCCGGTCATGCCATCGATTTCTTCCGCCGCACGAAACAAGATACCTGTTCCGTTTATCCCTATTGGCCAAGAGCAGCCTTGTTGGAAACGGCGACATTTTATCTAAACCTCTCGGATGCCAAGTATGTTGACTTTCCAGCGTACTATGAGAAAGTTATGTCCGCCGGCAATCTATCCGCAGAAGAGCGAAACCAAAACTTTTGGGATTGGATAAAGGATTTTCCCTCAGCCTTGAAAACCGTTGTTTTGAGCGATTCGTTTTCGGAATATATGAAATGGGAAGGGCAATGGATCGAGAAACAAAACGCAATGCATACACGGGATCTGGCCTTTTTGCAGACCTGCCTCGATGTTTGCAGAGCGCTCTATGCTTCTACCGTCGAAAACATTCAAGTTGTTCTATCCCCTATCAAATGCGTATATTCCAGTGATTACCATATGGTTGAAAATACCTTTATCTCTACTTCCGGGGCATTTCGTTCCGAATCGGTTGTCCATGAGCTGCTGCATTCCGTCGTTCATCCGGTAGTCACTCAATATCAAAACAATATTTTGGAATGCCGGCAGAAGTATCCGGAGCTTGACGAATCTTATTATCTCTCCGGACATGATGAAGGATTTTTGAATGCCTTTGAAGAATTTGTTGTTCGCGCTCTGGTAAAGGAGCTTTTATCTAACACGCCTCCCTATGATTTGACGACGTATGTCCTGGAAATGCTCGCAGAAAAATAAGGTCAATCTTTTTGCACCCCATATTTTCGAGACAGAAAGATCCTCCCTTTCCTACAGTTTTTGGGCATATATTAAAAGGGGGACTGTTACTTGCGACAGCCCCCAATTGACAAAGACATTCATATAATTCTTTCTTTTTATCCCTTACTTCACCTCGACTAGCTCGATCTGAAAATTCAGTTCCTTTCCGGCCATCTCGTGATTCGCATCCAGCGTGATGGTTTTGTCATCTTTCGCCACAACCTTGACCGGGAAGGGTTGCCCCGCCTGATTGGCCAGAAATACCTGCTGTCCCACCTCAAGATCCTCAGAACCCGGGAGCTTTGCGATCTCGGCGGTAAAGACAACGTCCGGATCTGGCATCCCATAGGCGTCTTCCGGCATCAGATGTACATTCACCGTCTGGCCCACTTCCATATCCGCCACGGCAGCGTCGAATCCCTTGATCATCTGACCCGCTCCACAGACAAACTCAATGGGCTCTCCCCGATCATAGGAGGAATCAAACTGCGTGCCGTCATTCAGCGTGCCGCGATAATGAACCCGGCAGGTCTTTCCCACGTTGCGGCCGGATATGGCAGAGTGTGAACCACAACCGCAAGAATGCCCATCCTCATGATGTCCGCAGCCTCCATGGCAGGAATGTCCCTCCTCGTGACCGCAGCTGTGCCCATCCTCATGATGGTGGTCGCAGTTTGCTCCGGAGGAAACGAGCTCGCCTTTTAAGTAAGCCTCCACGGCCTGATCCGCATCGCCCTGGGCGCCCGCGCACAGGGTAACGCCGGCTTCCGCAAGCGCCGCCTGAGCGCCGCCTCCGATTCCGCCGCAAATCAGGACATCCACCGATCGTTCCGCTAGGAGCCCGGCCAGCGCTCCATGACCAACGCCGTTCGATCCGATCACTTCGCTGGAAACCACCCGATTCTCCTCGATCTCATATACCTTAAAATATTCCGTTCTTCCAAAATGCTGGAATATGTTTCCGTTCTCGTATGCTACCGCTATCTTCATTTCAAAACCTCTTCTCACTGATTTTGATCGTTACTCTTTCCGAGAACGACCAACGGTATTATACATCATTTCTTCCCCCTAGTTCAATACCGACGATTGATTTTATTCTGTCGTTTGGGAAAGATACTGCTCCTTTGTCATACAGGAAATATATTCTGTTCCGATTCTTCCAAGCAGCGGCCGTTCCCTGTTCTCCCTGGAATGATGATAAAGAAAGCCGCACTTTTCCTGTACCCTTTTTGATCTTAAATTGCCCTCAAAGTACATACACCACATTTTACTGAGCCCGAGATCCCGAAAGCCATGCCGCAAAATCTCCATAACGGCCTCCGGAATCAATCCCTGTCCCCAAAAAGGAGCGCCAATCCAATAGCCGACTTCTCCTTCCGTATCCGGAAGATCGATATTGCTGGCCTTTCCGATCATCAGGCCAATACTTCCCACCGCGTGACCAGCCTCCTTTACGATTACGGCATAGGTTTCCGGCTCCGAGAGTACGCCCTTTATAATCTCACGGCTGTTTTCCACGCTGGTATGGACCGGCCATCCCGTCAATGGGCCGATCTGGGGATGGCTGGCATACCGGTATAAGTCTTCCGCGTCATCCTCCTCCCAGGGCCGCAGAATCAGACGCTTCGTCTCCAAAATCACCTACAAGTTTCCCTCCCTTGTTCTTCCGCCGCTGTTTTTAGACCTCGGACTTTTTCTTTATGGGATGCCGGATCACGGTCTTGCGCTTTTCCGGCGCCACCCTTCTCGCGTCGCTTAGATAGATCTCGTGATGGTATCTCTTATCTGTAATATCGAGCTCGTATCCCTGCTCTTTCATATATTCGTGCATGAGCCTGACCGTCGCGGGCTCGTCATCGTAGGGACCAATATGCATACACTGAACGCATAGCCCTTCCTCATACGTGAAATATTCCACCTTAGAATAATCCTCTTTTTTCTTGACCGTCGCCTCGCCGACCGCCCATTCAAAATCTTCCCTTGTCACAAAATCCGGCAGACGAATCACCGAAATCCATCGGAAGTCTTCTTTATGGGCATAATCGATGCCTTCTATCCCCTCCTGCCACCAGAAGCCCTCCAGGGGCGGCACCACGTAATCAAAATACCCTTCGATCTGATGATTGCCCTTCTTACTCATCTTAATGGTAAAAGCGATCCCGTATAATAAGCCGATGGATTTCTTGTATTCGCCCTCTTCTTCGTTAGGATCTCCCTTGCCTCGAACGGCGATATAGTTCATACCGGGTACGTTAACGATTCCCGGCCGATTCTTCGGCAGATAAAACTCCCGATACTCTTTTTTATAATCAAAAGCCATTTTTTATTCCCCTTTCCTCTTTCCGCATGCGAGCGCTTAAGCTTGCCGGCATGCATCGAGGGCCTCGCACCGCGCCTACCCCATAAGTTTTAAGAATATCTATCGGATATGCGTCGGGAGGATACTCCTCCAATTTCTTGATTCTCATCACTCGACGGATGTGCAGCTCTCCCGGCTCCTGGTCGTAGGGAATGTCCACTTCCAAGGCCTGGCATCGATATAAAATGGCGGAAATAGGCAGCGCCACATACAGGTATACGATATCACCAACCGCGATGTTATTGCTTTGTTTCCACAGGATGATATCCTGTTCTCGAAAGGCCTTCTGCACATCATAGTATTTAAGATTCGCCGGAACGATCCATTCTCGTTGGCCCCCGACGCTGGGCGGCTTCTTCTTTTGACCGGACGTCATCTTGAAACTCATATCGATAAGGGAAAAAACCGTGTCCTTCTCCACCGTCCCATCAAGCAAAACGGAAAGCCATGTGTCGTGTTTCATATGATAGCCGGGCAGAAAGCCTTTTTGCCTGCGCAAGACTCCTCCGAAGACCGGATCGCATTTCACGTTCAGAATGTCCACCGGTTCGTACCCGGATAATCCCAGGCGGTTTCTGGGTACATCCATGATGACCCCATACCACTTTCTGTTGTCCGCATGCCGCAGCACGGCGCTATCGGGAGTGGATTTCCATAAATATTCCGGCTCTGTTTCATACTGTTCTTTCGCGTATCGCAGCACATCCTCCCGATACGCCATATCCACGCGTTTCTTTTCCATGATACTCCTCTCTCCGGAATGAGCCCTCACAGTTTTACGCAAAGATTAGCCAGATAATCACTTCCATAAGCCGTTAGACGATTTTTCGGGTCTTTGGACTCATAAAAATCGATCATGGCGAATCCCTGCTTTAGTTGTCCTCTGATCTGCTCTTCCAGCGTATGACTGAACTCATATCCGTATTCCGGATGAATGGTAACTCTTCCGGCCTCCTCCATCTGCCTGGAATTAAAGGGAAGAGAAAATG
This sequence comes from uncultured Clostridia bacterium, assembly GCA_944376225.1. Taxonomy (GTDB): domain Bacteria; phylum Bacillota; class Clostridia; order Lachnospirales; family Bianqueaceae; genus Faecimorpha. The sequence goes on along the minus strand of CALWBZ010000064.1, from coordinate 13,393 downwards.
TAAGAAGCAGTTCCTGATCCGGATGATCCCACACCACATCATCGTCATACATATAGATCCACGGGTTCATATACCCTACCATAAGAAGCCCGCCTTTTCGCAATATCCGATAGGATTCCTTCCACATGTTGTCCAATTCCTCAATATACACATTCGAGACCGGACAGAAAATCACATCGAAACTCTCGTCCGCGAACGGGAATGGTTTTGTCATATCCGCAAGCACTGTCTTAATCGTAAGTCCTTCTCGCTTCGCCACTTCCTCATCCGCCTGTAACTGATACCCGGAATAATCCATAATCGTGACATCATAGCCGTGGGATGCAAACATGGGCCCCTGCTGTCCGCCGCCGCAGGCAAGCCCCAGGAGTTTTTTCCCCGGCGCTCTCTCGAACCACTCGGCGGGCACCTTCTTTCCTACGGTAAGAATAACCTCTAGGGGCCGATCTTTCTGCCTTTCGTACTCCTCATGAGTAATTGGAATCGTATAAGGGTTTTCCCTTTTTCTGGATACCTCATTCCATCGGTTCCGGTTGAAATCCAAATAGTCGCTCATAGCCTTTTCCTCCGTTTTTATTGCCATTTACATCCAATCGTTCATGCAGGTTTTACCCTCATAAAACCACGACAATTCATCTCAGACAGTTCCCAAAATCCCATGGATTGATAAAATGCAGCCGTCTTGCGCGTATTATCCGTCACAAGTTCTATCTGACGTACATGTCCATAACGATTCATAATCTCTCGTAAAAGCGCAGAGCCAATTCCTTGCCGCTGAAACTTCGGCCTCACCAGAAGATCTTGTACGAATATAATCGTATATCCATCGCCAACCACACGAATGATTCCCACCAGAGATTCCTCTTCATAGGCGGCAAGAACCAATAACGAATTTTGGAATCCCAAACGTAAGGCCTCTTTCTGTTTTTCGTAAGCTGACCAACCCACATCCATATATAATGATAAAACCTCAGTCTCATCAAACGATTCATATTCTTTAATGACCATAATTCTCCTCCCTTCGTCATGCAATACTATGCCGTTCTACCCTTAACCCTCCATAATCGCCTTCATCATGCGAATATCATCGTTACGCTCCCATGCCTTGTCGTCCCCCACAACATATAGCCGATACTTGGCTCTGGTCACCGCTACGTTCACGATATTGCGCTTGACCCAGCGGACGGCTCCTTCACATTCCTTACTACTGTCACATCCCAGAAGGAAAATCACCTCGCCGGCCTCTTTTCCTTGGAAAGTATGAACCGTTCCGATGTTCTTATCGAGCCAGTTTTCATATGCAGGACTCTTCCCAATGCGGGAATCGCCGTCATGCTTCACATAGTCCTTAATATATTCCTTCATTCCGTCCACCACCGACTTAAAGGGACTGATGATATAGAGATCGGGAAACTCGCTCTTTGAAAAGGCGATCTCCAGAATCTGACACACCTTATCTCCCTGCCGCTTTACAAAATGATCCTTCCTGCCGTTTTCCGCGCCGGACACCTGGATCCATTGGGATTTATCAAAGACGAAGACCTGCCGTTTTTTGTCGCCGGGAGGCGCGGTCTGCTGTTTCATGATCCCTCCATAGGAGATCCGGTTCGAGATATCGTACATGGGAGATATACACCTGCGGTGAACCAGGAGAGGACACCCCACCCAATCCGCTTCGTCCCTTCCGTTATCTAGATACGTCCCAAAAGGATTCAGGACATCCGCAAATCCCTGAACCGACAGAGACTTATCCTGATAGGGCAGATAGATTTCTTCCTGATACGCTTTACGCAACAGATCCAGATCGTCCGTCACCACGGGTTCAACCTGTCTTGGATCCCCCACAATCAGGGCCCGGCGGGAACGATACAGCGCCCCTAACGCCATCTGGGGCTGCGCCTGTCCCGCCTCATCTATGACCAGCATGCCGATGATGCCTTTCTCCTTCACATCTCTGAACATGCTGCCGACAGAAGCAAACGTCGACGACAGAACCGGCACAAGAAGAAACAGTGTCTGATAGAGGGCGCCCACCATCGCTTCCCGATCTTCTTGATGAAAGAGGATTCGTTTTTTATCGTCTCCGACATCGAATCCCCAATATTGACCCAGCGTTTTGAAATTATCGCGGCAGCACCGGGAGCTGAGGACAAATTCCTTGGTAAACCGCAACGCGGTGTGCAGCAGCCTCTCCCTTTCCCGGTTATATTCCGGGGTAACCCAGAAATTCATGATCTGCGCTTTTGTGGCTTTTTCCTCATCTTCGGAAAGAATATTTGATATGCTGCCGCTGTGAATTACTTTTCCGGATTCCTCCCGCTCGAATCGCTCCGCTTCTTCCTTCCATCGTGCTTCTCGTACCGTCGCCGCTTCCAGCCTTTTCTTGCAGGCAAAAATTTGCAGTTGGCTTTCCCGCATATGCAGCGATACTGCCTTACGCTCCCCCTCCCTCTTTTTTAATTCTTTCTCCTTGGATCGAATCTCATCTTCTATCTTCTGCATCGGTTGTTTTAGACTCAAGATCCGCTCATTTAACTCCTCCTGCCTTTTTTGAGTCTCCCACGCCCGCGTCTGGTAGGAATCCGCCAGACGATTAGCCGCCTGCCACCTTTTGGGGGCAAAGATCCGACTCAGCCCACCGACGGAACTTCTTGTCTCAAACTCCTTTTGCTGTAATTCCAGCAGCTTATGCTTCCCTTCTTCAAATTCTTTCTCATAGGGTTCGCATTCCTTTTTCAGCTCATCCCGCTTTTTGGTGAGCCTTTGCGTTTCTTCTTTTATCTTCGAGTATTCCTGTGTCAGCCTTTTATGCGCCTGCATAAGGTTGCCGTAGCTCTTCTCTTCTTTTTTCCTGGTTTCCTCATTGATTCGCAGGCTTCGCCGGATTTCCAGCGCTTCTTCTCCCAACCTGGATAACCGTTTTTGAAGATCCTCTACCTTTCTTAACTGCTCCAGAAACTTCTTTCTGGCCTCCGCATACCGTTCCTCTCTCGCTTCCTTAAAACGGCCGTTAGGATAAAAATCCCAATGCAGCGGAGATAAAACCCGATAATAGAAATCGCCGATATTCGACTTTTTCCCCAAGGGCGCCGCCACAAGCCCCCAGACGTCCGACTTTCCTAACAATCGTCTGGCATATTCCGTAAAATAGATCTCCTTATGCTCCTCCATCTGGCCTTTCTCATTTTTCAAGAATTCCGTCTGGTCGGAAGATTCCACACGAAAAAGAGCCGCCGTCTCTTCCAATCGTTTCTTTGTCTCTTCGTCGTCCTCTTCCGTGGTCTGGAGACTACTCAGGATGCCGCTCTCTAACGGCAGCTCTTTCGTAATATTTTCCACCGCAGCGTTATTGCTGGACGCGGCCAGAATCCCATAATCGTTGATTCGTTCATCCTTTAGAGAGTACCATCTTCGAATAAAATTGGAATACGCGTGCTGAGCCTTGTCTCCATGCCGGAACTCGTGCTCTAAAAAAGCGTCGTCCGGATCCTCATATTGAGCAAGTCTCCTCGCCTTTTCAATTATATTATTCGCCACCACTTCTTTTAACAGCGTCGTCTTTCCCGTCCCCGGAGGTCCGTTGACGGAAAACACCGGCCCGTTCTCCCCGAACAATCCGGAACGATCCTCTGCCGTCGCGAAGTTGACCGCTGCCTGCTGCATTAAAGCGGACATATAACGGGAAGGCCATTTCCCGATCGGAGCCTGTTTTACGCTCATGATCTCTAACAGCCATTCCTCCAAAAGATCCGGATCGTCTACATGGACCAAATCATGACGCTCTTCGCTCTTTTTCTGTCTCGGCGAATGAATGTAATCGATCAGATATCTTCCCATGCCTTCACTGTCGTCAAACCCTTCGGATTCTATCCGCGTCCTCACATGCAGCAGGTCTTCGGAGAAAAACGATCGGCCAAGTCCAATATAGGGCTCTTCCTCATTTTTCTCTTTCACGCTTTCATCCTGATAGAGAACCATGCCGAATCCATAGGTTTCTTCACAAGGCAGATCCGCCATATAACTTTTCTGAATCTGTTGGAATACCTCTTTCAGATCTTCAAGGGTAACGGCCTCTTTTGCAAACGCGGGAACTTCATCCGGGATGCTTGGAGGCGTCTGTTCCTCATCCGTAATGAAAACCCCCTCATATCCTTCGACCGCCTCCTGATAATTCTTTATAGAAAGAATCCCTGACAAGCGTTCCCCGGAATGACTCTTTATCTCACGCAGAGCCCAAACGACCGGCGAGAGCGAAAAAGATCGGGGGATGTATCGCCCGTAGGAGTCGAGCTGAAGACTCGCGATCACGATATCGTCCTCGTTTTTCTCCGGACGGTTTGACAGGTCTGCCTGAAGATAGGCGGCGATTTGCTCAATACAAGCTTCTCTCTTAACCTTCCCCAGGTATACCGTGATATTGCCCCAAACCTTCATCTTGCAGGAGGTACATTCTTCCTTCACCGCGTCATGAAGAGACTGACTCTTCTCCGGTTCCAAAAAAACGGCGATCTGTTTTCGGGAACCGGGCTTCCCTTTTTCTAACTCATTTTTATAAGCTTCTGCCTTCTCCTTAATCTTCGAGGCATTCGTACTGACCTTGTAGGAACTCTGACTCAGAAACTCCATGACGTACCAGTACTCCAGTATCTTCCTCGTCTCTTCTCTTTGGTTTGGCCCCATCTTCATACTCTCCTCATCACTCTTTTGTCTGTTTTTGTCGAACGCCTATTCTATTTATACCATATTCAGGGGGTTTTGGAAAGTCTTTTATAAAATCGCCGTATCTAAAGAGAATCTTCCCTCCCGGTACTCTCTGGGCGTACACTTCATTTTCTCTCGAAAACATTTCCCAAAATAACTCTGCTGATGAAAGCCGGTCATAACCGCGATCTGACCAATCGGAAGATCGGTGTCTTTCAGCAGCCTCGACGCTTGAGAAAGGCGAAAATCCATCAAATACCTGTAGGGCGTCGTCCGGAGCGTAGTCTTAAAGCACCGCAGACATTCTGATTTGCTCACGTTCCCGCTCTTCGCCAGATCTTCGAGGGTGATTTCTTCCGCGTAATTCCTCTCTATATACTCCAGAAACCTCTTGACGCGAAGACTTGTGACATGATCCCGCCCAGGCGTTCCTCGCTTTACGTTTTTTAACAAAATCAGCCAGAGCGCCGACAATCGGGAAAGAACCTCATAACTATAAAATTCATCCGGATCCTCCTCAAGCCTTGCCAGCTGCTTTAGGATACAAAGCGCCTGCCGGGACCAATCGGTTTCCCCGCGAAGGACGACCAGTGAGATCTCCTCGTTCTCCGTGATCTCTCGAGTCAGTTTTTCCGCCGGACTCCCTACATAAAAAGAAACGAAATCATCGGGAAAGAGAAAACTTTTATATCGGCAGCTTCCCTTCCGTTCCACCCGATGGACCTCGTTTTTATTAATAAAGATTCCCTCCCCGGCGCAAAGACCTTCTTCTTCCTCCAATGTACGAACGCAGGCGTTGCCTTCTTCCACATAGATAAACTGAAGGTCCTCATGCCAATGCATCACGCCAAACCCCGGATTCAGGGGATGGGCGGTATCATTCTCCACATGCAGGACCAGGTAAGGAAATTCTGTATGGATATTTAGGTTGACCGAATTCATATATTGCTTTTCAGGATGTCTCATGGTTCTTCTCTCCATCAATGACGATATCGTAATATTTTCTGGCGATATTCTGATAGTCCAGGCTAAGAATATGCGATATAATCATATCATGTTCTTCACTATCTGTAAAGGAGGTATTAAGCCCCATGGATTATACCTATCACTATGATTCTCCCCTAGGCAAAATCACCCTCGCGAGCGACGGCAACGCTTTGACCGGGCTGTGGTTTGACGGACAGAAATATTTCGCGGACACGCTGGAAAACGAATATGAGGACAAGCGCCTTCCTGTCTTCGATCAGACCCTCGCATGGCTGGATCTATACTTTGCCGGAAAGAATCCCGATTTTACGCCGCCCCTTCGTATGAAGACGACGGAATTTCGGAAATCGGTATGGGAGATCCTGCTGACGATCCCCTATGGAGAAACTATGACCTACGGCGAGATCGGAAAACAACTTGCCGAAAAACGGGGAATCCCCCATATGTCCGCCCAAGCGGTAGGCGGCGCCGTCGGCCATAACTCCATCTCCCTCATCATCCCCTGCCACAGAGTCGTGGGTTCAAGCGGCAGCCTGACCGGCTACGCCGGCGGCATCGAGAAGAAGATCCATCTGCTCACGCTGGAAGGCGCGGATACGTCACGATTCTTTATTCCCAAGAAAGGAACTGCGCTATGAAAACTGCTCATCTTGATAAAATCACCCGTTCCTTCGAGATCCAAGCTCCTCTATATAACTCCGAGAAACTCCATCTTTCCAAACAGGAATATCTGGATCTCATCGTTGAGAAGACCGCGCCTAAGAGCGCCGACGTCGTTCTGGACGTGGCGGCGGGAACCTGCGTATGCGGACGCGATCTCGCTCCCCTCGTCTCCCATGTCGTCTGCCTGGACGCCACTTTGGCCATGCTCGAAACCGGCAGAAAGGAATGCGAGCGCCTGGGGATTCACAACATGACCTTTATCAAAGGCTACGCGGAAGAACTCCCTTTTCTGGATCACTCCTTTGACATCGTCATATCCAGGCTGGCCTTTCATCATTTTATCGATGTTCACGCCATTTTTGAGGAAATGGTTCGCGTCCTCAAACCCGGCGGAAAACTGGTCATGGTCGATATGACGATGAAAGACGAATCCCTCCGCGACGAAGCGGACCGCATCGAAAGGCTGCGGGACGACTCTCATGTGCGGGATCTGAGCCTTTCTGAGATGCGCGGTCTATACGCCGCAAACCGTCTTTCTCTGCAAACGCAGGAACAAACGGATATCCCCGTCTGCCTGGACGCCTGGATGGAATTAACCCGCACTCCTAAAGAAAATCGCGAAGAGATTCGCCTTCTGATGAAAAACGACCTGGATCGGAAGGGGGCAACCGGTTTCTTCCCTTATCTGAAAGATGATTCCCTCTATTTCGACCAGCGTTGGGTTTTCAATCTGGGGACCAAATAGAATACCACGCCGGCACGGGATTTCTCATCTGAGACGATTCTCACGGACCTCCCTCCTTCTTTATAAAACGACCTCCGCGTCCTTTTCATAATGGAACCAGTCAAAATCGGCATTTCCGCCGTCACGATATTCATTGAAGGAGAACATGCCCACGCGGCCTCCGCGCCATGCGAAGAAGGAAAATTCCATAGGCTCCGCGACGCGGATAAACGTCTCCCCATCGGTACTGTACGATAGCTGAGCCCTATTTTTGTTATACTCCATCCGTAAATATAGATTTTGGATGCCGCTGTCCAGGCTAAGCACGTCTTCACAGAAGAAATTATCGTCGTAAGCAGTGGAATGGGGATTATAGGAAAGTTCCAGTCTCGTGTACTGGTAGCGCAAGAATCGCTTGCCCCTTTCCTGATAAATTCCAAGCAGCAATGAGGGAGCGGCAAAAAGACACATCCCCGCGTACTGTCCGTCCGCCGTTTGGGATACGTCCAGTTTGATCGTAGCGACGCCGCTCTCTCCCATTAATCTCTGCGTCAGCGTATTACACGCGCGGTAAAAGCCCCCCGGCGCTACCGGCTTACAAGCCATCAAGCGCAGAAATCCGGGACGGGCCGTAAGAGACCAACTGTCTTTGCGATCCTGGTGATTCCATTGCCACTGAGGCCCCAATTCGGAACCGTCAAACTCATCGTCAGAACACGGAAAAGTAATTTCTTCCCCCTGCACCGGTTTCCGATGCCGCCATACCATCTCACCAACACCGTCTCCGTCCTGATCGATACCGATAACAGGCCAGCCCTCCTGCCATGTGACCGGCAAAAGCATCAGGTACCGTCCCACTGCGGACCCGGCTCCTCTGCCCATGCCATGGCACAGGAACCACCAGCTGCCGTCCGGCGCTTCTACCAAACCGCCCTGATTGGGACTCCGATCCGCCTCCGGCCCGTGGGAATGGATCAGCTTTCTCCGTTCGTAGGGCCCGTAGATATTTCGAGAACGGGCGGCGTACTGTGTGCGTACCCCGGCCTCGTCCGCCGGGTTTTCGGAATAGAATACATAATAATAACCGTCATGCTTATAGAGCTTGACCGCCTCGGTCGTGTGGCCTCCGTGAATAACCACTCCATTGTCCAGCAGCCTTCTCCCGTCCGCATCCATCTGAAACAGGTGGATACGATAGTTCGACCAAACGCCGTCCGGGGTCTTTCTGGGCTCCGCGGCCGCAAAATAGGCCTTCCCGTCATCATCCCAAAGAGGACAGCAATCGATAAGTTTCGTCCCCTCCCAGGGCTTCGGGAAACTCATGCGCTGTACGCTCCAAGGACCATGGATGTCGTGGGCTTTACAGACGATCAAACCGATTTTTGGCCCCCCTACATGAATGTAAAACATCCCTTCATGATAACGAAGCGAAGGGGCCCAGATTCCTGCCTGATACCCGCTCATCGCGTTAAAGGAAAAAGCTCCCGACAGCTTCCCCATGTCTTCCACGGCGTGTCCCACAAAGCTCCAATTGACTAGATCCTTGGATTCTAACAAAGTCAGACCGGGGCTGAGATGAAAGGTCGAGGTCACCATATAGAACGTGTCCCCCACCCGAATCACATCCGGATCCGCGTAATCCGCGTATAGGATCATGTTGCTGTAACTCCCGTCGCCGTTGTCGCCACCCGAAAATTTTCCAACGTTCTCCTCTGTAAACCGCAGGTTGGTCTCCTCATAGTGCCTCTGCGGCAAAGTCTTATCAGTCATTCTGTCCACTTCCTTTTCTTATTGTAACATAAATTATACTATCCTAGGGAGTTTGCCGCCCATCGGCGGCAACTCGGAGCGTGGCTCATTCTCTTCCCCATAAGGAAGCTGTTCCGCCGCGCTTATTCATGTTATCCGAAGATCCGTACCGTCAGTCCGCCCTTATCGCCTTCCAATACGGCTGTCAAATCCTTCTGATTCAACCAGGCCAGACGCTTACTGTCCGTTGTGATGACCGGTTTCCAGTCTCTCCCGCCCCACTGATTGACGACATGCAGAAAACATCTTTCCCCATCCTCATCGATACCGTCAAATGTATATTCCGCCCTTACGGCCTTCCTTTGATCTTCCTCACTAATTTGACGGTCAACCCCCTCCGGGAGAATGGTTCCCTGAAAATACGGCCCGTCGCAATAGCCGGTGAAATAAATATCCGAATGTTTTTCCTTTCCAATGTACTCGATATTTCTGTGCGTTATTATGATTCGGAACGCAAAGATTTCCCTTCTGCCCTCAAGAAACTGCCTGATGGAAGCGACAATGGAAATCATCTGTTTCTCATTGGGCCCATGGGTCATTCCTCTGACAACTTGAAGAGCGCATTGATCTTTCTCATAACTTTCCTTCGCCCGCATCGAATAAGAGACATCCACCGTTGTATCCTCTGTTCCATGGATAATCAGCACCTGGCCCTGATAACCGGATAGTTCCAGAAACGGGTCCATATGGCAGACATCCTCATGAAACTTTCTGCTGATTACCGTTTTACCGCAGTCTATCTCCTCGGGAACATTTTTCGGATCGTATCTAGCGCCTCCGAGCCACCCCCTCCTGGCATGATCCGGGATGCAAAGCGCCGGATACAACATGATTAGTTTTTGAATCCCATCGCCATACTTTGCCGCCGTTAGACCCGATACAAATCCGCCCTGGCTCGCGCCCATCAAGACAATTTGCTTCTCATCCACAAAGGGCAGGGCTTTTACATACTCGATCACCGCACACAGGTCTTTCACCTCTGACGTGATGTTCATGTCCCTGGAATCTCCGTCGCTCTTCACCTCCGGATCCTCATGAATCCTCCCTCCCCCACAGAAATTAAAACAAAATGTCACGTATCCTTCCTTACAAAACTCTTTGCAATAATACTCCATGCTGGTATAATTCCCCGTAAATCCATGGCTGATAATCATCGCGGGATTTTTGCAGCCCTCTGTGTTCTGGGGCATATATTGCATTCCTTTGATGGTTAATCCTTCTCTTTGACAAGTAAATGGAGTCTGAATCATTTCTGTCTGCTCCTCCTTTCCGCTTCGCTTTTAGTTTATAGGGCTGTCTTACACATCCAAGGCACGACCGGCAGTCCTATTGTAAGGACAAAGGCGATTACGTCTGTTAGAAAACATTGCCGCTTCTAGCCGTTATCAATAGTATATCACATGAGAGGGAGAAGCACAAGGAAAATGTCACACACAGAACGCGATGAAAAAAACAAGACATAGATTCTCAAACTTGATAAACCAATAAGATTGTAGTAAAATAGAAAAATCTATTCCAGGAAGGAGAGAAACAAGATGATTTGGTTTACCAGCGACACACATTTTGGACATGCCAATGTGCTCGATTTTTGCAACAGACCCTGGGATTCGGTCGAGGAGATGAATAAAGCCCTCGTCGATAACATCAACGCGTATGTTGCTCCCACGGATACCCTCTACCACCTCGGTGATTTCTCCTTCAAAATGACTGTAGAAAACGCCCGTGAGCTGCGTCGTCATATCCGATGCCAGAATATCCGCTGGATTCCCGGAAACCATGATAAAGACTGGTCGCAGCCCTCCGTCTCGGGAACTTTCAAAGTCGAACCCCAAATCGCCGTCCTTAAGCTCGAAAACGGGCAGAAGGTGGTCATGTGTCACTATCCTATCATGGACTGGCCGGGATTGGGGCATGGAGCCATCCATTTGCATGGACATATCCACGCGCCCTTTGAATATAACCTATGGAATCGGGATATGCGTCTCCTGCGCTATGACGTGGGGGTTGACGCGAACTACTATAGGCCCGTCTCTCTTGACGAAATCCTGCATTTCTTCGAGGGCGTCGAACATCGTCATCGGGTCGGCCGTGAAGAATGGATGGCCATGGTCCCACCAGAAGATGAATAGGCTGACTCCGTCATCATTTTCTAAGATAGCCTTCGTCCATACCGAAAAACGAGGAAGTTTTTGACTTGCAACTCTTAAACCAAGGTCGGCGAAACGGAAGTCGATTTTGTTGCCGAGAAGCCAAACGATAAGCTATATATTCAAGTAACCGAAAGCATGCTGTCGCCAGAGACTCGTGACCGAGAACTCCGGCCGCTGCGGATGATTCCTGACAATTACGAGAAAATCGTATTGTCGATGGACAGAAACTATATTCACTCTTACGATGGCATCAAGTCTTTATATCTGATCGATTGGCTGCTTTCCTAATGTAGAATTTTAATCCCGGTGTTCTAATATCCAGTGCAGCAAATCCGTCGTTTCGATTTCTCCACTAGCCAGTTGAAGGATCACATCCGAAAATTCTGTCTGTGAATGTCGCAATTCTATCCCGTTAAGGGCAAGAAACACCAGCATGGCATGCGCGCCGATTCGTTTGTTTCCGTCTACAAAGGGATGATTTTTCACAAGACCGAAACAAAGTCTGGCAGCTTTTTGCTGTATTGATGGGTATGCTTCTTCTCCGCCAAAGGTCTGGAACGGAGCATTTAACGCGGAGTCCAGCATCCCTTCGTCACGCAGGCCGGATGACCCGCCGGTCTGTGCCACGAGTTGCTCATGGATAAGAAGTATTTGGCGTTTGGATAGTCTGATCATTTCGCAAGCACCTCATAAGCCTGACGGTTTTTATCGATCAGGCGCTCGGAAATAGCCATGACATCTTCATCCGCCGCGATCTGTTCCTGCTCTGCCGCCGAAAATTCCATGAGAAGATAACGAGGCACATTGTTCTTTAATATAACAACCGCACCCTTTTCGTCTACAAGGCGAGCCACCTTGGAGAAGTTCTGGTTCGCCTCCGTGATAGAGACAAGGTTGTTTGTATTGATGTTCATAGAAAAACCTCCTTCTTTGCTTTCTATGTTTTTATTATACACCAAAATAGGAGAAATTCAACCTATTTCTGCATCAAAAAAAACCTTGCGATTCGATTGCTTTTTCGCGATTTCATGATATAATGGATGTTAAGGAGGGCAAACTTGTGTCTGTAAGTTATAACGGTAAAATTCAAAAAAGGAGGTTTGGAAATGGGTCATCTACCAACGACGATTCGCGTTCCTATCGATACGGATAATCCGAGCATTTGCCGTGATGAGGAAAAATGTATCAAATGCGGATCTTGTAAAGAAGTCTGCAAGAACGATATCGGTGTCCTTGGTACATATGATTTAACCAGCACGGGAGATCGAGCCATCTGCATCCATTGCGGTCAGTGCGCGAATGTATGTCCTGTGAACAGCATTACCGAGGTTTATGAATATCCTGAAGTCCGTAAAGCGATTGCCGATGCGGATAAGATCGTCATTGTCAGCACTTCCCCTTCTGTTCGTGTGGCGCTGGGCGAAGAATTTGGAATGCCGTCCGGCAGTTTGGTGCAGGGAAAAATGGTCGCTTTGCTTCGCGCCTTGGGCGTGGATTATGTGCTAGACACCAACTTTGCCGCCGACCTTACCATCATGGAAGAAGCAAGCGAATTGGTTGAAAGAATAACAACCGGCAATAAGCCTTTGCCGCAATTTACAAGCTGCTGTCCGGCATGGGTTAAGTTTGCGGAAACCTATTACCCGGAAATGCTTCCCCATATTTCTTCCGCAAAAAGTCCTATCGGGATGCAGGGCCCGACGATCAAAACATATTTTGCAAAGAAGATGGGGATTGACCCCGCTAAGATTGTGAATGTGGCTCTCACGCCTTGCACGGCCAAGAAGTTCGAGATTCGCAGAGACGAAATGCGGGATGCGGGAAAATATCTTGGCATTGACGACATGAGAGATATGGATTATGTCATTACGACCCGTGAGCTTGCTCGTTGGGCCAAGGAAGAAAACATTGATTTTTCTTCCCTCGAGGACAGCAACTACGATCAGCTGATGGGCGAAGCAAGCGGAGCCGGCGTGATATTCGGAAATACCGGCGGCGTCATGGAGGCCGCTGTAAGGACAGCGTATTACTTGATTACCGGCGAACGGCCGCCGCAAAACTTGTATCAGCTTGAAGCAGTACGAGGCTATGACGGTCTTCGTGAAGCGAGCCTTGAAATCGCGGGCATTACGGTAAACCTCGCGATCGTTCACGGCACCGCCAACGCAAGGAAGATGATTGACCGTGTCAAGCAAGGCGGCAAAGCGTATCATTTTATCGAGGTGATGACCTGTCCGGGCGGCTGTATTGGAGGAGGCGGACAGCCTAAGAACTTCGATCTTGACGCGGATGAAATCCGCAAGGCAAGAATCTCCTCCCTGTACGCGAAGGATGAGGCCATGACCTTACGCCTTTCCCA
>CALWBZ010000063.1 GCA_944376225.1 uncultured Clostridia bacterium | reverse complement strand
TCGGCGATCGATACGGCGTCTGCCTCCGGATCCAAGGCTAAAATCTGCTCGGCCACCAGCCCCACGATTTTCTTCGTGCGTTCGCCGATCTGCTCTCTCTCCAGCAGTCCATCTCGAAACATCAGGCGCATGGCTCTCTTCCATGCCTGGGAAGACACCCGAGAGCGGGTAGTGCCGCCATAATAAGCCGTCTTAGGGCTTCCCGTATCATCACGGTTTACGCAGCTAGGCGGTACGGTCTGTAATACATGAAAATCAACATATAAACGCTTATTCATCTTTCTTCTCCTTTTCCTCTTCTAAAGTGTTATTGTTCCAAAAATCCCGACCCCAATTCAACCTGACGGCCGGCGCCCGATCCAAAAACTGCAGTTCATACAAATCCGAAGCCAGCCTCGGATAATCCAGCGGGATATCTTTCGCCCGCAGCATCTGAATCATTCCCCGCATGTGATGCGCGCACTCTCTAATGTTCGAAGAGGTCGCCAACGCGTTGAAGCGATTGAAAACGCTGCTGTCTTCCGGCTCCTCATTCGGATCGACTAATCTTCGCGCCGCGTTTCCTAGAGAAAATCCGTCCTGATTCATATTCAGATGCGCCACCTTGTGGCCCTGCTGGTGCAGCGCGTAGAATGTCAACGCGAGGTAGACTGCCCACTCTTCACGGGTAGGATCCCCCGTCTTCCTTTGCATTTCCTCCGGCAGATCCTGCAAAAACACCCCCCATAACTCCGGCAAATCTCCGGGCACGCGGCCGATTCCTCTCCTTAGATTGGCTAAGGCCGCCTTCTGGGGATGCTCCGGCATTTTGCGCAGCCACTCTAAGCGGTAGGCCACGTATTTTTTCACCTCATTCTTTCCCACTGTATCCCTCCTTTTTATAGATGGTATTCAACCGAGAATAAAAGACATTGAACGCCTTGGGCGCCGAGTAATAAAACTCTTCTTCTTTTTTGCCCTTTTTCTTAACCGCACGGCCTGTAAACGCACTAGGCCCCGCCTGCAGCGCCAGACTCCTTCCGATTTGAAACGCCAGACTTCTCGCCTTCTCCTGCCATTCTAACTGCATCTTTACAGGATCCGAATCCTCATCGATAGAAGCCAGCCATTCCCGAAAAGGCTGATCGATCTGATAATAAAACTGCTCCCTGGGACTTCCGAACCGACTCTTTTCGTTTCCGCCGGCGGCCATCGCAAGATCCTTTGCTAGATATTCCAGATATGTGGCGCTATCTTCGACGTTGGCGATTTCTGCCCGGATGCGTACCTGCCAATCTTTACTCATCTCATCCAATAAAGACGCGTGGAAGGTCAATGCGTCGCTGAACGTGTCCGTCACAAAAAAATCCTTATCGCCATACGCCACGGAGGCGATCCGAAAGTGAACAAACTGATCCAGTCCTAATGCCGAGATCCAGTCCACCACCCCCGGTCTATGCTTGATATCGCTCATAAAGATTGAAGGAAATTCTCGCCAAAACTGTTTGCTCGCGTCATGCCGTTTGGGCGTATATGTAGAAAGCGCTATGTTTTTCTTATCAGCATTCTCTCTCCAGACTGTCATCTGTTCCGAAAAAGCGTTCTCTCGGTTAAAGAAGTCCCCGCCCAATAAGCGGTATCCGGTCACGCGTCCCTCGTTTCGGTATAACAGAAGCCTTCTGGACTGCAGGGTCAAGAGTTCCGCGGGATTATCCGGTTCTACGATCTCCGTTCGTTCTCTCGTCCTCGGTTTGGCCAGTTCCCAGCATGGCTTCGGCTCTTCCCACAGTTCCCTTCCGTTCTTTAGAAGCGTCAGGTTGAGCATCAGCGTCTCAAACAGATTTTTCCCCTGGGCCATAATTAGTCCCAGCTTTCCTAACCATCCGGCTCCGGGAGAAGGGAGTCCCTTTCCTTTCGGTTTGGACGACGTATCGTCAAAACCGTTGATATAAAGGAGCCAGCGAGCCGCCTGCCCATAAGATAACTCTGTCTTTCCCTTTCCCGCATAAGACGGGAAAAGCCTGAGTTTATGGCTGCTCTCCGAGATCTCCCCGTTTAGCTTCGCGGCTCCGTATTCCGTCCCCAGGCTGGCCTCCGGCACCTGCCAGAAAGGGCGCTCCGGATGGAACAGCCAGAACCGGTCGCGCCATCTCTCCAGATAATCCCTGATCGGCTCTTGGGGGAATTTTCCCTTTTCCCATAGACGCTTCCATCGGTCGATTGCCTCCTCTGCGTTTTCTAAGGGCGCCTCGTTCCCCTCCTCGTCTTCTCTGAAGAAGACCGTCAGCAATACGGCCAGCAACAGCCGCAGCACTGCCGTGTCCTGTGCGGCCAATTCCCCCGCCAGGTCTACGTATTCGTGTGCGTGCTCCAGCGCCTCTGTCAGCGAAACTTCTTCCACACGATAGTCCGGAAGCAATACCCGTACCCAGGGCTCGTCCAACAGATTAAACTCTATCTCCTTCATCTATATCCTCCTTTCTGTACGTCAGTCCTTTTTCTCTGTCGTAATGCACGGCAGCGCCCGCTATATGGGCGTTTCCATCCGAATCGAGCAATAGTATCAACTCTCCTTTCAATATCGGCGCTTTCTGCCATTCTCCTACAAATCGCCGGTTCTGCTCCTCCAGATCGCTGATGACCTTATGAATCTCCCATTTCCTGCTGAAGTATCCCGGCAATCTCAGACGCTGCCTCGCGATCTGCTGGCTCTCCTCCTGAGAAGGAACCGCACCGGCGTCCACAACTTTCCCCTCCTCCTGCCAAGGAAGGAAACGAATGCTCCCGTCTTTATGCCTCACCATCACCAGCACATCGATAGCGGGATCCCCGTCCCGAACCGCGGCCTGGGCCATCGCGTCCGTTGGTATATCGCTCCGCGACATCCAATTGTCAAGCGTATTCCCCCTCGATTCCCCCGGTCTTAATATGGCCCAGTTCTTCGCGCTTTTTTCCCTCTTCTTTTCCTGAAACTCATATCAGATCGGAAGAGCA
>CALWBZ010000062.1 GCA_944376225.1 uncultured Clostridia bacterium | reverse complement strand
TCCTTTTACAAAAAAAACTCCGATATAAATCGGAGGTTTCGCTGGGCACGAAGGATTCGAACCTACGAATGCTGGAGTCAGAGTCCAGTGCCTTACCGCTTGGCGAGTGCCCATCATCTCTCTGAGACTTGCTTATTATACCCAAATCGAAGCAAAATGTCAAGCACAACTTTAATTTTTTTTGGATTTTTTCAAAAAAAGAACGATATCCAGAAGATATCGTATACAAGGAGAAAGTATTTTTCGTGTATCAACTAAAAATACATATAATATGGGGGTCACGGTTATATAGTACCATAGACCCCCATTTTTGTCCAGATGTTTTTCCTCTAAAGATTGAAATTCGCTGACCGCAATTTATGGTCATATTCAACAACAATCGCAATTTAGGTTCTAAATTGGCGTGTTTTATGCCCCTTCCACCAGGATTTTCTTAAACTCTTCGCCTGTAATGGTTTCCTTTTCGAGCAAATACTGCGCCACTTCGTTCACCTTTTCACGATTCTCCAAAAGGATTTTGAGCGCTCTCTCATGCTGTTTCTTAATGATCATCAGGATCTCGTCATCGATGGCTTTCTCCGTCGCCTCGCTGCACTTTCGTACCGGACGGCCGTCCAAATAAGTTCCCGAAGGAGACTCCAAACCCACCATATCGAAACGATCCGTCATGCCATACATGGTCACCATGCGGCGAGCCGTCTCCGTCGCTCTCTCGATATCGTTAGAAGCTCCGGAAGACACCTGTCCCAGCATGACCTCCTCCGCCGCGCGTCCGCCCAGGGCAACCGCGATTTCATCCTCCATCTCTTCCCGCGTCACCAGATATTTTTCTTCCCCCGGCAGCTGCATCGTATACCCTAAGGCTCCCTTGGTACGAGGAATGATTGTGATCTTATGCACCTCGTTGGCATGGGGCAGCACATGGGCCAGGAAGGCATGACCTACCTCGTGATAGGATACCGCCTGTTTTTCCTTGGGGGAAAGCACCCGATCCTTCTTCACCTTACCGGCGATGACGACCTCTAAGGCCTCCTCCAAATCCCATTGTTCTACGGCGTTACGCCCCTTGCGCACCGCCAGCAGCGCACCCTCGTTGATGATATTGGCCAGATCCGCTCCGGAGGCTCCCGGCGTTGTTTTGGCAATCGCCGCGAGATTCACGTTACTGGACATCCTGACTTTTTTCGCATGCACTTCCAGGATCGCAAGACGCCCTAGGTAATCCGGGATCTCCACATTCACCCGGCGGTCGAAACGTCCCGGACGCAGAAGGGCCGGATCCAGAATTTCCGGACGGTTTGTCGCGCCTAGAATGACGACGCCCTTAGACGCGTCGAATCCGTCCATCTCCGTCAGAAGCTGATTCAGCGTCTGCTCCCGCTCGTCGTTCGTGGACAGGGAATTTTCCCTGCTTTTTCCGATGGCGTCAATCTCATCGATAAAGATGATACAGGGCGCCTTCTCCTGGGCCTGCTTAAATAGGTCTCTGACTCGCGCCGCGCCCATTCCTACAAACATTTGCACAAACTCCGATCCGGACATGGAGAAAAAGGGCACCTGGGCTTCTCCCGCTACCGCCTTGGCGAGCATCGTTTTTCCGGTTCCCGGAGGGCCTACCAAAAGCGCGCCTTTGGGAAGCTTGGCGCCGATGGCGGCGTATTTCTGGGGATTATGGAGAAGATCGACGATTTCCTCCAAGGACTCCTTCGCCTCGTCTTCTCCGGCCACATCGGAGAATTTGATTCCCGTCTCATTCTCGGCGTAAATCTTCGCGTTATTTTTACCGAAGCTCATGGCGTCTCCCATGCCTCGGCTCATACTCTTAGAGATAAAATGCCACAGCACGATTCCCAAAAGCACAGGAACCCCCAGCTGTAAAAGCAGCGTCAGCCAGATATTCGTCTGCGCGATATATCCGTTGTAGAGCGGCACATTATACTCTTCCAAATACGCCGTAATCGTCGTCAGGTTTTCGGTAGCAACCGTGTTGTATGTGGTAAAATTGTCGTTCTCCACTAAGAAGGCGATGGCGCCGTCCGCGCTCATCTGTACCTGCTCCACACGCCCCTCCCGCACCAGTTCTTTGAACTGACTGTAGGCGACGCTCTGATTTCGGGCGCTGTTCATCCCGTAATTCACCAGGAGAAGAACGACCACAATAATGGAGAAATAAATGATCCCTACCTTGATCTTCTTATTGCGCATTTTGTTCTCGTCATCCATGGTTCCTACCTCCTTCGAGCGAGCGCCTGTATCCGCGCTCCGAATTTGCCTTCCAAACGAAGATATAACGAATCAAACAAAACGATGATGGCATTTCCGATGAGAATTAATCCAAGAATCATCCAAGCGGGCAGATCCCCGCTATAGATCAGTTGAGGAGCCAAAAAGAGAATCGGGATATAAACCACGTTAAAAACGCCCAGTTTTACGGCCCAAATGCTCCACACCGGATATTTCATCAACATGCGTGGCTGCAAGCCTTCCAGAATCAGGATATAGACCCCCAGGCCCGCGTATGTCAGCAGATACAACCGATTGGGGATGATCAGAAATCCTAAAACAAGGGACGCCAGGAAGAATACGCCTCCCTTTCCCGGGGAAGATAAAATACAGGCGATCCCTACGCAGCAAGCCGCGAGGAATAAAAGCGCCAGAGTGTTGACAGAGATCACCGCGGACAGATATAGCAGCACCTCACAAATCGCCAGCAGCAGCCCCAAGTACGCCATTTGTCTTGCGTTTAGCAGCATGTGCAAAGATCTCCTCCCATACATTCGCAAAGGGAATCCGCGCACCAGAGTTTAAGACAGCAGTCGCAGGGATCTCCACCGGTCCCCCCATACATGGGCGCCTGATTCTGGTAGTTTTGCCCCGCGTAAGACAAAGAATTCAAAAACTGACGGTACTGCAGATTATTGGGCTCCATGGCCACAGCCTGCCTCGCGTAATTCAAGGCTTCCATGTTGTTGCCCATGCCCTTGTGCGCCACGGCGCAATAGTAGTTCCACTGGGCGTTCTGGTTCTGAATCCGGGACAGGAGATTTAACGCCTCCTGGTAACGCCCCATCTGCAGATAATTTCGAACGATGTTGAGCTCCGACGAATGGCTGTCTCCGTTCTGGTAGCCGCCCCCATAATTTTGATTCTGATAACCGCCTTGATAACCGCTGTAATTCCCTCCGTTTTGACGCTCGTTCATGATCGTCTCATAGGCGGTCTGCACTTCTCTAAACTTCTCCTCCGCTAATGTCGCCAGCGGATTATCGGTATACCGATCCGGATGATATTTCTTCGCCAATTCCCGATACGCGCGCTTCACTTCCTCATCGGTCGCGTTCCGAGAAATCCCTAACACCTCATAGGGATCTTTTTCCATCTTTGTACTCCCCTTCCTTTTGTCGATGCAAAATCTGGTTCCAACGTGTCCATACGCCGGAATATATGATATTCTTCAGGATGCCCTCGTCCCGGAGCAAGGGCAGAAACTCGATGACCCCCGCGCATTCCGCGATCATCATCGTCATCGCCTCTTTTGTCCGTTCCTGACGCTCCTGCTCGTTTTCAAACTGTCTTAATACATTATAACTGCCTGTCTTCTGATCCTTGTCAAAATCGTCGTAGGCATCCAGCAGATAAATATACTTTCCAAGATAAAATCCAAGCTTTCGCAGATAAGGTTCCCATGAATCGGTTTTATATGCGAACAGTTCCGCCATGAGCCTTCCGAAACATCCCGAAGCCTCGTCTAAGCTTTTGGATTCTTTCTGCTCGTAACGATGAAGTTCTTCCAATTCTTGCTGAAAGACTTCCGCTTTATGAGCATACCGCCGACGGATCCGCCGAACCCTTCCGCGAAGCCATAGGCTGCCGATTCTGCCGGATAAACTGTGTTCATCCATCCAATCGTCTTCCAGATGCTCATAGGTCAAAAGAAGATTCATATCCGCGGCGTAACGCGTCGCCCGGGTTTTCAGCTGCCGGTGTTTCTTCAGCGGATGCACCAGACATCGCCTGGTGTCTTCCCTCTCCTTCATCTCGTACAGAGACGATAATAAAAGAACCAGGAATGTCATATCGTATGTCAGCGTCAATTGCCCGCTAAAGCCGTATTTTTCGCGCAACGTATGGCAAAGGCCGCAGTAAAACGCCCGATACCTTTCCAACTCACGCACCTTAAGCTCTCCGCGATTGACGCCAATATACCCAAACATTCCTGTCTCCTTTGAATTACAATTCCCATGAGCAGATCGATAAGCCGAGTTCTGTCGTTGAACGGTCATCTATCTGATCCACACGTTGCCGCATGGCTTAAGCGACCTACCCGAAAGCACGGCGGGCCACCGTATCGCTCTCTGTTCGGTCTTGCTCCGGATGGGGTTTACAGAGCCTCCTCTGTCACCAGAGAAGCGGTGAGCTCTTACCTCGCCATTCCACCCTTACCGATTCCTCGGCGGTATATTTCTGTTGCACTTTCCTTAGGGTCGCCCCCACTGGACGTTATCCAGCATCCTGCCCTATGGAGCTCGGACTTTCCTCACGTCCGGCCTTTCGGCCATTGGACGCGCGACCGTCTGATCTACTCATGGTCCGCATCATCGTACCATATTTTAATGTCTATGTCAAAAGAATCCTAAAAATATAAAGAAAATTTCACAACTCTATAATAAAAACATCATGTCCAGCCATTCCTTACAGGGCTCCACCGTCCCGTCAGGCAGCGTCCGGGTCTCCAGCATGTCCGCCATATAGGCTTCCCATTTGTGGCCGATCTCGCTGGCCGCCTGGAACTTGACGGCATAATCATCGTCTTCCGTCTCATAGTAGCCGAAAAGAAGATCGTCTCCCACCATCCATATGGAATAATTCTTCAGGCCGGCGTCTTTGAGCATCTGTCGCATCTCGGGCCAGATCTGGTCATGACGCCGCTTATACTCCTCCTTCACGCCGGGTTTAATCCGTAAAGAAAACGCTTTGCGCTGCATTCTTTTCCCTCCTTACTTCTGTCCGATATCATGACGATAGAAACAGTCCTGGAACGAAATCCGGTCTATGTTCGCATAGGCCTTCGCGATCGCCTCGTCGAGAGTCGGCGCCAAAGCCGTAAGGCCCAGCACACGTCCTCCGTTTGTCACGATCTCTCCTTTGTCATTGAACGCCGTTCCGGCATGATAAATCATTAAATCCTCCCGGTCGCTAAAGGCATCAAGGCCGCTGATCGGATACCCTTTTTTGTACTGCAGCGGATAGCCTCCGGAGGCGAGAACCACACAGACCGCCGCGTCCTCTTTCCACTCGATGGTCTGCCGGTCCAGCGTTCCGTCGATGCAGGCTTCAAAAATATCGACCAAGTCGCCTTTCAGACGCGGGAGCACCACCTGTGTCTCCGGATCCCCGAACCGGGCATTGTATTCCAATACCTTTGGTCCGTCTTCGGTCAGCATCAGGCCGAAAAAGATAATGCCGCGAAACGTCCTTCCCTCTTTGGCCATCGCCTCCACCGTAGGCTGGAAAATATGTTTCATCGCGTACTCGGCATGTTCCGCCGTATAATGCCTGCTGGGGGAAAAGGTTCCCATGCCGCCCGTATTGAGCCCCTGATCATGATCCAGAGCCCTCTTGTGATCCTGGGCGCTGACCATGGGCACCACCGTCTTTCCGTCGCAGAAGGACAGCACCGAAACTTCCGGGCCCACGAGAAACTCTTCTATAACGAGCGTGTTGCCGGCGGCGCCGAACTTCTTGTCCACCATGATCTCTCTGACGCCGGCCAACGCCTCCGCCTCGTTCTCGCAGATCAGGACTCCTTTGCCCAAGGCCAGACCGTCGGCCTTTAGTACGATCGGATATTTCTTATGGGACTTCAGGAAGCTCTCGGCCTCCTCACTGGAGGAAAATTCCCAGAAATCCGCGGTGGGAATTTTGTATTTTTTCATGAGATTCTTAGAAAAAGCCTTGCTCCCCTCAAGGATCGCGGCCTCCTTTCGCGGCCCGAACACTCTCAATCCCGCTTCCTCGAAAGCATCGACGACGCCTAACATCAGCGGATCATCCATGCCGATCACCGTCAAATCGATCTGTTCCTTTTTCGCGAAGTCGACCAAAGCCGAGATATCCGTCGCGGCGATGGGGACACATTCCGCCAAAGCCGAGATCCCCGCGTTGCCCGGCGCGCAATAGAGCTTCTCCACCCGCGGGCTTTCGGACAGTTTATGCACGATCGCGTGTTCTCTCCCGCCGCTTCCGACTACTAAGATCTTCATTCCTGATCATCCCTTCCCGTTGTATTCTGTGGTCGGTCCAGAATCCTGGTCCTTCCGTTTTCTACCTGCAGCAATCCCCTCGTAAAGA
Organism: uncultured Clostridia bacterium; assembly: GCA_944376225.1. Taxonomy (GTDB): domain Bacteria; phylum Bacillota; class Clostridia; order Lachnospirales; family Bianqueaceae; genus Faecimorpha. The sequence goes on along the minus strand of CALWBZ010000062.1, from coordinate 9,584 downwards.
AGTCCACGGCCTGGGGAAGCAGCTTCCATTCCGCCTGCTCCATGACCCGCTTCTGCAAAGCCTCCGGCGTATCGCCAGGCAATACATCCACTGCCTTCTGAAAGATGATCGGCCCGGTATCCGTTCCGCCGTCAACGAAATGTACCGTGGCGCCGGTCACCTTAACTCCTCTCTCAAGGACCATCTCATGCACCTTTAGTCCGTAACATCCGGCCCCGCAAAAGGAAGGAATCAAAGAAGGGTGCACGTTAATGATCCGGTTCGGGAAGGCCCGGATCACCGGTTCTCCCAGCACGACCAAATAGCCCGCCAATACGATCAGTTCGATTTGCCGTTCCAGAAGAAGATCCCGAAGCGCCTTGTGGAAATCCTCCCGCTCGGCAAAGCGTGTCGTGGGCAGATACACGGCCTCAATGCCGTGTTGCCTTGCCCTTTCCAGGGCGTAGGCTCCTTTTCGGTTGGAAACGACCGTACAGAACTCCGCTTCCGGCAGTTTCCCGTCTTTCTTGGCGTCCAGCAGCGCCTGTAAATTCGTACCCCCTCCGGATACGAGCACCGCTACCCTCATTCTATAATGACCTCCGGCGTTTCATGCTCTGCCTTAATCACCTCGCCGATGATATATGCCTTCTCGCCGGCGGCTTCCAAAACCTCTACGGCCTTATCCGCCTGAGAGGCCGCCACGGCGACCACCATGCCGATACCCATGTTAAAGGTATTGAACATGCCGTGTTCAGACACCTGTCCCTTCTCCTGCATCAGACGGAAGATCGGAGGAATCTCCCAGCTGCCCCGGGCAATCCCCGCGTCGAATCCGGCGGGCAGCATTCTGGGAATATTCTCGAAGAATCCGCCTCCCGTGATGTGGCTGATCGCCTTGGGTTGAACCTCTTTTTTAAGAGCGTCCAGCGCGTTCACGTAAATTCTGGTGGGACACAAAAGAGCGTCTCCCAACGTTCCTCCCAGCTCCTCCACATAGGTTTCGATCGTCTCTTTCGCGTCAGGCTCGTTTAGCCCGAAGATCTTACGCACCAGAGAAAAGCCGTTGCTGTGAATACCGGAGGAAGCGATGCCGATCAGGGCGTCTCCCTCTTTGATCTTCTTCCCGTCGATAACCTGCTTCTTGTCCACAATCCCCACCGCGAAACCGGCGATATCGTATTCGTCTTCCGGCATCATTCCGGGATGCTCGGCCGTCTCTCCGCCGATCAACGCGCAGCGGCCCTGCACACATCCTTCCGCTACACCCTTTACGATCTCGGCGATCTTCTGGGGATGGTTCTTCCCACAGGCGATATAATCCAGGAAAAACAACGGCGTCGCGCCACAACAAATAATGTCGTTCACACACATCGCCACCGCGTCGATTCCGATCGTATCATGACGATCCATCAAAAAGGCGGCTTTCAGTTTCGTACCGACTCCGTCCGTACCGGAAACCAGAATCGGCTCTTCCATCTGCATGCCCGCGATCGAGAAAAGGCCTCCGAAGCCTCCCAGATCCGTTACCACGTTGGCGTTAAACGTGCGCTTCACATGTTCTTTCATCAGGGATACCGCCTCGTAACCGGCCTCCACATCGACTCCGGCGTTTTTGTACTCAATTGCCATGTTCTTTCTCCTTTGCATCTGGTCATATTGGAACCGCGATCGTTCCATCACTTTCTATTTTACTGCATATTCAGCAAATATTCAATAAAGATCTTTACAGATTCCGGATTTGGCGCGTTTCCTACAATCCCGATATAGAGTTCCTGCTGCGTCCCGAATTGGGATTGCAGAATTTCCGGCGTCCCAATGGAGATTAAGAGAGGATATGGACCGCTGGCCTTCGTTACCCTTCCCACTTCATCCGTCTCCTCCGTCACCTCGCAGGAGACCGTGTCCATCCGCGCCGCTTCTTCCTCACTGAAAAACTCGTCCAAATGGTAAAAATAATCCGCCGAGGCATAACTCTTTAACAGATCCAAAGGACCGATGATGATGTCTACGCTTTTCGCCGCCACCAAAGCCACCAGTTTTTGCGAGTTATAATACCCCGTCTGATACTCGTCGTCACGCATGGACATGGCCTGGATTTGAATTTCCTGACTGTCTGTGCAAAGATCCGCCAATTCCTGATTGATCGACTGGTAAAACTCTGTCGTATCCAGATTGAGCCCGGCGTCGGACATGGTGATGATAGAAAGAGACGCCGTCTTAGGAGGATTGATGACGTAATAGTTAAGCGCCCACGCTCCGATGGCAATGACGATGATAACGGCCACGATATGCAGCGTATAATAATTCCGAATATGGGTCAGCTTCTCTCGGAAAGTCATTGCCTTAAAGGCTTTCCTTTCTTTTTCTTTCTCATACTTTAACACTCTACATCCTCCCATTCCAACCTACGAATTGTAATCGTTCTATATGTTACCGGAAATTGTAAAAAAAATCAATTAGCTTTGTAAAAACATCCTGTGAATAAATCGTAAACGTCCCGATTAAAGGGCGTTCCATCCGCCCAGTACCTCCTGAAGGAGCCCATGAAGGTACTCCCGTTCCTCAATTCGTAAAGTCTGAAAATGAGCTCGTTGTTCTTCCCGGATCGAATCCTTCGGGATATATGCTCTTTGGAAACCCATCCTCTGGGCTTCCCGAAGCCGGCTTTCCATCGAAGGGATCCTCTTTAACTCCCCGGTCAGCCCCACGTCTCCGATAAAAACCGATTGGGGCGGCAGGGGTCTGTCCAAAGCCGATGAGGCCAGAGAAACGATGACCGCGAGATTGGCGGAAGGCTGTGACAATTTCAATCCTCCGGTGGATTTCAAGACCACGTTCTTATCATAAAGGGGAAGCCTCCCCCTCTGTTCGAGAACGGAAACCAACGTATTCAGCTGATCCTTGCGCATACACTCCGCGATTCTTGAGGGATAGGGCGTATAGCTTTGGGAGACCAGCGATTCCACCTCCGCGATGACAGGACGGGTTCCTTCTTTAATGACGGTCAGCGCGCTGCCCGTCGCCGGCTGTTCCCGATGGGTCATAAAATACTCTGAAGGATTTTCGATCGCCACTAACCCCCGCTCTTCCATGAGAAAGAATCCCATCTCTCCCGTACTGCCGAATCGGTTCTTGGTCGCGGACAAAATCCGCAGTTCTTCTTCTCCTTCTGCTTCCATATACAGAACCGTATCCACCATATGCTCTAAGGAGCGCACTCCTGCCAGCTCATCTTCTTTCGTCAATTGTCCCGTAAGGAACACCGCCCTCGGTTTCGTTGGATTTTTGGCTAAATTCAGCAGAGCGCCGGTACACTCCATCGTCTGCGTGGGCGATCCGGGCCGGGAAGTCAATTCCGCCATGGCAAAGGTCTGAATGCTGTCGATGATGATCAGTCTGGCATCGACGGTTTCCGCGGCCCCCAGCACTTCATCCATAGAAGAGGTGGAGAGTACATAGATGTTCTCATGAATCTTACGCAGGATTCGCTCTGCCCTTCTCCGCAGCTGACTCTCGCTCTCCTCTCCGGAGGCGTAGAGAACAGACAGGCCCTGTTCGCCGATTTTCTGCGCCGCCTGCAAAAGAAGGGTAGATTTTCCCGCTCCCGGTCTCGCGGCCAGAATCGTCATGGAGTCCGCGATCAACCCGCCGCCCAGGACCCGGTCCAATTCCCCGATGCCCGTCAAAATCCTTTTGCTGACGTCATACTCCACGTCCGATAACCGGCTGATTCGTTCCGGTTTATAGGAGCGGACTTTTTTCTCCGAAGAAGCTCCCAGACCCCCCGTGGAGACTTCTTCCACGAGCTTCATCTGGTTCCAAGCCCGGCATTCCGGACATTGCCCCGCCCATTTCGAGGTTTCAAACCCGCAGACGGCGCATCGATAGATTTCTTTTCGTTTTGCCATACTTACTCCGTTCTCAGCCGGATCCGGCCTTCCCGTGCCTCCGCCACCGCCTCGGCGCCTGCCCGAAGGTCGCCGGCAAGCCACATATCCGCCGCCGGATCCTCAATCTGACTCTGCATCGTCCTCTTGATCGGTCTCGCGCCATAGACGGGATCAAATCCCTTCTCCACGATCCATGCCTTTGCTTCCTCCGTCATCCGCAGCGAAACGCCGATCGTCTTTTTCATCCGTTCCGCGATCTGAGAGAATTGAAGCTCGACGATTTTCTCGATATGTCTTTTCTCTAAAGCGTGAAAGACCAGAATATCGTCTATTCGATTGATCAATTCCGGCCGAAACAGTCGTTTTACCTCATCCGTCACCCGTCTGCGCATATCCTCATAACGGCTTTTTTCATCGGTTTCCGTACGGAACCCTAGCCGAGACGGTTCCAAGATGCTCCCGGCGCCGATATTAGAAGTCATGATAATCACCGTATTCTTGAAATCCACTTTATGCCCCTGAGCATCCGTGATCTGTCCGTCATCCAGGATCTGCAGCAGGATATTAAAAATATCCGGATGAGCCTTTTCGATCTCATCAAACAGGAGCACGCAATAGGGATGTCGCCTGATTTTCTCGGACAGCTGACCGCCCTCTTCGTATCCTACATACCCCGGAGGCGACCCGATCAAGCGGGATACCGTGTGTTTTTCCATATATTCCGACATATCGAAACGGACAAGGGACTGTTCGTCTCCGAACAAAGCGACGGCCAAAGCCTTTGAAAGTTCGGTTTTGCCTACGCCCGTGGGGCCTAGGAACAAGAAAGAACCGATCGGTCTCTTGGGATCCTTCAGCCCCACCCTTCCCCGTCGTATCGCTTTCGATACGGCCTGTATTGCTTCGTCCTGGCCTATCACCCGGAGATGCAGCGTCTCTTCCAGTTTCTGAAGCCGTTTCTTTTCTTCCTCCGTCAGCTTTTCCACGGGAATCCCCGTCCATTCCGCAACCACCCGGGCGATATCCTCTTCCCGCACTTTCCGCGTTTTGACCCCTTCTCCTCTCCCCGATTCGGCTTTAGGACTCTGAAGACTCGCCGCGCTCTTCCAGTCTCCCCGGCGAAGCGCTTCTTCTTTCTGTTTCAGGATCAGACTGCTATGATCCCTCTCCGTCCCCGTTTCGCTTTCTTCCTCACTCCGGATTCGTACCTTCGCCGCCGCTTCATCGATTAAATCGATGGCCTTATCCGGCCACAGACGGTCCGTAATATACCGTTTCGACAGCCGGACGGCGGCCGAAATCGCCTCCTTCGTGATAAGAACTCCGTGATGCGCTTCATATCGATCCTTAATGCCTTCCAGAATACGAATCGTCTCCTCTTCTCCCGGCTCCTCCACACGAACCGGCTGAAACCTCCGCTCCAACGCCGGATCTTTTTCGATATGCTTTCGATATTCTTCCGGCGTGGTGGCCCCGATGATCTGTATTTCTCCCCGGGCCAGCGCGGGCTTCAGCATGTTGGATATATCCATGGATCCTTCCGCCGCGCCGGCTCCCATGATCGTATGCAGCTCATCGATAAACAAGATGACGTCGGGCGTATTCTCGATCTCCGTTATGATCTGTTTTACGCGCTCTTCGAAATCGCCGCGATACCGGGATCCGGCGACAAGCCCCGTCAGATCCAACCATAAGACGCGTTTGGAGGCCAATTCCTTCGGCGCCCGGCCGGACGCGATCCTCTGGGCCAGACCTTCCACCACTGTCGTCTTGCCCACGCCCGCCTCTCCCACGAGACAGGGATTGTTTTTGATACGGCGGGCCAGAATCTGCACCATCCTCGCCGTCTCCCGCTCCCTGCCGATCACGGGATCAAGCTGTCCCTGCCGGGCCGCCCGCGTGAGATCCCGGCTGTACTGGGATAGGACACCTGTCTCACGCGAAGGCCTGTCCGTATCCTTCTTCCTCATGCCCGGAGACGTCTTCCCAATCTGTCTGATCAGGCCGGCCACATCCGCGTCCATCAGCATCAAATAATGCTGCGCGGGCGTCCTGTTGTCCTTCAGGATCGCCAGAAGCAGATGTTCCGTTCCGATCGCCTCCGCTGCCATGCCGGCGGCTTCTTTTCGGGCTCCGTCAAGCAGAGCCAGGCTCCTGGGGGAAAACTCCGGTCCCTCCTCTTCTCGATAGGCTTGCGTATCTTCTCTCTGCATGAGGGGGAATAAGTCCTCGTATGTCACGCCCGCCCCCGCTAGCAGCGCGGCGCCTAAACTCTCCTTTTCATGAAGAAGCCCCAGCAAAATGTGTTCTGTACCGATATAGCGGCAGCCTAAATCCACCGCCGCGCGCTTCGCGTACTTTAACGCTCCGGCCGCGTGTCTCGTATATTGATTCAAACCGAATGCCTCCCCTGCAAGATGGGTTTCAGAAACAACCCCGTATAAGATCCGGGTACCCCGGCGACTTCTTCCGGCGTTCCCGTGGCGATGACCTCTCCTCCCCGGTCTCCGCCTTCCGGTCCCAGATCGATCAGATAATCCGCCGTCTTAATGACGTCCAGATTGTGTTCGATGACCAGCACTGTGTTCCCTCCGTCCGTCAGCTTCTGTAAAATATCCACCAACTTATGGACATCCGCGAAATGCAGTCCCGTCGTGGGTTCATCCAGAATATAGATGGTTCTTCCCGTGCTGCGTCTGGACAGCTCCGTAGCCAGCTTGACTCGCTGAGCCTCGCCGCCGGACAGCGTCGTGGAAGGCTGTCCCAGTTTTACATAGGTCAAGCCTACATCATAGAGCGTTTGCAGCTTGGATTTAATCTTCGGGACATGTTCGAAGAACCGCAGCGCTTCTTCCACCGTCATATCCAGCACGTCCGCGATGGATTTCCCGTGATATTTGACTTCCAAAGTCTCCCGATTATACCGCTGTCCGTGGCATACTTCACAGGGCACATACACATCCGGCAGAAAATGCATCTCGATCCGGATGATCCCGTCCCCGGAACAAGCCTCGCATCGGCCGCCTCGGATATTAAAGCTGAACCGCCCCTTTTGATACCCTCTTACTTTCGCCTCCTGCGTGGAGGCAAATAGATCTCGGATCAGATCGAAAAGACCCGTATAGGTGGCCGGATTGGATCTGGGCGTCCTCCCGATGGGAGACTGATCGATATTGATGACCTTATCCAGATGTTCCAGGCCCTCTACTCGCTGATAGTTGCCGGCCCGTGTCCTGGCATGGTTCAGCTCCTTGGCCAGAACCTTATACAAAATCTCATTGACAAAGGTGCTCTTTCCGGATCCGGACACCCCCGTCACGCAGGTAAAAAGCCCTAGAGGAATGGAGAAATCCGTCCCCTTGAGATTATTCTGGGTCGCCCCGTAAAGGCGGAGCCAGCGGCCGTCCGGCTTCCGACGCTCTTTGGGAATCTCGATGCGCTTTCGCCCGCTGAGATAGTCCCCGGTCAAGGATTCTTTGCAATTGATGATATCCTCGAGGCTCCCCTGACAAACCAGTCGCCCGCCGTTCACACCGGCGCCCGGCCCGATATCCACGATGTGATCCGCCGCCCGCATCGTATCCTCGTCGTGCTCCACCACGAGCAGAGTATTACCCAAATCTTTCAGATGCCGCAGCGTCTTTAACAGCAAGGCATTATCCCTCTGATGAAGTCCTATGCTGGGTTCATCCAGGATATATAGCACTCCCATGAGGCCGGAACCGATCTGCGTCGCTAAGCGGATCCGCTGGGCCTCACCGCCGGAGAGCGTCCCCGCGGAACGGGAAAGGGTCAGGTAATCGAGACCCACGTCCTTCAGAAACCCGATGCGGGCCCGGATTTCTTTCAAGATCTGAGAGGCGATCAGCTGCTCCCTGCGCGTGAGCCGGATCGACGAAAAGAACTCGGTGAGCGCCCGAATGGACATCCGCGTGATCTGGGCGATATTTTTTTCATCCACTGTAACCGCAAGCGCCTCCGGACGCAGTCTCTGGCCGTGACACTCCGGGCATTCCAGATTCGTCATATAAGACTCGTATTCGGCCTTCATGGATTCGCTGGATTCCTGATAGCGCCGCTGAAGGTTTTTCAGCAGCCCCTCGAACTCCACCTTATAGGTTTTGGCGCCGAATCTTCCTTCATAATAGATCTCCAGACTCTCGCCCTTGGTGCCGTACAAGAGGGCGTCCAACGCCTCTTGGGGCAGCTCCTCCACAGGCGTATCCAGGGAGAAACGATACTTCTTGGCCAACTGTTCCAGAATACGATAGGTAAAGCTCTCCGGTTGATTCGAGGACATCCAGCCCGGCGCGGTGATTGCTCCCTGCCGCAGCGATAGGCTGCGGTCCGGGATCACCAGATCCGGATCGAACTCCATGAGGTATCCGATGCCGGTACAGGCGGGACAGGCTCCCACCGGATTATTGAACGAAAACATACGGGGCTGCAATTCTTCAATACTGATCCCGCAATCCGGACAGGCAAAGTTTTGGCTGAACAGACGGGGTTGTTCTTCTCCTACGATCAGCGCCATCAAGAGGCCCTCCGAGAGCTTGAGCGCCGTCTCGATGGAATCCGTCATACGCTTACGCAGTCCCTCCCGGATGATCAGACGATCCACCACAATCTCGATATTGTGTTTCTTATTCTTGTCCAACTCGATAGTCTCTTCCAGCTGATAAAGGCTCCCGTCGATATACACCCGGACGAACCCGGAACGTCGGGCGCTCTCTAAAACCTTTTGATGCTGTCCCTTCCGGCCCCGAACAACAGGCGCCAGAAGCTGCAGCCTAGTCCCCTCCGGCAGTTCCAGGAGCTGATCCGCCATCTGATCCACCGTCTGCTTTTCAATCTTTCTTCCGCATTTCGGGCAGTGGGGAACGCCGATACGGGCAAACAGAAGCCTCATATAATCATAGATCTCGGTGACCGTCCCCACCGTGGATCTGGGATTCCTGGAGGTGGTCTTCTGATCTATGGAAATGGCCGGAGACAAGCCGTCGATGCTGTCCACATCCGGCTTCTCCATCTGTCCTAAGAACTGTCTCGCGTAAGAAGACAAAGACTCCATATACCGCCGCTGCCCTTCCGCGAAAATCGTATCAAAAGCCAGCGAAGACTTGCCCGAACCGGACAGACCGGTCAACACCACCAGCTGGTCCCTGGGGATCTTGACTTCCAGGTTTTGTAGATTATGCTCCCTGGCTCCTTTGATGTGTATATAATCCTGCATTCGTTTCTCTGCATCCTTTCCTTGGAATCTGACGAGCACCAGCGAACAAACGTTCTTGTGCTTTTCTATATTATAGAGGATTTCCTTATGGCCGTCAAGGGCTTTTTTGTCCTTTTTCCCCTTTTGCCATAAATGCCCTTTTCGCTCGAAATACGGCATGGAACGCCCTTTATCCGGAATCCCCATTGACTTTCCGAGACGGGCGTTGTATACTGGGTTCAATCTTATCCTCCAGGAGGCATTTATGGAGCAAATACAAAAACCTTTCGAACTCGTATCGCCCTTTCAACCCACCGGAGATCAGCCCCAGGCGATTTCCGAACTGGTCGCCGGCTTTCAAAAAGGAAACCGATTCGAGACGCTTTTGGGTGTTACCGGTTCCGGCAAGACCTTCACGATGGCCAACGTGATCCTGGCTCTGCAGAAACCGACCCTGGTACTGGCGCATAACAAGACGCTGGCCGCCCAGCTTTACAGCG
>CALWBZ010000061.1 GCA_944376225.1 uncultured Clostridia bacterium | reverse complement strand
ATGCCGCCTCTCAAGGCTCATGAAGGGAAACCCGGTATAGCGAACCGTATCCTCGTTTAGCCGGGCGATGGCGCCGTCCCCATAGGTTTTCGCGCCTAAGGGCAATTCTACCCGATAAGGAATATAGGCGTAGTTCTCCCATACGCCGATATGACGGACCTCTATCTCATAGGGTTCCGCCTGTTCCTTCAGGGTCTCATACCCGAGGTTCTGTATGTCTACGCTGCTCTCACCCCACCGTTCCTCATACTCCTTTGTATCGCTCCCCTGCCATCTGTTGCCTCCATACTCGCCTCCCACAAACCCTCGCAGATACAGCGTCCCCTCCGGCTGCCGATCCAGACGGACCTGCAGCACCCGCCTCCCCGTAAAAGAAAGGGGATCGTTATTCAATGCCAGGCTCTCCCTCCGAAACTGAGAAATAAAGTCTTCGATGGGCGTATCTTCGATGACCTCGCCGGATCGAAAACGTTGTAAAAGATCTTCCTGATAGGCCCGCAGCTCCTGTTGGTATTCCCGGAGCCCCGGCTCAATCCTCTGCCCTGCTCCCCACCAGATCAGGGCAAAACAGGCCGCGCTCACGGTCCCCATCATCAACGCTCCCGCCATCCCCTTGCCCCGCCGCTTATCGATCTCATGCTTGAAGCCGCGAAGAACACACAGCGAGAAGAAGCAAAAGATAAAGAGCAGCCAAAGATACCAAGAAGGGAAACGTCCTACATATAAACCGCCTACGCTTGCCAGGATCGCCGGGAAAAGGGCCGGGAGGGCTCTGGGGCGCCGCAGAGTATAAAAGCCGCACCACATTCCCAAAAGAGCCGCGATAAGCAGGAAGAGTCCCGTCGCCCAAACATCCTTCACGTTCCATAAGGAATGCTGATGTTCATAATAAGCGTTTATCTGGACGACCACACCGTCCGCCAGATTCTGGATCCCGTTCCAGACAAAGAGTCTTTCTCTCCATAAGAAGAAGATCAGGAGAAACGCGGTGACGGGAAGCAAAATCCTCATCGCGCCTGTTTTCGAATAGACCAGGGTATACCAAAGGGCAATCCCTCCACATCCAAGGAACAAGATTCCTCGATCCGGAAGCTGCTGAGTGGGGAACAGATCGATATAAAAGAAAATCGCACACACCAAACAGGCCCAGAGCAATACTGCCGCTGAACCAAGCCGCGTGAAACCGTACCCCACACCTTCCGAAGGCATCTCACGCCTGATCTTTACAAGACGCACACGGTCAGTCCTGTCCTTCCTTCCCATGATCCTTTCCCCTATAAATCAATTCGCTTTAACTGCGTCTCTATGGCATCCGCCGTAAAACGCTTCTGTATCTTGCCATTACAGTACAGCGCGCCCTCTCGATTGATACCGATGCAAATTTCCTCCTGATACAGTTCCTGATACAAAGACCAGAGGCTTTCCTTCTCCTCAAAGAGCTTCGCCTGATAGATCTGCAGGATCCCTTCATATAGGCTCTGTTCCTCTTCTATCATCATCCGTCTCAGGCCCTCTCCTCCTTCGTCCCTCCAAACGAGCCAGAAAGACTCCTGCATACGCACGAGGGCAAGGCCTATCGACAGGAGAACAGAAAACGTCTCGTTAAGCCCCTCCGTCCCCATCTCTTTCTTAGAAGACAAGTCCGCTAAAAGGGCTACCCGGCATTGTCCCGGATGTACGAAATCCCGAACAATCCATTCCTCCGCGCGGGCGCTGAGTTTCCAGTGAATATTGCGGATCCGATCCCCCGGCCGATATTCTCGCACCTGGAAGACTTCCTCCGGATTCTCTCCTCTGAGGCGAGTCATGTACGCCTCATCCTCTCCCGGTTGTCTTCGCTCCTCCTCGAGAGCGATCAGACAGGGGTATTCCCGAGGCAATAACGCGGAAGAACATTCCTGCTCCGTCTTTCGGGACAGGCGAAACAAACGAAGAGGCCCTCCGATCCGACAGGAGCGCACCCTGCAGTGAATCCATCCTACCAGATCGCTTTCCAACTCGATCGCGGCCTCCTGACGATCCCTGGCCCCCAACCGCAAAAAAACCTTTTGTCTGCCCTGTTTTTCCTCATACGCGTGCCCGTATTCCAGACAGACCCATATGCCGGCTCCGGGGATGATACCGGGATTTTTCGCTATGAACCGAAATCGAATCGGTCTTCCCCATTCCGTCGCCATTCCATCGTTCTCTAACCGAATCTCCACCCGCCCGGAAAAATAGAGCGTCAACGCGAATTCGATGACCGGAATCAAAAGCCACATCAAACACAGCGCCATCATCACGCCGCTGCCGTAATAAACTCCGATGTAACCGATGACGAAGGCCCCCAGAAGATGAATAAGAACCCTCATTGGGCGTTTCGTCCCGTCATGTGTCTGCGCATGGTGGGGCCCTTGACTTCCGTCATAATCTGGCTCAGTATGTTTTCCTTCGCGATCTGATTGACCCGCGCCTTGGTTGACAAACACAGGCGGTGGAGCATGACGTCCTCCGCTACATACCGAACATCCTCTGGGATGGCATAATTCCTGCCGTTGAGATAGGCAAAGGCCTTCGTCATCCTCGCCAGCGCGATGGTTCCTCTGGGGCTCACCCCCAGCTGGATCATCGGATGTTTTCTTGTGGCCTGGGCCAGCCGTCCCATATATTCGTAAATCTCCTCATGGACATAGACGCTCTCCACCTCCCGTCTCATCCGTATCAAATCCTCCGCCTCCGCCACGGCATGCACCATCTCCAGATGGCTTCCGCTGCTGCGCCCCTTGACGATCGCGACCTCGTCTTCGAGGGCGGGATATCCCATGCGAATACAGATCATGAAGCGGTCGATCTGGGATTCGGGAAGCATCTGCGTCCCGACGCTTCCCACCGGATTCTGGGTGGCAATCACGATAAAAGGCTGCGGCACTTCCCTGGTCACTCCGTCCACCGTCACCTTCCCCTCTTCCATCACCTCCAGCAGCGCGGACTGGGTTTTGGGCGAGGTCCGGTTGATCTCATCCGCCAAGAGAAGATTGCACATGGCAAGTCCGTTTTGATAAACAAAACTCTCCGATTCTTTCTGATACACCGAAAATCCCGTGATATCCGCGGGCATAACATCCGGCGTAAACTGAATCCGGCGATGGGAAAGGGCCATCGCCTGAGAAAAGGCCATGGCCATCGTCGTTTTCCCCACGCCGGGAATGTCGTCAATCAAGATATGTCCCTGAGCCAGGATGGCGGTCATGATCTTGATGATGCTTTCCTTCTTTCCGATGACCGCCTTATTCACTTCCTCCATAATACGAATCGCCTGTTCACTGTTCACGAGATCCCCCTCCTTTATTCCGCAGGCTGAATATCGTCGTAAATAAACTGATGCAGGACATCCGAAGCGATATCCAGATCATATACAAAATACCAAAGGCCATCCTCCATGATGCCTCCATAGGGATCGCACTCCGAATTGGGAAGGGCGAACTCCACGATCTCGGGACCGTTAAATACGACCCACATCCCCAACTCCATGATCTTATCGCTTTCTAAAGACGTCTCACACAGCCTAAGCACTTGCTCCAGGATCCCCGGATATTCCAAGACAGATTTGGCGCGCACTTCGTCATAGATCGCCATCAACACCTCACGCTGCCGGCTTTGTCTCGCCACGTCTGAGCCCGTGGTACGGTTCCTGGCGTATCCCACGGCCTGGGCGCCGGTCAGCCGGATATCCCCCGTCTCGGTAATCGCGGGCACCGTATCCGACGCGAACATGCTGTTAAACACATCCGCCTCGTCCTGATCCACATTGATCACCACGCCGCCCAACAAATCGATAATGCCCGCGAGCTGCTCGAAATTCACGGTCACATAGTCCCGTATGTCTAAACCAAAGTTCCGGTTGATTGTCTGGATCGCCAACTCCGGCCCGCCGTATGCATAAGCGTGACAAAGCTTCTCGTATCCGTAGCCCTCTATCTCCACGCGGGTGTCCCTTGCCAGCGACGTCATCTTTACTTTTTTATGCACCTGATCCACCGACAGGATAATCATGGCGTCCGATCGTCCCGTATCCGTACTGTCCCTGGTATCCACGCCAAATAGGGCGATGTTCACCACCTGATTGCTGCTCGTCGTCTCCTCGCTGATCCCTAGCTCCGTATCGTCCTTCGTAATGCTCGTCCGTTCCATGCCGTCTAACATATGCCGCAAATAAAGATAGGCCCCTCCCGCGCTCAAGAGCAGAAGAAGAACACATATCATAATAAAATAAACGAAAATACGACCTGCCGATCGCCTTTTAGCCATTCCTCATTCCTCCCCGTTATCTTTTGTAAGCAGGCGCAGCTCAATTTCTTCCCCACGGGAAAGCTGTCCCGCTGCGCCTATTATACCACGAAGAGGCTTTCATTGTATTACGTTTTTCTTAAATCTTCTGAATCTTTTTTCATCTTTCCATGGAGCAAGATCGATACGCGAAAGCGTCCTCCAAGATCCTCGCAGTTCATCACGCCGTCGTACTTCTCCGCGATTTTTCGTACGGATACAAGTCCAATGCCATGCCCCTCTCCCTTCTCGGATTCCTCTAGCGAAACGGGACCGAGACAGAGATTCTCGACCTGAATGGTCATGATGTATGGTTTTACCATATGCACCTGACAGAAAATCTGGCGTTTTCCCTCCGGCATCCTTACGGAAGCCTCTATCCCGTTCTCTAAGAGGTTGCTCAAGATGATCGCCAAATCCTTCTCCGCGAAGGGCGGATCATTTTCTATATTTGCCTCGAATCGAATCGGAACATGTTCCCGATCTCCCATCTGCTTATAATATAACAGGATCGAATTCAAAATCGCGTTTTGACAGAGGATCTCCTGGGTCTCGCTCATATAATCTTCTATATATTCCTCGATGCTTCCTTCCAGCTTCTGATATTCCTTTCGGCGCGCGTATCCTTGCAGTACCAATAAATAATGCCGCAGATCGTGACGAATCCTTCTGGTTTCTTGAATATTCTCCTGCATTTGCCGAATCTGATCATACTGAGATTCAATCTGCATCTCAAAACGAGTCAGCCTCTCCTTTAGAAGGTTCGTCTTCTGCATCTCCAACAGCATCTTTACGATGGTTACAAAAATCACCAGGCTGCCCAGGCTCCACATGATCGCGATTCGCAAGGGTATGTTCAGCTGATTGACATCTAGTCCATACTCTTCATAGATTCCCAGACGATACATCAAATAAAAAAACAGGAGCATCATCCACAGATACTTCCACATCGGCTGAAAGGCTGTCATCCGCATCAACGGTTTGATCAGCCGATCGATGACAAAAAACAAAACGACTAGAAGAAGAATGTATAGGAAAATCGTTCCCAGAAGCTCGATCATATTCTCCATAGAAAAGCCTCCGGTAAAACTGATATATTCCTCCCCGAAAAACGCCCCGCTCAAAAGCAGCACACAGTCTTGAAAATTCTTCACTGACAACATGAAAAAAAAGGCCATCGGCAAGTTATATTTCCAGATGCGCCATAAAAAAATAGAAAGCAGGATCTCGTTGCATAAATCAAAGATCAGAGAAAAACCGTTTTTATATACGCCACAATACATCAGCATCAGTGTCAAGCTGCTGAACAATATGACTCCGATCATGCTCTTGGCCTGATACCGCAGCTGATCCCGAAAGAAAAACCATACGATTCCCCATAACCCTATTAAAATGATGAGAATCGTAATACACGCCCGCACATATTCCATGAACTAACCTCGATTCGTCTTGGAAAAGATATAATCCGCGTATGCCTGTTTCATTTCCGTCCTGAGCTTACGATAAACAGGAATGCGTTCACGATTGCTCATCACGAAGTCCCCGTTCTCATACACCGTAACCTCGTCCATATTGACAATACAGTTTCGGTAACAATACAGAAATTGAGGATACTCTTTCAGCATATCCGCCAGCTGCGCGAAAGACATGTAGCTGCGCAGTACCTCTCCTTCCGTATGGATTTGGATATAATGGTTGTTATAATCGGCGTATATTATATCCGATAATAATACCTTTCGCTGGATGCGGCCGGTCTTGATCTGGATGAAACGCTCCGTGAGCTGGTTTTCCGCCTCGTACTGATCCATCGTCCATTTCAGTCTCTCATATTGATAAGGTTTCAACAGATAATCAAAAGCCCTCACCTGATAACTCTCCACCGCGAAGCTTTCGGATATCGTTGTAAAAATAATTTTACAGCGGCTGTTTTTTTCACGGATCGAATAGGCCACATCCATTCCCGATATGTCCGGCTCCAGGAAAATATCCAGAAATACCATGTCGTATTCCCTATTCTTCATGGCCTCCATAAAGGCTCCGCCGCTCTCAAAGGTATCGATGCCGGCTTGAATCGCGGTCTGCTCCAGATATTGATGCAAATACCCCAAAAGCTGCGCGCAATACTCCATATTATCCTCCACTACCGCAATCCGCATCTTGTCATCCTCCTACCCTCTGTACTGCATTCTGTACCATAAAAATATCATTTTATCGCTTCATATTCAAGATTTTTATCTGTAAAAAGAATTTCATTCATGTAAAACCCTGTCATTTTTTGTCAAATCCCTTAATCAATCCGAATCTTTTTCATCAAATTCCATATTGGCAAAAATATTTTGCATACGTTCATCCGGAAAATGTTCGTCCAACCATTCCTCGATACCGTTAGAAGCGCTTTTTTCCTGGATTCTTCCCGTCCACCTAGCCAGGGCAAGGCTCGTCACAAGGATATTCACGACCATGAAAATAAGGAGCAGCCAAGTCATGATCTTTCCTATCCGGTTCGGAATCTTCAATATCCATTTTGCCATGCGAGGATAAATATTCTTGATCCATAGGACTCCCAGAATTCCCCAGAAAATAGAATATAAAAGACAGATTCGGCCGTTCAGATTAAAAGGCATCCCGCTGTAATCCCAGGACCTGGAACCTAACACCAATTCCTGTCCCCAAGAGCAGACATACTCCACGATACTGCCCACAATCATGCCGCCCAAAAAGGATATGGAACTACTCCTGTTTCTATACTGATAAAGGGTCAACGTCAGGCAGACCGCGCCAACGCCATACAGCAGGTTAAAGGGGCCGTACACCAGTCCCGCGCGGCTTTCGATGTATCCGTTCTTGATCAGGCACCAGAGCATCTCGATGATCACGCCCACGAAGCTGCCGATAAAACAGACCAAAAACATCTTATAGAAATTAATGCCCTGGGCGAAATGCTTTGCCTTTTGTTCTTCCAGATCGATGACCGAATTCGCCGGCGGCGGGTCGATGAAGATTCTCTTTCGTTTGCTGGCCTTCACGTCTTTGAGCCTCGTCTCCAGCTCGTCCGCGTCCGCCTTTAACCGGAGGTGAACGCCCAGGAGCTTGGCGGAAGTCTGCTTCAGATCCTTGACTTCCTGCTGAACTGCCTGATACAGCTCCTGCCTCGTATCTTCTTCCTCTCCGGTCTCCGCTAATTGAACATAATATTGCTGCAGCTTCTTCTCCGTATCCTGTTCCGCCTTTTGAAGCTCCTTTCTAAGATGATTTAATCCTTGGTTCTCCATGTCCTTCTCCTCTGTAAAAAGAAGCTATTGCCCCATTCTCTCTTAAGAGCAATAGCTTCTTATCAAATTCCTATTTCGGCTTACCGCCTGTATCTATCCTTATGCCTGCTCTTTCAGAGCCGCCTGCGCGGCCGCGAGCCTAGCTATGGGCACACGGAAGGGCGAACAGGACACATAATTGAGGCCTACCTCATGGCAGAATTCCACCGAAGAGGGGTCTCCGCCATGTTCTCCGCAGATACCCAGTTTCAGATCCTTACGGGTAGCGCGTCCCTTTTCCGCCGCCATCTTCACCAGTTTGCCTACGCCGTTCTGATCCAGCTTCGCGAAGGGATCGGACTCGTAGATCTTGCTCTCATAATAAGAGCTCAGGAACTTACCGGCGTCGTCACGGCTGAAACCAAAGGTCATCTGGGTCAGATCGTTGGTTCCGAAGGAGAAGAACTCCGCCTCTTCCGCGATCTCATCCGCCAGAAGAGCCGCCCTGGGGATCTCGATCATCGTACCCACATGATAGTTGATGTAGATCTTTTTCTCGTCCATGACCTGCTTCGCGGTGTCATCCACCACGGCCTTGACGAATTTCAGCTCCTTCTTGTCGCCGACCAGCGGAATCATGATTTCCGGCACGATATCATAGTCGCACTCCTGCTTGACCTCGATCGCCGCCTCGATGACCGCACGAGTCTGCATCTTCGCGATCTCCGGGAAGGTGACCGCCAGACGGCATCCGCGATGTCCCATCATCGGATTAAATTCATGCAGCTCGTTACACTTCTGCCGCACCTGCTCCGTGGTCAGGCCCATATCCTTAGCCAAAGCCGCGATATCCTCCTCGTCCGTCGGTACAAACTCATGCAGCGGGGGATCCAGATAGCGAACCGTCATGGGACGACCCTTTAACGCCTTATACATCGCCTTAAAGTCTTCCTTCTGATAGGGCAGAAGCTCCATCAGCGCGGCCTCTCTGGCCTCCTGGGTATCGGACAGGATCATCTTACGAATCTTCGGAATCCGCTCGGGATCAAAGAACATGTGCTCGGTCCGGCACAGTCCGATGCCTTCCGCGCCCAACTTCACCGCGTTCTCCGTATCCGCCGGCGTATCGGCGTTAGTGCGTACCTGCAGCTTACGGAACTTGTCCGCCCACATCATGATGCGTCCGAAGTTACCGCTCACCGAAGCCTCCACCGTCTTGATATCGCCCTTATAGATCTTTCCGGTAGAACCGTCCAGCGAGATATAATCTCCCTCATGGAAGGTATAACCGCCCAGCGTGAAGACCTTGTCCTCCTCACTGATCTTGATCTCTCCGCAGCCGGATACGCAGCAGGTTCCCATGCCCCGGGCGACAACCGCCGCGTGGGAAGTCATGCCGCCTCTTACCGTCAGAATACCCTCGGAAGCGTGCATTCCCTCGATATCCTCGGGAGAAGTCTCCAGACGAACCAGAATAACCCTTTCTCCCTTCATATGAGCCATCTTCGCCTCATCCGCGGTAAAATACACGCGGCCGGCGGCGGCTCCCGGAGACGCGGGCAGCGCGGAACCGATCACCTCGCCGGACTTCAAGGCTTCCGGATCGAAGGTCGGATGCAGCAGCTGATCCAAGGACTTGGCCTCGATACGAAGCACCGCCTCCTGGGGCGTAATCTTGCCCTCATCCACGAGGTCGCAGGCAATCTGCAGCGCGGCCTGAGCCGTACGCTTGCCGTTACGGGTCTGAAGGAAATACAGCTTTCCTTCCTGAATCGTAAACTCCATGTCCTGCATATCCCGATAATGGTTTTCCAGCTTCATG
>CALWBZ010000060.1 GCA_944376225.1 uncultured Clostridia bacterium | reverse complement strand
CGCACCGTCGGATACCTGCCCTTCATCGTAATGGCCTTGGCCGGACAGTTTTGATAACAGGCCCGGCAGCCCACGCAGCGGTCGTGATGAAACTTTACCTTGGGCCTGAGCCAGGACGACAGAGCGTCTCCCACCGGTCCGAACTTCCTCATCAGGCGCGGGTCGATATGATCCGGCATGCGGAAATCTTTCTGCACAAACCGCTCCGGATCCTCTCCGGCCACCTTGACCTCCGCCGCGGAAGCCTTCCCCAGCCCCCGCCGGTACGCCTGCTCCAGGGTGGGCACCTGCTCGCGCTCAAGGCCGATCAGATGGGCCGCCACCAGATCCAGGTCAAAGGGATTCTCCGAGGCCAAGACCGCTCCCACCTTCCGGGGAGTTCCTCCCGTGGGACCGTTGCCCTCCATGGCCACGACCCCGTCCATCAGACATAATACCGGGTTCGCCGCCAGGCAGATATCGATCAGAGCGTCCGCGAAGTCCGCGCTCTCGGGCATGCGAAAATGATACTCCGCTTTTTTCGTCCCGGGAACGGTGCCAAACTGATTCTTGACGGCCCCCGTAAACGTCATCATGCCGTGGGTCTTCAGCTTGGACACGGAGATGACCTTATCCGCGTCCTGCAGCATGGCGGTCTGGGTGAGCCTCTTGAGCAGCTTTCCCTGGGGATTCTCCCGCTCAACGGCCCCCGTGTTCCAGTTTAGGCGCGCGCCGGAGGCTTCCGCCGCCTTCTGTATGCCGGTTCCCTTATAAATCCTCTTCAGCGCCTCCCCATTGAAGAGGCCGCCGGGGCTGTCCCCGATGATCACATCGCACCCCTGTTCGATCAGGAGCGCCGCCAGAACCTCCACAAATACGGGATGGGTCGTGGCCGCGAGTTCCGGATCCTTATTCATGACCAGGTTGACTTTGAGAAACACCCGATCCTTCGGCTTTACAAAGGCGCTCCACCCTCCCAGGTCAAGAATCGCCTGTTCTATGGCCTTTCGGAGGCTTTCCCTCTCGTACCGGTCACACGCGCTCAGACTGACTGTTGCCATTGTTCTCCTCGTAAATTCTTCGGACCGGTTCCGTATAAGAACCGTCCTCGTGATAGATGATGAGGGGCGGCATCACCCGCAGCTCCGGTCCGCCTCCCCGTATGCCCTCAATGAGCACCATGTTCGGCTCCCTGTCCGGTTTCGGATAGACGAGCTGCATCCGTTTGGGCTCGATCCGAAAGACCCTCATCTGTTCCATGATCTCCGGCAGTCTCATGGGCCGGTGTACCATATAGAACCTTCCTTTGCTCTTCAGAAGCTTGGCGGAGGCCCGCAGTACATCCTCGAGAGTGCAGGCGATCTCGTGCCGGGCCAGATTCATAGCTTCGCTCCGGTTATGCTGCCCGGCGGGTATCTTCATATAGGGCGGATTCACCGTCACCACGTCCCAGGCTCCGGCCCTAAGCCATGCCTCGCAGCCCCGCAGGTCTCCCTGTAAAATTCGGATCCTCTCGCCGCGGCCGTTTACCAGCACGCTGCGCTTTGCCATATCCGCCGATTCCTCCTGTAGTTCCACCCCGGTATAACAGGCGTCCGGGAAACGGCTTTCCATTAAGATCGGAATCACTCCCGTCCCGCTGCACAGATCTAAAACCTGCTCCCCGGGATAGGCTCTGGCGAAGGCCGACAGCAGTACCGCGTCCATGCCGAAACAAAAACGTCCCGGATGCTGGATGATGCGCCTTCCCTTTCGCTGTAATTCGTCCAGACGCTCCCCTTCTTTAAGAAGGCTCCTTTCAGCGTCCCCCATGATCCTGTTCCAGCGCCTCCAACTGTTTCTTCTCCTCTTGATCCATGTTCTGAGCGTTTCGGCCGCGATTTCGTTTTCTCTTTACGATCTCGATCTCGTCCAGCGGATACTCCGTGATCTCCACATCGCCCTTTTCATTCTGGCGCACGCCCACCTTAAGGAGCTGTCTGAGCACGTTCACATGCAGTACCTCTCCCACGCCCCCGGGGGTCTGCACCAGATCTCCCTCGGCGGGGAGTTTTCTGGTCAACTCCTCATAAGTGCTTTCTTCATACTTAAGACAGCACATGAGCCGGCCGCAGGTCCCCGAAATCTTGGTGGGATTCAGGGAAAGGTTCTGATCCTTCGCCATCTTGATCGATACGGGGATAAAGTCCGGCAGAAATGTCTGACAGCAAAACGGCCGGCCGCAGATGCCCATGCCGGGGCAGGCTCTGGCCTCGTCCCGCACACCGATCTGCCGCAGCTCGATCCGGGTTCTAAACACCGCCGCCAGATCTTTGACCAGTTCCCGGAAATCCACCCGTCCTTCGGCGGTGAAGTAAAACAGGATCTTATTCCCGTCGAAGGTGTACTCCGCGTCCACCAACTTCATCTCTAAGCCCCGCTTTAAGATCTTTTCCCGGCAGACCTCCATGGCCTCTTTCTCCGCCTGTATATTATGACGATTCGTTTCCTCGTCCTTCTCGGTGGCTTTTCTCAAAATCGTTCGCACCGGCGCCACAATATCCTTATCCGAGGCCAGCCTGGGACTCTGCACGACCATTCCGTACTCCACGCCCCGGGAAGTCTCCACGATCACGTGGTCCCCTCGCTCCACTCGGTTTATTCCGGGCTGGAAGGAATAGATCTTCCCGCCGTGCCGGAACCTGACTCCAATCACCGTAATCAATCAAACATCCTCCTATTGATGAAACGTCTTTCGCCTGGACAGCTCCACAAGAAGCCAATCCGACCAAAGTCCGTAGTTTACATTATGCGATAATTTCTTCTTGGCATCCTCCAAGACTTCTATTTTTCGGTATAATTCCGGTATTTCATACAGATTCGCCGAGGATTCCAGCTTCGCGTCCAAATCCCGGCATACGCAGCCTGATAGGCTCCCGGTCTCCCGCAGGATGATCAGGTCTCTGAACCAGATCTGCATCATTCTCAGGACGTCTTCTATCACGGCTTTATCTTCTTCCAGGGCTTTTGCCCGAGCGAGAACCTCCCAGGTTTCCTGCCTGGCCAAGCCGGAGAGCCACTCCATCCAGCGTTCCCGCAGCCTGATGAAATCCTCCGACCGTGCCAGCCGGAGAGCCTGTCCCACGGAACCGCCGCATAAGGCCGCGCAAGCCCTGGCCGTCGATTCCTCTACGCCGTAACGCCCCGTAAGAATCTTCCGCACCTTTTCCTCCGGCAGCGGCAGGAGCCTTAGCAGCACGCAGCGGGAACGTACCGTGGGGAGAAAGCTCTGCACGCTCTCTGCAAGCAGAAGGATCACACCGTAAGCCGGCGGCTCTTCGATGGTCTTCAGCAGGGCGTTCTGCGCCTGGGCGTTCATCAGATGGGCTCGCTCCACGATATAGATCTTGCGGCCGGCATAATAAGGCAGGATCTCCATATCCTGCACCAACTCTTCCCGGATACGCTGTACGGGCAGGGTTCCCTTTTCTCCCGGACGGATATAATGCATGTCCGGATGATTCCCAGATAGAAAAACGCGGCAGGAATCACATCTGCCGCAGGGTTCTCCGTTCTCTGGAGCTTTGCACAGCAGCGCCATGGCAAACTGCCCGGCCAGCGTTTTCTTGCCGGCCCCTTCTGCTCCTTCTACCAGATAGGCATGAGAAACCCGGCCGGCGGATACGGCCGACCGGATATGCTTCAAAACGGCGTCATGACCGATCAGCCGTTCCTCTACTTCCTTCTCATACATCAGAACTTATGGAACTGCTCAACATCCAGGACGAAGACTGTCGCTCCGCCGGCCGTCACCTCGATCGGGTACGGAATGTATCCCTCCGGCGTGGACGTGTAGGGCTGATTCGCAATCGTCATCTGTTTCTTGGTCTGGCAGCGCTCATGCACGATCTTCAGCGCTTCATCCAAACGATCCTCTTCCACACCGATCAGCATCGTGGTGTTGCCGACCCGCAGGAAACCGCCGGTACTGGCCAGCTTCGTCACCTGAAATCCTTCCTTATTCAGGGCGGTGGTCAGCCTCCCCGCGTCCTCATCATGAATAATCGCCAATACAAGTTTCATTGCGTCCTACCCCTTTCTGTAGAAAGATTTATTATTGAGGCCGCAGCCTCTGCAAATAAGGCTGCAATGCTTCCATAATCTGTTGATGAACCCGACTCGGCTCCGCCGCGCCGTCGATCCGCTTGACCCGCCGAGGATACCATTTGGCGAGGGCCGAGAAACCGTCGTGAACGCGACTGTGAAAATCTCCCTTTTCCGATTCCAACCGATCCAGCCGCCCGTTCTGCTGGGCGTCCTTTCGCCGCAGTCCTTCTGCCTGATCGATCTGAATCACAAACGTCAGATCCGGCTCCAGTCCCCCCGTGGCGAAATGATTGATCTCTTTTATCTTCTCCACGCCGAGGTTACGGCCGATCCCCTGATAGACCAGGCTGGAATCGACGAAACGGTCGCACAATACGATCTGGCCGCGCGCCAACGCCGGGCGGATCACGTCTTCCACATGCTGAGCCCTGGCCGCCGCGTATAAAAGCGCCTCCGCGCGGGCCGTCATGCTGCGATTTTCCGGATCCAGGAGCATCTTCCGAATCTCCTCGCTGAGCCTGGGGCCTCCGGGTTCTCTGGTATAAACAACCTCATACCCCGCCTTTTCCAACTCTTCTTTAAGAAGTTCGGCCTGCGTCGTTTTGCCTGACCCGTCCGGTCCTTCTAACGAGATAAATAATCCGATGAGAATCCCCTCCTCCCTCGATGATCCGTGGGCAAGATCACCCTCTTTGAAAAAGCTGTCTTGCTGCGCCTATTATACCATAGCGTACAACGCTCTCGGGAGTTTGACGCCCGTTGGCGGCAAACTCGGGGCGCAGCGCAGTCTCTTCCCAAAGAAAAAGTTGTCTTGCTGCGCCTATTATACCATATTCACCGGATGATTTCAATTTTTTCTTACAATTCGTCTGACTTTTCATAGAATATTTACAGAAGGTTCGATAGGAAAACGGCCGTTTTCCACGATGAAATCTTGGAACCGGCCGTCTTCTTTGGACTTTATTTCTATTGATTTTGCTTTTTTATCTGGCTCTGGGAATGATAGGCGCAGCCGCCCGAACAACCGCTGCATCC
This sequence comes from uncultured Clostridia bacterium, assembly GCA_944376225.1. Classification (GTDB taxonomy): domain Bacteria; phylum Bacillota; class Clostridia; order Lachnospirales; family Bianqueaceae; genus Faecimorpha. The sequence continues at coordinate 17,590 of CALWBZ010000060.1, read as the reverse complement.
CCCGGGGCAGCCGCCCCGCGTTTTCGCGTTCTTACGATCTCGCACGAGACCCCGAACGATCAGAACGACCACTGCCGCCAGCAATATACTGATTAGGATCGTTGCCCACATATCCTTTCCTCCTTCGGTTAGTATTTGCTAACCTCCTCAAGGATATCATATCTCTGTTTTCTTGTCAAGAGATTTTTATGCTTTGACCAGTACAAAACATCGTCCCTCCACCAGGGTTTCCGTTTCCGACACTTCATTATATTGCATGATCTGGTCCGGCGTTGTGTTAAAGCGCTTCGCGATGCTCCAAAGGGTATCGCCGGGCTGGATGATATAGAGGGCCATCGAAGGAATCGCGGCGATTTCCTCGCTTGTCATGGGTTCCATCCGCGCTTCCTGAAGCACCTTCACCTTTTGAAGTTCCGCCGCCATCCATTCCATCTGACACTGTACGGATATGCGGATTCGGTGTCCTCCCTGCCACATGGCAGAGGCGTCCTGCACCAGAACGTGTACGCGCACACTAACGTCCTTGCCGTCGCCTATATTCATACTATACTGGAAGGGAACTTCCGCCGAGAAGGCGCATACGCCTCCGCTTTCCCCCGGAGCCTGATAATAGACCGCCGCGTGCAGAACTCCCTCTACCTGCAGCTGTCCCCCCTCCATGAGGACGTCGTCCACATAGGGCGTGGCCGTGGTATAAAAGACCTGAACCGGATCCGGAAGATTCTCTGGCATTTCCACGTCGTTTTCGGCTCGAAACGCCGCCGTTTCCATCCGCATAGGACCGCTTAGCTCCGCCTCCAGGACGTCGCATTCCACATTTTGCGAGGGCATATACAGATCCTGAACAAAACGCTGTTCCTTTTCTTCATAAACGCGGAGTACGCAATCGCACAGGGTTTCCGTATCAAAGACCCGCAATTCTCCGTCATCGTCCGGCCCGATCCGCAGGGAGGGTTTTTCCGGCTGCATCTTGAGCTCGCATTTCATGCCCGGCGCGATGCCCAGTCCATCCAACATGCCGCTGAAGGGAATCCGCTGCTGCAAACAATATACCTGGGTGTCGCTTTCTTCCGTGGTGTAGAGCACCGAGATCTCCAATTCTCCTCTAACCATCGCCTGATCCGTCATGAGCTGAGCCTCTTTGCTGCACAGGAAAGCGTCCCACCAAAGCAGTTCGCTGATATTGCCCAATGCTTCGGGGATCTTCAGTTCTTCCTTGACGATCAATTTTTCGTGGCACTCCGCCACCTTGCTGGAAATATTTCGCACACTTTCCAAAACCTGCAGATCCTCTTCTCCCTGTACTCCGCTCACCATGGAAATCTTAGGATGCATGACGATCTCCGCCGACAGCTCCAGCATGGCCGATACATTCAGCTTGCGGCCGCTGCGCAGGATCACCCGCATATCTTCTACATTGGACTGGAAGGAGCATACGGGGGATACGGTATCCTCGGAACAATCCGTAGGCAGCGACGCCTCCAGCCCCACCGAAGTCCGCATACTATGTACCGTCCAGTTCGTGCCTTCCGCCAAATACAGAATGTCCACCCAAAGCTTTCCCCGAACCAGGAGTCTACCGTTTTCCAGGGTACTTTCCTCTATGGAGGGGGACAATTCCGTCTGTAAGACCCGGGCAATATCCGGTTTTCCGTCCGCCAGCAAAATATCCTCTTTAACGGGGATCCGCGCCTGGGTCATCTCCTTGCTCTCGGCTCCGCTCCATTCTTCTTTGATCTGTTCCAACGCCATATTTTTCTCTCCTTTTATTAACCCGCGTCTTTCAGCCGGAATTGAATCTCCGCTCCCGTATCCTGCGCGAGCAGGATCAGATACGGATACGAAACGTTCTGTGAGACCACCTCTCCCGCCTGCGGGGCTACCAGGCACGCCTCTATCAGGATCTTATTTCCCATATTTTTGGCGGCCGTTATCTGAATGCTGTAACCGCCTGTCGGTTTCTCGCCAAACCCGAACGCAATATACAAATCTTCCCCGTTTCGATATGAAAAGCCGAACTTTTCTCCCCGTTCCTGTTGGATTTTCTCGGAAAGCTTCTGCGGCGCCTGATCGTTCGAGATGATCTCGTATGCCAGATCCGGCGCCGCCGCTTCGTCTTCCTGCGCGCTTTCTTCCCCGCCGTTACAGGCGGAACATGTAAAAATAATCGCAATCAAGAGGGCCAGCAGTCGTCCCCATCTTCTCCGCATTCTTTCTTTCCTCCCTGTGTCCGTGATAGTACACTATATGCCGGCGCGGGCGTTCTATGCGCCCCAGCTCTGAATTTTCCTGCGGCCCGAAGGATATCCTCTGCGGTATTTACCCATCGTATCGTAACCTCCGATCCCCTGTTCCCCGGAAAAGGTGAGGGAGACCGCCTCTTCTACATTCACTCGTTCCTGCAGGGGCGTATAGGCGATTTCCGCGCACAAAATCACGGGATCCATGGCGTGGATCAGAACCCGGCCCGGACTGGAGGCGAAATTGGCGCCGTTCTCCATTAAGAGTTCATAATAGCTCTGGCAAGCGCCGGCGATAATCACGAGCCGGTCCATGTCCGGCTGGTAGGAACGGGCGCGCCGCACCGTCTCCGCAAAAAACCGAGAACTCCTGTAAGACTCTTCTCTCATGAGATCCTGCGTCCCCCGGGGCAGGGAATCGTGGCCGGTCACCACCAGAATCTCCGGACGATACTGCCGCAGACAGCGCAATACCTCCAGGGGCTGTTTCCTTTCTTCGATCGCCTCCCCGTACACCTCAAGCCCCAACTCTCTATAATACTGCCGGCATATTTCGAGATACTCCGCGTCTCCGTCCAAATGCAGGATCCGCACGTTCTTAGGAAAACTCCCTCCATACGTGATGCCGGCCCTACTGTGCCGGCGCTTCAGTTCCTCCATTTTCTCCTGAATTCGCAGCGTTTCCCGCCGGCGCGTGCTTCGCACCGCCTCTTCGCTTTGCTCTGCCAGATCCCTTATTTCCGCGTCCGCCAGTACGCGATATTCCACGCCGGAAAGAAGCGCTCGGCCGTCCGGACGCACCTCTTCCACATAAAACAGCATATCCTGTCCGTAGGATCTGCGTCTCACCCAGCTTCCTCTCCGAATCATACGAAAACCCCCTTCCCAATGCATTATTGTATGCATAAACGAGCAAGGGGGTTCGTCCTCTTTGAAATCGAAACAATATAAAAGCCGCGGCATTTTCATGCCGCGACCTTCACATGTCTTAAATTCCCGACGTCATTTCTTTTGAGAGCGCCTGGGTCAGCTCCTCGGCTTCCTGTGCCGTCTTTCCGTTGGCGCCGAAGTAGAACTTGATCTTCGGTTCCGTACCGGAAGGTCTTACACAGACCCAGCAATTATTCTCCAGGCGAATCCGCAGGGCGTCGGATTTCGGATAATCCTTGAATCCGGCCAGGTAATCCTCTACCGCGACCACCTTAAGACCCGCGTAGCTTGCTTTCGGATTGCTCCGCATCTGCGCCATGATTTCTTTCATCTTGGCCGCGCCCTCGATTCCCTCGAAAGCCATGGAGACGACCGCCTCTTTGTAGTATCCATACTTTTGATACAAAGCTTCCAGATGATCGATCAGGCTGACTCCCTGGGCCTTGCAGATGGCCGCCATCTCGCAGATCAGCATGCTGGCGCTGACCGCGTCCTTATCTCTGGCATAGGTTCCGCACAGGTATCCGTAACTCTCTTCAAATCCGAACAGGAAGGATCCCTTCCCGCTCTGCTCACTGCGCAGAATCTGCTGGCCGATATACTTAAAGCCCGTCAGCACGTCCCTAAGCTCCACGCCGTATTCTTCCGTCATGGGGCGCACCATCTCGGTGGTGACGATACTTTTAACGACAAAGCCGTCGGCGGGCAGCGTGCCGGTCTTCTTCCTGGCATCCAGAATATAATGGGTCAAGAGCATTCCCGTCATATTTCCGGTAAAGGGCTTGTACCCCTCCGGCGTCTTCACCATGATTCCCATGCGGTCCGCGTCCGGATCGGTTCCTACGATCAGATCCGCGTCGATCTTCTCTCCAAGCTGTCTGGCCAGTTCCAGCGCTCGTACGTCTTCGGGATTGGGGTAGGGTACGGTGGGAAAATCACCGTCCGGCAGCTCCTGTTCGGGCACCACATGCACCTGGGTGAATCCGCACTCTGCCAATACGCGCCGCACCAGTTTATTTCCCGTTCCGTGCAGCGGCGTATAGACAATTTTCAGGTCCTTGGCACACTGAGAAAGGGTCTCCGGGTCGATGCGGTGCCGCTTAATCTCTTCGATATAAGGAGCGTCCACGTCTTCTCCGATCTCTACATACAGGCCGGCCTTCTCCGCTTCCTGCCGAGGCATCACCTGGATTCCGTCGAAGATATCCACCTTTTCCACTTCGTCGATGATCTCGCTGTCCATCGGAGGCGGAACCTGGCATCCGTCCTCCCAATACGCTTTATAGCCATTATATTTGGAGGGATTATGACTGGCGGTGATGACGACGCCTCCCTTACAGCCTAAATGCCGCACGGCATAAGAGAGTTCCGGCGTGGGACGAAGGGACTCGAAAACATAGGCCTTAATTCCGTTGCCGTTAAAAACCGCGGCAGTCTCTCTGGCGAAAACATCGGACTGGTGTCTGGAATCATAGGCGATCGCGACGCCCTTTTCCTTCGCCTCAGGATCCTGTTTGAGAAAATAATTCGCCAGGCCCTGAGTCGCGCGCCGTACCGTATACACGTTCATGCGATTGGCTCCTGCTTCGATCACGCCCCGAAGACCGGCCGTTCCGAATTCCAGATCCTTGTAGAAGCGCTCCTGGATCTCTTTCTCATTCCCCGCAATCGAGCGCAGCTCTTCCTTTGTCGCCTCGTCTACGGCCTCGGAAGAAAGCCATCTTTCATACCTTTCTTTGTACTCTTCCATCTTAAAACCTCCTCGCGTTATATGTTTATGGTGCATTGCACTCAACAAACCAGGTTTTTATGATTCTCGGCCCTTTTATTCGCTCACGGCCGAGCTATCCGATTCCGGAACCGGAACGCTGCTTTGATCCACGAAGGAACTGCTGTCCGGCTGGGAAACCTCTTCCAAATAAGAACTCTCCTCATAGGAACTGTCGCTGCCGGAAGAAGAGCTTTCTTCATAAGAGCTATCGTTTGGAAGAGAGCTCTCTTCATAAGAGCTCTCTTCATAGGAACTGTTTTCATAAGAACTGTCTTCATAGGAACTGTCCTCGTAAGAGCTGTCCTCGTAGGAACTATCCTCGTAAGAACTGTCTTCATAAGAACTGTCTTCGTAAGAACTGTCTTCGTAGGAACTATCCTCGTAAGAACTGTCTTCATAAGAACTATCTTCGTAGGAACTGTCCTCGTAGGAACTGTCTTCATAGGAACTTTCCTCGCGGGAACTTTCCTCCCGGGAACTCTCTTCTCGCGAACTCTCTTGATAACGAGAACTCTCTTCTTCCGAACTCTCCTCCGGCAGCTCGGTAAACTGAGAGAAATACAGGTTGACCGTGGATAAGGATGAAGAATCCAACACCAGATCATAACCAATCGTTTCGTAACCCACCCGAGTCAGCGCCAAGTAATAGGTCCCGTAAGGAAGGGTGAATTCTACTGCTCTTCCGTTGTAGGTTCCCATGTACTCTCCGTCGCAATAGACAGCTACGCCGTTCACGGACGCCGTCACCGACACCGTCACCGATGTGGCGCGCATTTCTACGGTCACCTGCATATAAGGCTGGGAAACGTCGATCTTCTGCGTTACCGTCTCATAACCTTCCGCGGAGATTTCCAGTTCATGCTCTCCATAGGAGGCCGTGAACGTGGTATCCTCCTGCTCTTCCCCGTCTAAGAGAACCGTAGCCCTGACTCCTTCAGGCATCACGTTTACGTCTATAACAGCCGTTTCCTCGTCGATCTCGGGAAGGCGCAATTCTTGACGGATTCCTGCTTCTACAAATAAGGTTCCCGACGCGATCGTCGATCCGTCCTTCTCTACCGTATAACGATTAAATCCTTCTGTGAGTACGATGGGACGCATGGATTTCACCACATCGACTTCCACCGGATTTCCGTATGTGGGCGTAAAAGTAATCTTCGCGTCCAAATAGGCTTCCGTATCCGTCAACGTCACGGTGCCTACCGCCTGCATCACGGAGATCGAATACACATGCCGGTCTACGATTAACAGGTTCATTACATACTGTTCCGTGATCTCCTCCGGATCCAGCGCTGCCCCGTTGTATACGCAGACCAGATGGTCATCGTAATCATAGGTCTGTCCGTTGTGTCTAAGTTGATGATTCTGCGGACTGATCTCAACGCCAAAGGCATTGTCTATTTCCGTCACCCCGGAAGAAAGACGGAATCTTTCTACCCGATTCTCGCTTCCTTCTTGATAGGATACGTCTACAACCTGTCCCACCGCCAGGGAGGAGAATCCGATCTGATTTCCGAATTCATCCGTTACCAGCTCCACTCCCGCGAGATCAAATACGATTTCCTGGGCGGAATCGGCAGTATAGACCGTAGCCTGCTCATCCGCGGGATTCAGCGCGGTGATCACTCCCACAATACTCTTTCCCTGGAATACCTCTGTGCCGGATGCTTGGCTCGACCCGGATGAGTCGTTCTGACGGCCTCCAAACAAGGCGCTGGATATCAGCAGGAAAATTACGATTACCACGGCGACAAGGGCAATGCCCACAATCAACACATTCCGCAGAACACGGCTTGTCCTATCGTCGTTTGGTTCTTCTTCCACATTTTCTTCCGGAAGCAAAACCGTCTCCATCGCGTCCGTTTCCTTCGGCTCTTCTTTACCCACATGGAAAACCGCCTGCTCCGGCGCCTCTCTCTTTTCTACCCTTTGAGGCGCGGGTTTCGGCTGATTCACAGATTCCTGTTCTGTCGCGGGCTTCTGCTGAACGGCAGGCTTCGGCTGGGCCGTGGGCTTCTGCTCTGCCGCGGGCTTCGGCTGGGCCGTAGGCTTCTGCTCTGCCGCGGGCTTCTGCTGAGCTGCGGGCTTCGGCTGAGCCGCAGGCTTCTGCTCTGCCGCGGGCTTCTGCTGAACCGCGGGCTTCGGCTGGGCCGTAGGCTTCTGCTCTGCCGCGGGCTTCTGCTGAGCCGTAGGCTTCGGCTCTGTCACGGGCTTCTGCTGAGCCGCAGGCTTTTGCTCTGCCGCGGGCTTTTGCTCTGCCGCAGGCTTCGGCTGAACCGTGGGCTTTTGCTGAGCCGCGGAGGCCGCTTTTTGCTTTGATTCCGCCTCTATTAAATCGCTGAAGAACTGTTCTTTGAACTCCTGCGTATTCTGAGGCATAACGCTCTGCGTCTGCTTTTCCGCAGGCTTCGGCTTATGGTCGGAAGAAGGCCTCGCCATGGCCGGTTTCTTCTCCTGCCCCATGGCCTTCTGCGCCACGCGCTGAAAGACGCCGGTCACATGCTCTGTTTCATCCTCGGCATCCGAGCCCTTCTCTACCTGGGGTTCCTCGTCCCACAAGCTCTTTTCCAGCTCTTTATCATCTGAACGGGGAGTCTTCGAGTCCAACCCCTTCGTCCAATTGTCATCCATTATGTATGCTCCTTTCTTCATGATCCGATCCGCTTTTGATCGAATATGGCCTGTTTGACTCGCTTCATCATACATTTCTTGCTTATTATTTTCCGCCTCAACAGGCTATGTCCATTATAACATATTTTCCTCATCCTGCAAAGACTTTCTGGCGTTCTTGACGAAAATTCTCTTTTTCTCTATTCTTCTAACCGTTTTTGCAAGATTTGCAGACAGTCGCGCCTTTCTTCCACTTTCTCCATAAATTGCTCCAGCTTGCTGCGATAGGCGCCGGGAATCCACTGCGACCTTCGTTCATAGCCTTCTCCGGCTAGGTCCCAAGCCCGGCTCGGATACAACAAATAATAATACAGCGCCTGTTTTTCCTCTTTTTTCAATTCTTTTACCGCTTCGTAGGCGTTTAGCACTTCTTCGCCGCAGGCCGCTTTCCACTCGTTTTTACGGAGTGTTTTTTCTAACAGCCTGGCCAGATCCATCAAGGGCGGGGCCAACTGCGCTCCCTCGAAATCATGAAACAGCATATCTTTTCCGGAAAACAGCACGCAATGGTTGGAGAAAGCGCCGTAAGCGAAAGCGCGCTCTTCCCATGCCTTCCTCGACACCTTTTCCATACAGCCGTTTTCCATGCCCGCCAGGGCCTTCTTCCCGTCTTCCTCATACGTCCTTAGCATCTTCAAAAACAACAGATCAAATTCTTCCAGACGTCCCCGTCGCCGGATCGTCTTTCCCATCCCACGGATCCTGCGCATCTGCCTCTCCATCCTCCCCGGCCAGTCATTATAATGGGGAAAAACATTAAATTCCTCCGGAAGCTCCAAGCCTTTACAATGCAGATGAAAGCGGGCCAACGCCTCTCCCAGGCATCTCTGGCCCTCCGCCTGTTCAAGATCCGCTTCCTCTCCTCTAAGCCAGCGGCGTATCGTGATCGTCTCCCGATTCAGCCGGATCCAGGGCTTTCCTTCCTCCGCGAGAACATAATGATCCGTCTCCTCCATCCCTTCCGCCCGTAGGTGTTCTTTGATCAGATGGGCAAAACGCAGTTCCCGTTCCGAGGCGTCCGTATCTTTTACAAGATACAGTCCCTTGTCCGTCTCACACAGATAGGCCCCAAATTCACGGCTTATTTTCTTGGCCGTAAGGCCAAGTTCTTTCAGCATACCGGGATTCAACTCACGCATGGTTTCACATCCTTTTTCGAAAGTCGACCGCCATAGCAGGCGGAAACGATACTATCCTATGCGTGAATCAAAAAAACAGAACCGCCGAATGAGGCGGTTCCGTTTCTCCCCTGTTATTGTTTTTGAAAGCCCTGTTCTTTGATCTGCCCCGCCACGCGCAGCAGCAGGGACTTACTGTTCATCTCCGGATAATCCAGAACAATTTGTAATAGCCGGCGCAGTACCTCTCCGATCATCCGCCCCTTGGGAAATCCCAATTCCATCAGATCCCTCCCGTTAATGGCCAGATCCGCCAGTTTCACGCATTGTTTCTCATCCGCCACCTGCCGATAGAGCGCTCCCGCCGCATCCAGCTTTCTCTTGCTTTCCGAAAGATAGGCAGGGTTTTGCGCCGCGGCATCCGCGTATTGAAGCGCCTGCAAATAGGGATAAAAACCGTCCGGTATCCGGCTCAAAAGGTGGCGCGTCTCGCGGAGGTCTTTCGGCGGATTCTCGTCATGCAGACGAATGCACCAGACCACCGCCTCTCGGGAGGCGTTGTCAAACTTCAGCCTCCTGAGAATCTCATCCGCCATCTTCGCGCTCTGTTCCGGATGCCCGTAGAAATGATCCCTGCCGGAGGCGTCCGTATGGCGGCAGCAAGGTTTCGCGATATCGTGGAGCAGCGCGGCCCAACGAACCACCCGAATGGGCTGTGATGCCTCCACCGTCCGGATCAGATGCTCATCCACCGTATAAATATGGTACGGCGTGTTCTGTGGGGCTCCCTCGCAGGGCGTCCACTCCGGAAGAATGTAGGACATCAGCCCGCTTTTGCAAACGTCCCGCAGAATGCCCGGATGCCCGGCGCAGACTAACCGATCCATCTCTTCTCGCACCCTTTCCCGGCTTACGTTGTCTAAAAGAGGAGCCTTTTCCCGCACCGCCCGCGCCGTTTCTTCTTCCACGAAGAAACCGAACCGTGCGGCAAAGCGATAAGCCCTGAGCATTCGCAGGGCGTCTTCCTCAAACCGTTCTTCCGGATCGCCTACACAACGGATACACCCTTTTTTCAGATCTTCCTGCCCCCCGAAAAGGTCCACAACGCCCACCCTCGGATGATAGGCCATGGCGTTCATGGTAAAATCCCTGCGTTTCAGGTCTTCCGCCAGCTTGTCCGTATACTCTACCGAGTCCGGGCGGCGATGATCCGAATAGTCCCCGTCCACGCGAAAGGTGGTAACTTCAAAAATCTCCGTCCCGATCCGGACGCTCACCGTCCCATGCTCGATACCCGTATCGTATGTGTTTCTAAAGATCCTCTTCACATCCCGAGGCCTGGCAGAGGTGGTCACGTCCCAGTCTTTCGGCTCCCGTCCCAATAGACTGTCCCGCACGCATCCGCCCACCGCGTATGCTTCATAGCCGTTCTTTTCCAACTCGTCCAGTATCCATTCCACATTCCGCGGAATACAGATCTTCTTCATCTGCCCACCTCCTTTTCTTGACCATACTGGGGCTAGTATACCACAATCTCTTTTTTTTTTCAAATATTTCCCGTCGCATAAAAAGGCGGCTTTGGTCCATACTAGCTGTGATGAAGCCTGCAATCTCTTCATGAACCTAAGGAGGTCAAATCATGCAGCCAAAAGAGATCAACCGTTGCATCTGTTGTGATGTGAGCGAGTGCATGCATCACGCCGGAGCCGAAGATTACTGTACGCTGAACACGATTCGCGTGGAAAAGCATGAGGCTCACGCCGATCAATGTAAGTGCACGGACTGTGCCAGTTTTGAATGTAAGACTTCGATGTAATCTTTCAAAAATCACAGAAAAAGCCATCGTCATCCCTCTATGACGGTGGTTTTTTCTGTGATTTTAGTAAAAAGCAAAAAAACGCTTGCTTTTTCCCTTTCCTTTGGCTATAATAAACATATCACTCATGAATCAAGAGGAGGTACTCCCGATGGATCGTATTGATAACGAAATTCTGACGCTCCTACTCAAAAACGCACGAGTGTCTCTGTCTGAGATCAGCAGCCAGGTAAATTTATCTGTATCGGCTGTCAGCGAGCGTCTGAAGAAACTGGAAAATTCCGGTATGATCCAGCAATATACCACGATCTTAAACCCAAAGGCTTTTCATAAAGATTTAACGGTTATCATGCTGGTCACGCTGAATAATTTCGCAGAGAACGCGGAATTTACCGATTATATTTTAAGCGAACCCGCCATTACGGAATATTATTTCATTGCCGGGAGTTTTGATTGCTGCTTAAAGATCATCACCGAGGATACGTCCTCCTTTGAACGCATCTTTAACCGTATCCGCAGCATTCCCTGCGTGGTCAAGACTCAGAGCAATGTGGTACTTTCCGCGCTGAAAAGTAATCATTCGATCTCGCCGCCTTCCCTCGAGGGCTGAATAAACCAGACGCCTCTTCCGGGCTTTCCCGAAAGAGGCGTTTTTTATCGGCCGCAGACGCCCCTTCTTCGGCAACGTCGTCTGCGATCAAATATCTCGCTAAGAAGCATCAGGGTGACGACCTCTTCCAGATATCCTCCCGGCTGATAGCCTGTTCCCAGCTGTCTCATGATGTTTTCCACGCCGCGCCTCACATGAGCCGCGTCCAGAGATTCGTCCCGCAGGATATTCCCTTCCGATTCCATCCGGTCGCTTTCCCGCCGGATATAGGGCGCGAGATCCCGCGCCGCGTTGGGTTCCATTCGGCGCAGCTCCGCGCGGTCTACCTCGTCCAGGCCGAAAAAGTCCGGCGGAATGTTCATAATCGGCATCTGGGGGATCTGCTGTACGGCTCGCGTCCCTCCTTTTTCTTCCGTCCCCTCTCTTGTCATTTTCTCCGGCTCCGAATAGACCATGTCGGAGGCCGGTCCATAGTAAATGCGGCAGTTCTCCGGCGCTCTCGCGAATCTGGAACGCATTCTCAATCTCCTTTTCGTTTCTACGACCATTGTATGACGAGACCCGTGAGATTGTGCTATTCTTCTTTCTTAAGATCCTGCATATACTGACGGATTGCCCTCTCGCTGCGGTTCTCCCCCGGATGATAGTAGACCGTGTCCGCGAGGGCGTCCGGCAGATATTGCTGTTTCACATAGTGATTGGGGAAATCATGAGGATACTGATAGCCCGTTCCGTGCCCCAGTTTCCCCGCGCCCGCGTAATGAGAATCTCGCAGATGAGCCGGAATCTCTCCCAACTCCCGGTTTTCTAAGTCCTTCATGGCCTCGCCGATTCCCCGGGCCGCCGAATTGGATTTTGGGGATGTGGCGAGCAGGATCACCGCCTGGGCCAGGTTGATCTGGGCCTCCGGCAGTCCTACCTGGAGCGCCGCGTCGGTACAGGCCTTTACGATGCTGATGGCGCTGGGATAGGCCAGGCCGATGTCTTCCGAAGCGATGACCAAGAGACGCCTCACGATGGATTTCAGATCGCCGCCCTTAATCAGCCGCGCCAGATAGTGCAGGGCCGCGTCCGGGTCGCTCCCCCGTATGGATTTCTGAAAACAGCTCAACATGTCGTAATGGGCGTCCCCATTTTTGTCGAAGGCATAGGCTTTTTTCTGAATGCACTGCTCCGCCGCCGCAAGATCTAAGCGGATCACGCCGCTTTCTCTGGGCGGTGTCGTTAGCGCGCCCAGTTCCAGGGCGGTCAGCGCCGTTCTGGCGTCCCCCGCGCTCATCCTGGCCAGAAAAACCTCCGCCTCCTCCGTCAGCTCCAGATTCATATTGCCGAGCCCTCTCTCCCGATCTTTTACGGCCCGGCGCAGCAGGTTCCGGATGTGTTCCTCGGACAAGGATTTCAGTTCGAAGACGCGGGAGCGGGACAGCAACGCGCCGTTTACCTCAAAATAAGGATTTTCCGTGGTGGCTCCGATCAGGATAATCCTGCCTTCTTCCACCGCGGGCAGGAGCGCGTCCTGCTGCGCTTTGTTGAACCGGTGAATCTCGTCGATGAAAAGAATCGTTCGTTTCCCGGACATGCCCAGCGTGTCTCCCGCTTCCTTCACGACCTCCTCGATATCCTTCTTTCCCGAGGTGACGGCGTTCAGCTGCCGGAAGACGGACTTCGTGGTATTGGCGATGATTCTCGCCAGTGTGGTTTTGCCGCTTCCGGGAGGCCCATAGAAGATGACAGAGCCGAGACGGTCCGCCTTAATCGCTCGGTACAGGAGCGTCCCCTCTCCCACGATCTCTTCCTGTCCGACAAACTCCTCCAAGCTCCTGGGCCGCATCCGATAGGCCAAAGGCCCGGTCTCTTTCATTTCCTGCTCTCTATTGTATTCGAATAGATCCATCTCATCATCCTTCTGTTCTCTTGATTGACGAAAACGGAGGCGACCCCGCGCCCCCGTTTTTTTCTTTTACAGTTCCCAGCCTTCCAGATACTTCTTCGTGTTCTCCGTCATCTCCTGATACAGCTTTCTGGCGTCTTCTAAGGAGCAGGTCATCAGCGGGTCGTTGCAGAACGCGTCCAGCACGAGCTCCTTGTCTTTTGTAAAGATCCCCTCGATCACCGTTTCCTGATTGTTCGAGACCCGAGCCACCAGGGAAAGCACTTCCGAGGGCAGGCCGCCCGCCATCACCGGAGTCACGCTGTCGCCGGTGAAGACCGCGTTGGTCTCGACGACCGCGCCGTAGGGCAGGCCTTCCTGCTGCCCGTAGTTCGGGATATTCACGTTCGTTACCAGCGTGGTCAGGCCCAGAAGCGCCTTCATCTGCATCACGCCTTCCTCGCCCGTCTCATTAAGCGTAAATTTCTCTTCGCCGGATACGAGGCGCGCGCTGCGTTCCTTCCTGCGGATCAGATCTTCCTTACGCCAGCTTACGGGCGTCAGGCCGAATCCCCAACTCCCGGCCACATCCGGATTTTTCAAATACCAGGCGGCGGGGCAGAACTCCGCCAAATGACGGTCTCCCGCGGCGGCGATCAGGCCGTAGCGGCGGAACAGATCGAACTTAACGCGGTGGGTACAGCCGAAATATTTGTTCATCCAGTTGTCATGGGTAATCTTCTGGAAACCTTTCTCCGCGTACTTGTCCGCGAACTCCGCGTAGATCGGGAACAGATCCTGATTGTGATAGTAGGCGGAATCCAGCCATGTGAAGTGGTTTACGCCCAATACGTTTGTTTTAATTTCGCTGCGATCCACTCCTTCGATGCCTGCGATGTCGGCCAAGGCCTCCACCAGAAGCTTCTGGGTTCCAAAGACCTCATGGCAGCATCCGAAGGCCTTAATCTGAGGGAATTCCTCATACAAAGCGCGCACGCACACCGTCATCGGGTTGGTGTAGTTGATCACCCATGCCTCCGGGCAGTAGCTGCGAATGGCGTCGGCAATCTCCACAAACATAGGCACGGTTCGCAGCGCGCGGACGATGCCGCCCGGGCCCGTGGTGTCGCCCACGGACTGATAGATCCCGTATTTTTCCGGGGTATGTACGTCGGATTCCATCTCGTCGAAGGTTCCCGGCAGAATGGAGATGACGACGAAATCCGCGCCGGTAAGCGCTTCCTCCAGTGTGGGAACCGCCTCGTACTTCCATTCGGACTTCACGCCTTCCGTCTCTTTGATTCGATTGCCGATGATCTCATTGTCCTTCGCGGCCTGGAAATCGATATCATACAGACAGACTGTGCCGTTCATGCTTTCTTCCGCGGCCAGATCGCTCATCAGGCCCCATGCCCAGCCCCGGGAGCCTCCACCAATATAGGCGATTTTGATGCCGGTAGCCTTACCATTCTGAATTGTCATTGTCATCCTACCTTTCTATGAATAAGATTCGCTTTCAAATATCGCGCAGCGCACTCTCTGCTTTAGCAGAAAGCCGTCTTGCCATGGATCCAAAGACCTGTCAGAGTTTGACGCCCTTTGGCGGCAAACTCAGGGCGCAGCGCACTCTCTGCTTTAGCAGAAAATTGCTATGCTGCGCCTATTATACCATGTTCTCTTCCCTGCCGCAAGGGCTCTCTTCCTGAATGTAAAACATGATTTTCGTGATGTATTCCGTCTCATCCCCCGAAGTAATGTAATCGTTGATACAGAACTCATAGGAATCCGAAATCCGCTTGAGTCCCTCTTTTTCACAATATTCTATCAGCCTCCGATACGATCTTCCTATCGATTCATACGTCCCGAAATGATAGATCCCGACGCTCATTCCCTGTGGCAGTTCCATCAAATTCTCCACTTTCGTATTATACTCGACCGGTAGGAAAGCGACGGTGGCCTCTGTATACCTTTCCTGCTCGATATGCGATGCCGGGACAATCACCCCTGTCTGGAAAAAAATCGGTAACCTCTGCTCCTCCGCGTCCGCGAAACATTTTTTGGTGGCAATACTAATTTCCTCCAAAGAATATGGCCTCTCTACCTCATGCCATAAAATAAACCGGCGCGGCGCCTTCTCTACCACAATCGGATTGATCCGATACTTAAGCGCTTCTTCCATGGATACGCACCTGTGCTGCACGCGATTGCGAATCAATTGCAGTTCCCGAATCCGATCGTCGATGACACGCAGTTGTTTCTGAAGGATTTGTGAGCTGTTCTCCAGATTATAATGGCGCATATGACCGCCGATTTCTTCCAAAGAAAAACCGATTTTTTTCATGACCAGTATCGTGTCCAAATAGTCGATCTGCTTAGGACTGTAGTAACGATATCCCGTGTCCGGATCCACATAGGCGGGCTTGAACAGGCCGATCCGGTCGTAATAGATCAGTGTTTGCTTCGAGATGTTCTGATACCTGGCCAATTCTCCGATCGAATAATAATTCTTGGAATAATAGCTGCTCATTTTGCTTTCCTCCCTTGTATTTATTATACCAATCCCAAAAGAAAAAAGCAAATCCCCCTTTACCGCCGCCTTCTCTTTCGCTATAATAAAGAAAAAACAAAGGAGTGATCCATATGTCTGCTTTACCGTCCTGGACGGATTCTCTTAGATGCAACCTCTCTCGTATGGCCGAAGGTCTGACAAGCGCCTTGCATGGCTGGCGGGACGCCGGCTTTACCGTCACCCCCGAACAATGTGGATATGAGGGTGGCCTTGCCACCGTTTTTATTCAGAAAGCTATTGATACGGCCGCTTCCCGTGGGGGCGGTACCGTCCTCCTGTCCCATGGAGATTATGTGACGGGGACTCTGGTTCTTCGTTCCGGCGTGCGGCTCGAAGTCGCGGCTGCCGCACGGCTTTTGGGAAGCTCACGGCTGGAAGATTATCCCGAGCACATCGCGGCCCGGCGCACCGTGCAAGACACGAATATGGGGATGAATCAGTCCCTGCTTTTCGCGGAAGGCTGCGAGAACATCTCGATTTGCGGCCAGGGACAGATCGACGGAAGGGGCGGTCATTTCCCCGGCGAGGAAACTGCCCACGGAACGCCCGGGCGCCCTTTTCTGATCCGCTTTCTGGATTGCCGCGACGTTCATATCAAGGATATCACACTGAAAGACGCGGCCTGTTGGATGCAGAACTACCTGCATTGCGAGAATCTCCTGATCGAAGATATCCGCGTGGAGAACCAGGCGAACTACAATAACGACGGTATCGATATCGACGGCTGCCGCAATGTCATCGTGAGACGCTGCCTGGTCAGCTCCGGCGACGACGCCCTCTGCTTCAAGGGGGCTTCCCAGATGCCCGGCGAGAACATCCTGGTGGAGGACTGCGAACTGCTTTCTTCCTGCAATGCCGTCAAATTTGGCACCGATTCCCAGGGCGACTTCCGCAACGTCCTTGTGCGTAACTGTACGGTGGGCGGCGTATCCGAAGAGATGCGGCGCATTAAACACGCGGATTCCGATTCCGCTTTCTCTTGGGAAGCTGTGGACGGCGGCACGGTGGAGAACATTTGGGTATACAACGTCCGTATCCTTCGGGCCATGAGTCCCTTTTTCCTGCGGCTTGAAAAACGTGGCCGCGTGAAGCCGGAGGATCCCGCGCCGCCTCTTAGCAATCTGCGCCGGATCCTCTTTGAACAGATTCACGGCGAGGATAACGGCCCGCGCGGTTCTTATTTCATCGGCATTCCCGAAAAGGCTATCGAAGATATCGCGCTAAAAGATATATGCCTTCGCCAGAGACCGTCGCAAAAACCCATTTTATCCGAATCCGATATCTCCGAGATGTACGGTGTTTACCCGGACGCTCATATGATCGATGAACAGGGGGACTCCCCTGCCTATGCCCTGTGGGCGCGCCATGTTCACCGGCTCTATCTCGATCATTACGAGGTCCTTCCTGAGGGTCCCGATCCGCGTCCCGCCTTCGTCACCAAGACGGACGTCCTGTAAAATCAGCATACGACGTTCCGACCATGCATACATTGTACAACAATACTCCAAAGGATGACGATGCATGTCCGGAACCGAAGCCCTGATTTTATCTGGTATCATTCTCCTCTCCCTCTCCGTCTTAGCCATGATCTCGCCCCGCGCCTTTCGTTTGGCGCTGCGCCTGCTCCTCAATGTCGTGTTCGGCATGCTGGCTCTGTCCATCATCGCCGAAATCTGGCCCGTCTTTCCCATCGGCGTAAACCTGTGGAGCATGCTGATCTGCATGCTCCTGGGGCTCCCCGGTTTGATTCTGCTGATTTTATGGGGATTTTGGATATAAAATACCTTCTCCGTCGTCCTGTAACCTTGCATTCAAGCCATTTTTGTGCTATACTAAATCCTCCGAAAGGGGGATTTTTTATGGAAGATATTTCCGTTCGTATCGCCCGGCTCAAGCTGCGCCTTCGCGGCTGCGTGCCCTTCTGCATCTCCGTCAAAAAGAGAAAATATTACTATCGCCAGTTCACCCGGGACCACAAACGCGTCCAGGAACGAAT
>CALWBZ010000059.1 GCA_944376225.1 uncultured Clostridia bacterium | reverse complement strand
CGTCCTCGCACTTCCCGTTTAATAGAATGGATTGCATCCATCTTATACCTTCTTTCTTCTTATACTAGAGGAGCTTTCGTTTCCCTCTTGGGTTGTTGGGGAAGGCGAACCGTAAACTCCGTATAATCTTCCGTACTGCCGGCCTCTATCGTCCCCTGATGCAGCTCCACCAGCTGTTTGGCGATCGCCAATCCCAGCCCCGCGCCTCCGCTGGCGCTCCCCCGGGAGGTATCCACCCGATAGAATTTCTCAAACAGCCGTTCCAGCTTCTGGGTGGGAATGCGGTCTCCCTGATTCCGCACCGAAATCTGCACCCATTGTTCCGAATGAACCGCGGACAGTTCGATCGTGGTATTCTCATGGCTGTAGCTGACGGCGTTCCGCAGCAGATTATCGAAGATACGGGCCAGCTTATCCGCGTCCCCCTGTATCCTCAATCCCGCTTCAATATGGGTTTCCAACCGAAGTCCCTTCCCCTGAAAGGCCGGATAAAATTCCTCCGTAATCTGATACAGCATCATCGTTAAGTCCACATCCGACCAGGACAGCTCGATGGACTGCAGATTAAAGCGGGTGATTTCAAAGAACTCGTCGATCAGCTGTTCCAAACGGTAAGCTTTATTCAGCGCGATTCCCACATACTTCTCCTGCAGCTTCCTTTCTTGTTCGGGCGCCTCTTCCAGCAGAGAAAGGTATCCGATGATCGAAGTCAATGGCGTTTTCAGGTCATGGGCCAGATAGACCACGAGGTCGTTTTTTCTCTGTTCCGCTTCTTTCGCGATTTGTCCGCCGCGAAAGATGGCGTGCTGAATGTCTTTCAGCTGTACCTCCGTGCTTTTTAAGGATTCCGGATATTCAGAGATTTCCTTCTCCGAATGCATCAAAAGGCCCAGATCCCTGTTGATCTGCTCCGCGTATCGGGCACAGAACAGGATCCGCCGCATGGCGATGAGGAAAATTCCCGCCAGATAACAGACGACCGCCAGATTCCTCCAGATTCCGGACAGCCAGTTATAGGCTTCCATGGGCAAATACTGATATAGTAGGACGATGACGCGCTCATGCATCATCCGGCTATAGAGCCAGTACGCTCCCAGGCACAGAAGACTCCAGATCCCGCAGTATAGCAGAAACCGTCCGATCTGTCCCACCGCGAACCTTTTTCTTTTAGTTTTTCTCAATCTTATACCCCACTCCCCACATCGTCTTGATCCAGCGAGGTTTTCGCGGCGGTTCCCCCAGTTTTTCACGCAATCTCCGGATATGTACCATCACCGTATTATTACAGTCTAGGTACTTCTCCTGCCACACCTGCTCAAAAATCTTTTCTGAGGATACAACCTGCCCCTGGTTTTCGCATAATAACCAGAGGATCTTGAACTCGATCGGCGTCAGCATAATTTTCTTACCGTACAGAAAACATTCGTGGGTCGCTCGATTGATCTGCAATCCTCCCAGATCGATCTCGTCTTTCTCTTCCTCGGCATTCTGCGGGTTGCTGTAACGCTGCACCCGTCTCAGCTGCGCCTTGACCCGGGCCATCAGTTCCAAGGGATTAAAAGGCTTCGTCACATAATCATCCGCGCCCAGGGAGAGCCCGTTGATCTTATCCACATCCTCTCCTCTGGCCGTCAGCATGATGATCGGAAAGGTATACTGCTCCCGGATTCGACAGCATAAATCAAACCCGCTTAGATCCGGCAGCATGATATCCAATACCGCGAGATCCAGCCCCTCTCCCTCTTTGTTGATCGCCTCCATCGCTTCTTTTCCGCTGTAACACTTGAGAACCCGATATCCCTCGATGGAGAGATATACCTCTAGTAGATCCGTGATCTCTTTCTCGTCATCCACCACAAGAATTGTTTCCTTCAAAACATTTCCTCCTAATAAAACGCCGGTACTCATCGTACCGGCCCGGAAAACCCGGAGCCGTCACGCGACGGCTCCCCCGCTTCTTTTATTTTGCCTTACTTTCTCCATAGCCGTAACCGCCGCCGTATCGCCCGTAACCGTACTTTCCGTAGCCATATTTCCCATAGCCGTAACCGGAACCATAACTGCCCAGGCCGCTCTCGATCCCATTAAAAACCACGCCGGAAATGGGGGTTCGGCTATAGGACAGGGTTTCCATCGCACTCAGAATCTGCGCCCCGTTGGCCTCGTCCTGACGGACTACATAAACCACCGCGTCGCATTGATCCGCCAGGCGGACGTTTTCGGAGTCCTCACAGCTGCCGCCGTCGATAATAATATAATCCGCGATTCCCCGAAGCCTCATGAGCAGATGCGGGAGCTTCTCCCCGTTGATGATCTTATAGGGGTCCGCCTCTCCCTTTTCGGATGCCAGAAGGGCCACGTTTTTCTTGGGGATCATCGTCAGATACCCGTTCAGCTTGTCCTGACGAATCGCCTCGCCAAGACCGCCCTGGGTCTTCGTTCCCGTCATCTTACACAGGGACGGATGCTTCCAGTCCGCGTCGATCAAGACTACACGCTTTCGATCCATCTCCAAAGAATACGCCAGATTCATGGCCACCGTGCTGACGCCCTCGCCTTTCATCGTGCTCGTAATCATGACCGTCTGCACGCCGTCCATACGCTGCAGCCGCAAACGTAAAGAACGAATCGATTCCAAAAAACCCGCCGAGATTCTTCGATCATCGATGGAGATCAATTTACTCTTATTAGAACTTTTCTTAAAATATACCTGGGGCAGCGCCGTCAGACATTCCTGTCCCAAAACCTCCTGCACGTCCTCTTCCTTACGGATGGTTTTGCGGCTCATGGCATAGATAAACAGGATCACGCCGCCGACCAAAATCCCGCCGATCAGGCCGAGGGCTCCGTTTTTTAGATAGGACATGCCGTTATAGGGTTCCTGGGGCACCGTCGGCTCCGACAGGAGATTCATGGTGGAATCGCCGATCACATACTTCGCCACCTGGGGATAATTCTCCATCACCGAAGTCAAAACCCGATACGACCATTCTCCGTCCTTAGAAACGACACTCAGAGAGAACATGTTCGCGTTCTCCACCGCCTGAGCCGAAATCTCCGCGTCGATCTCCTGCACATCCAGGCTTTCCTTAATGATATCCTGCAAGAGACTGCTCTCGATAATGTAAGGAAAGGTATTCGCCATCAAAGAGGCCGTCGAAGAATTGTAGTTATAGGTATAATCGTCGTAATTATCACTGGAACTCGGCGTAACCGTAAAGGTTGCCTCGGCCTTATACATCGGTGTGTAAAAAGCCATCGTCAGCGTCATCGCGCCGATGGTGGAAATCAAAAGGATCAAAATGATAGGAAGCCAGTATTTCTTGAATCCTCTCCACATATCACTGAACAGCACGCCCAGATCAATGACAACCTCATCTTCCTGTATCTGGCTTTCGTCATATTTACTCATCGCACTACTCTCCTTGGGATTAAGCTTCTGCCGTCCGGTTCTCGGAATATCCCCGATACTCCCTAATCGACGCACGATCCGCAGACACCTTGCTGGCGTCATTATAGATACATCCAAGCAGCTCAGAATTGCTTCTATGCAAAATAATGATTAGATCATTCAGATCCTTGGTGCGGATTACGTCTTCGCGAATCACCAATAAAGACGCGTCCACATAGGCCGCCAGCGTCTCCGCGTCCGCGGTAAGAAGCATGGGCGCCGTATCGATAATCACATAATCCAACTCCTTACGCGCCATGGAGAGCACGTCCATCATCGCTTTCGAAGAAAGCATCTCCGGAGACTCTTGGTAGGCCATCGTCCCCATCAAGAGATACATCTTCAAATGACTGTCGTATGTCAGAACTTCCTCTAAGGGCAGTTTTCCCAACAGATACTCGCCGAATTCTTTTCCGTTAAACTCTTTTTGTTTGTCAAAGACCTTGACGACGGCCGGCTTACGCAAGTCGGCGTCCATAAGCAGCACGCTCTTCCCCTTCTGGGCTAAAGACAGGGCAATATTGGCCGCCACCGTGGACTTTCCCTCGTTCTCTCCCGCGCTGGTGACCATAAACACCTTATAGCCCTTCTTGCGGGCCACATACTCCAGCTTCAGCCGGATTCGCTGAAAACTCTGGCGAAAAGGCATGCTGATCGTCGTTTGATTCAGAAGCAGCGAGGTTTTGCGGTTCTTGACCTTTTTCTTTTCATGGATCACCGAACCGAAAAGGCCGGTATCCAACTTCCTGCGGATATTGCGTTCGCTCTTAATCGTATCGCGAAATACGGAAAGGAGCACGATGACGCCCCCGCAAACCACCAACATCCCGATCATTCCAAGGGCCATGTTCCGCAGCAAATTCTGTGGATTTGCCGGTTCGTCCGGCGCCTTGGGAACGCTGATCACCCGCATGACCGCGTTCTCAAAAAGATTATCGGAAACCTGGGGATAGACCTCGACAATGGCCTGAATCCCATCGAAGGACACCTTCGGATCCTCCGCGGACACGGTTACCACAAACAGGTTTGTGGAATCGATAATCTTCGTCTCGATCGTCCCCGGGAACTCCTCTTCTCCCATATATTCCGCCGCCTTCTGCGCCAGAATATCGCTGTTCATCACATCCTGAAAAATCGCGGCCAATCGCGTCGCGTTACTCAGCCCCGCGTATACGGAGGTGGAATTCTTCATCTCCGCCACGAAGGTCACGCTGCTCGAGTAGTGAGGCCGGTATAAAAACGTCGTCGCGGAAAAAGCGCCCAGCAGCCCTATGATCGCCGCCAGGATCAAGATCGCCGCGGATTTTCGCAGATCCTTGAAAATACTGCCCCAGTGAATCTCCATCTGTTCATCCTGACTCTGACTCATTCCGTCGCCTCCTCTCCCTCAACTACCACCACAAGCTCCGTTACTCCCCTATTGCCGTTTTCGTCCGTGATGGAATAGACGACCGTATAAACGCCGGGAGTTTCGTTAAACACGTTGTTCTCAATCGATACGTCCGATACGAACATGGACGTCCCGTCCGCCTGCGCCACCGATTCGATATAGGAGCGGGGTGAAAAACTCTCTCCCGCCTGAAGATAGACGATATAATCGCTTAGCGTGATCACCGGCGTCGTTCTCCCGTCTCCGGCCACGCGGATATTGAGCACAAGCTCGGATTCGTCTCCCTTGCTGTTCGAGACCCGTACCGTAAGGCTCTGCAGTCCTTCGGCAGCCGTCGAAATACTGGACGTACTGAACCGAATGTTACCGCTAATATCGCCGTCGATCACGTCTTCCGCCTTAATAAAGTCCGTAAGAGTGATCTTCTCTCCTACGTAGAAAACCGTGCTGTGATTGAGCACAAAACGCGGGGACGTATAATCCAGATATTTGACCGTCCTTGTATTTCTGGCGATATGCTGATTGGAATCATACACTACATACGTCACATTGGATACGCCGGGACTGACAAAATTGGAAATGGACTCCACAAAGACCTGACTCGTCAGATCTCCGTCCTTCCCGTCATAGGCCGTTACTCCCTCCAACAGTTTTTCCTCGCCATCCCCCAGAGCCATCTCGATACTGTCCGATTCAAATCGGATCTCCGGATACGTGGAGTCCTTCTCCCGAAGCTCCTTCGCGACAGAAAAACCACATAAAAGCGCACATGCGACGAATAGCAGGATCATTGTATTCCTTAAAATCCTCATGCTCTTCTCCTCATACCTCAAAATATTTCCAAGACAGTCTCATCCTGGATATTCTGGTAAACATACCACATTATAGCATATTACGACTCGTCTGCCAAGCAAAAATCTAATTTATTCTGCTTTTTTTCGAAAAACGATCCATTTGCTAAACACATAGTTCATGATAATCACCAGAATATTGCTGACGATTTTCACCGGCATCGCAGGCAGCCGCATCAGCCATTCCGTGAAAGCAATCAGAAAAACCGTGTCGAAAACGCCGGAGAAAAGGCGGGCGGAAACAAAGGTCCCCAGTTCCCACCATAGCTTCTTTCCGTTCCACCCGCCGCTGCGAAACACGAACAATTTATTGGTCACAAAGGCGAAGAGGACGCCCGCGACCCACGCGGTCACGTTCGATACGACCTTATCGATGCCCCACCATTCGTACATCACATAGAACACGACCAGGTTGAGTAGTGTGGTCAGGCCTCCAAAAACCAGGTACCAAAATGTCTCTTCGTATCGGTGATAAAGGGCGATCCATTTGTTTTCCTTCTTCATCCCCTGTGTCTCCTTATATATACGGTACTGCCTATCCAGTAGGCCGCCAGCGCCAAGGCCGCCCCCAGGCTGATCATGATTCCCACGCGGAGTCCGGGCGTCTCGTAATAGAACTGAATCACATTCTCCCCGGCGGAGGCCTCCACGGCCATGAAACCGATCTGCACCTTTTCCACCTCCACCGGCTCTCCGTTGACGGTGGCTGTCCATCCCTCCTCGTAAGGAACGCTAAAGAAGACCAGATTGTCCTCTTCCAGCGTAATATGGGCGGTAAATCCCGTATTGTCATACCGGAAGGTATCCGCCGCCTCCCTCGCCCGCTCATCACAATCTTTCTCATAGGCGTCTACGGTATAGCTAAATCTGCTCGTATCCGCCTCCTCCAGCAGATCCCCATACTTCTCCGCCTGCTCTTCTGTTAAGATCAGCGCCTTCAGCATCAGTTCGTCTCTGATGCTCACGCTCATCTCATCGACCGTGGATTGCAAAACATAGCTGTCATAGGTGAATCCCATGGGAATATAATTGTCGTTTTCCCATACGGCAAAGCCCGCCATATCATAGAGATAGGTATACCCGGGCATTTTTGTCTCCGGATCCTTGTCGTTGCGGTCTCCGAACACATCCGCCGTGTAATCGATCCGATCGCAGAAATATTTCACCGAGAAAAGGGACCGTGAGGCATAGTTACTGTATTCCATTTTGGAATTCACATCCCGGTTGTCTCCGATGTATTCATAGTAATCCATGATGGACACCGGCACGATGCTGTGAAAGGCGTGCATGTCGGGTACCTGCCAAAACATCCCCATGTTGATGAACGAATCGTCGTTATCGATACGGAAAAACTGCTCCGTTTCCGGAAAATATATCTTGTCCTGTCCCTGGATCGCGTCCGGTATGATATATCCCTTCGTATCAAAGGACCGGGTCTTTCCGTATATAATATAGTAGTTCCCATAAAGCATGCCAAAAATACAAACCGCGATGACCAAATAATTGGCGAAGAGCCTTGGCTTTATCCCTTGATGGGACAAAATTCGATACAGGACGTAAATGGAAACCACACAGGTAATCGACATGATCACGAAGGGGATCGTAAAGGTCTCGTTATAAATCCCCAGCTCCAGGACTTCCGTCTCCTCTTCCTGCATCTCGATGGTCACATTGCCCGATTCGTCTTTCACTTCTACGGGGACTTCCGTCTCGACCGTCTTCGTTTCCGGCGTCAGGAACATGGCGGCAATCACGATGATCGTAAAGACCGCCGTGATCTTAAGCCCCGCCCTAAGCTGCTCCGCGCTTCCCTGATCCAGCTGCAGCACCGTGGCGGTCACCAACATGAGCACCAGCATGAAATACCATCTGGCGTAATAGGAATCGTTCATCATGGTGAACATGCTGTTGAGCCCCGGGATAAAAGCCATAATCACCAGGAGTATGATAAAGTTTTTCAGCCAATGCTTATGGTTCTCCCGCACGAAAGCGACGACGCCGCACATGCTGAAGATGGGGATATAGGCCTGAACCGAGGTCCATCGCATATAGGAATCGGTAATCATAATCGGCTGAGAGGGCAGCTCCGGCGGGAAAAAGAAATTCAGAAGAATGACCCAGGGTTTCCTCTCATAATCATAGATCCAGAAATCATATCCCGTGAGAAATCCGCTGGATCTTGGATTTTGCAGCATCACGATCAGCGAAGGCAGCAGGAAAAAAGCGCTGATCAAAAAGCCCAGCACCGCTTCCGCGGCCACCGCGACAAATCGCTTCCAATTTGTCTTATATCCCTTCATCCATACCTTCATCACGTAATACAACACCATGAAGACGGCTTCTCCGGCAAAAAACACATAATTCACCAAGGCGCACAACGCTACGGACAGGGCAAACACGCCCCGGGTGTTGTTTTCAACCAGTTCGTCCATGCCAATCAGCATCAACGGGAAAAAGACCATCACATCCAAGAAATGATTAAAGAAGGTGTTATACATGGTATAGCCCGAAAAGGCGTAGAGCAAGCCTCCCAAGACGGCAAACTCCCCATGTTTCACATAGCGTCTAAGCCAGGCGGTCGCCGTCATGGACATAGTCGCGTACTTCAGCATCAAAAGCGGCCCCATCAAATAGGGAACCCAGTCATTGGGAAAAGGAATCGTCAGCCAGAAAAAAGGACTTCCCAATAGATAGAAGGTATAGGAACCGATGAAATTGGCTCCCAGGTCCGTATACCAGTTCCATCCCAGGTTCCCCTCTCTCACCGCCTGATGAGCCAGCTTATAAAAAGGAACCTGTTGTGAATTGAAGTCTCCCAAAAACAGAAAATAGCCCTCGTCCCATATGATCGAAGGCAGAAACATGACAATCGCCGTCCCCAGGGCGATACCAAAACTTTTTAATAACAGATGCCTGCCATTACAGATGCCAAACCAGTCCACGTTGCCCGGCGTTTTTTTCTTTCTTCTCGCGTAGGCTTTTTGCGTCTTCGGGCCCTCTTCCCGAATCGTTTCTTTTTCCTGCGCCTCGCTCTCCGCCATAACCGTCTCCTTCTCGACCGCGGATCTTGTCTCCTCCATTCAGCACTCTCTCCCCTTTTCTATATCTTTTCCGTAAAATTATAGCATTGGAACCGTAAGAAATCAAGAGATTCCACCATTCTCCCCCTTTAGACACAAAAAATTAAGAAATAACAGGAGCCGCGGGGACTGAAAACGCCCCGCGGCTCCTGTTTGAGAATCTCTAAAACCTATGCCAGACGGTCTCCTGCCGGATACTCTTTATCCGTTTTTTTATAAATCTTCTTTCTGCAATAACCACGAATTGCCAAGACCCCCACAATGACCAATAAAGCGCCGACGATTGCCGTCCACATAGATTTCCTCCTTTCTCTACGCGAAACGCGGCCTAAGCTGCCGAATGTTCCTGCACAGTTCCTCCGCGCCGTATTTCTCGCTTCCCATCAAGGCGACCGCGTTCTCCCGCGCCGCTTCTTCTTCTACCGTCAGGACTTCGGTTAAAAACGCAAAGAGGATATTATATTCCTCCTCGTATTTTCCGGCCGTCTCCTTTCCCAATTCCGTCAACCTCGAATATCCTTTTTCATCCTGGGCAATCAGTCCATATTTTTTTAGTTTCTGGAACATATTATGAACGCTTGGCTTACTGACGCCCAAGGCTTCGGCCACATCCGAGAGTTTTACCGCCCGCGCGTCTTGCAGCCGATACAGGACGCGTATGTATTTGATCTGAATGGCCGTAAGCAGCATCGTTTACCTCCTCATTGCGGAAAAGGCGGCAGCATCCGCCTTTTCCGCCTCTCCGATTACGTTCTGACCTTTACCGTCAGCCTATCCTGCCGCTTGGCCGGACGAACCAACAGGAAGACGATCAACGCCGTCAAGAGGAGCGCGATCACGCCGCCCAGTAGATTCCCGCTTCCTGTAAAGAAGGAGCCGATCTGATAGATCACAAAAGAAACGATATAGGCGAAGACGCACTGATATCCGATGGCGAACCAAGTCCATTTCGCGTTGTTCATTTCTCTCTTAATCGCGCCGATCGCGGCGAAACAGGGAGCGCAAAGCAGATTGAAGACCAAGAAGGAATAGGCGGACAAGGGCGTAAAGACTGCCTGCATATTCGTCCACACCTGCCAACCGTTCTCCGCTACTTCTTCAAAGCCGCCGAACAGCACGCCAAAGGTGCCTACCACATTCTCTTTCGCGATCAGTCCGGTCACGCAAGCAACCACTTCCTGCCAATGTCCCCATCCCAGAGGCGCGAAGATCCAGGCAATCGCGTTTCCGATCGCGGCGAGAATGCTGTCGTTCATATCCACCATGCCGAAAGCGCCGTCGGAAGACCAGCCGAAGTTTGAAGCGAACCATACGAAGATCGTCGCCAGTAAAATCACCGTTCCCGCCTTCTTAATGAAGGACCATCCACGTTCCCACATAGAACGAAGGACATTGCCTACCGTAGGCCAATGGTAAGCCGGCAGCTCCATCACGAAGGGCGCCGGATCCCCCGCGAACATCTTCGTCTTTTTCAGCATGATGCCGGAGATCACGATGGCCGCTATGCCTACGAAATAGGCGCTGGGAGCCACCCACCATGCTCCGCCGAATAAAGCGCCGCTAATCAGCGCGATAATCGGCAGCTTCGCGCCGCAGGGAATAAAGGTGGTGGTCATGATCGTCATCTTACGGTCCCTGTCGTTTTCGATCGTTCTGGAGGCCATAATGCCCGGAACGCCGCAGCCGGTACCGATCAGCATGGGGATAAAGCTCTTGCCGGATAGACCAAACTTGCGGAAGATCCTATCCATGACAAAGGCGATACGAGCCATATAGCCGCAGCTTTCCAGAAACGCCAGGAAGATGAACAGAACCAGCATCTGGGGCACGAAACCAAGCACGGCGCCCACACCCGCGATGATTCCGTCTATCAGGAGCCCCTGCAGCCAATCCGCGCAGTTCACCGCCTCCAGGCCACCCTTCACCAGGTCCGGAATACTGGGAACAAATACGCCGAAATTCGCGGGATCCGGTTCTTCTACCGCCAAAGCTTCCATATAGGCCGCGTGATTCACGTCGAACTGTTCTTCTATATTGCCTTCATCATCATATAGAATCGCGGTCGTCGTCAGATCCGTCGCCGTCGCCGGATCGACTCCTTGTTCCTCCGCCGCCGACTCAAAGGCTTCCACGGTCGCGCCGGGAATCACATATTCTTCCGCAGCGGCTTCGTAATCCGCGGAACCAATGCCGAAGAGATGCCATCCGTCTCCAAATACGCCGTCATTGACCCAGTCCGTCGCATAGGTACCGATCGTCGTCACGGACACATAATATACGATAATCATGACAACCGCGAAAATCGGCAGCGCCAGGATCCGGTTGGTCACCACACGGTCAATTTTATCGGAGATCGACATCTGGCCCGCGTTGCGTTTCTTATAGCAGCCTTTAATGATCGACGCGATGTACAGGTATCGTTCATTCGTAATAATGCTCTCCGCGTCGTCGTCCAGCTCCTTTTCCGCAGCCTGTATATCGCTCTCGATATGCTGCTTTACGGATTCGCTTAAAGAAAGCCTCTCCATCACCTTCTCGTCGCGCTCGAAAATCTTGATCGCGTACCACCGCTGTTGTTCCTGGGGCATGCTATGCACGGCCGCCTCCTCGATATGAGCGATGGCGTGTTCTACGGGACCGCTAAAAGAATGCTGGGGAACCGTCTTCGTTCCCTTCGCCGCGGTTATGGCCGCTTCGGCCGCTTCCATCACGCCGTCGCCCTTCAGCGCGGAGATTTCCACCACTTTACAGCCCAGCTGACGGGACAGCTCTCCCGTGTGGATCTTATCCCCGTTCTTTCGCACCACATCCATCATGTTCACGGCTACCACGACAGGAATGCCCAGTTCCACCAACTGTGTCGTCAGATACAGATTTCGTTCCAGATTCGTTCCGTCGATAATGTTCAGGATCACATCCGGACGTTCCGTCACCAGATAGTTTCTGGCCACCACTTCCTCCAAAGTATAGGGAGAAAGCGAGTAGATGCCCGGCAGATCCGTCACCGTCACATCGCTGTGTTTCTTCAGCTTACCCTCTTTCTTTTCTACCGTGACTCCCGGCCAGTTTCCCACGAACTGATTGGAACCGGTCAGAGCGTTAAATAATGTCGTCTTACCGCTGTTTGGATTGCCCGCCAGCGCGATTCGAATACCCATCTTATTCTTCCTTTCCCGCTCATCAAGATTAGTTTTAGCTAACTTTCCTGCACAAATCGCTGCTTTACTGCACTTCGATCATCTCGGCATCGTCCTTCCGTAGAGATAGCTCATAGCCGCGAACCGTGACTTCGATCGGATCCCCCAGGGGAGCGACCTTGCGCACATATATATCGACGCCTTTAGTAATGCCCATGTCCATAATGCGGCGCTTGACGGCTCCCTCTCCATGAAGCTTGATCACTCTGACCGATTCTCCGATCTTGGCCTGCTTTAATGTTTTCATCTCTGCAACCTCCTTTCCCCATTCATTCGCGAAACGCAATGTCCTGGCGCGGCTCAATCACTTTCCTGTGAAAAGCTGCGCCGCCGCGCTTATGAAATCATGATTTTACTTGCCATCTCGCGGCTGATCGCTACCCGTGATTCCTTCACATTGACAATCAGATTGCCGCCGATCGTAGAGATCACCGTCACGTTCCCGCCAGTGACAAATCCAAGATTCTCCAGGTGCGCCCGAACTTCCGGATTTCCGCCGACCCTGCGGATCGTATTTGCTTCGCCAACATTGGCCATCGTTAATGGCATCATACTCATCCCTCTCCCGGTAAGATTGACAAATCTCATGTATTCAGGTTAGGATCTTCTAACCGAAACATATGTTAGCACTAACTAACCCTTTTGTCAAGAGAAAAAATAAAATTTTTATGAAAACATGAGAGCGCCCGCCTTGTCCGCGCCTCCGTCCTGAATCTGATTAAAGAGCTGATGCAGCGCGCAGGCGCTGCTGGTATGAACCCTGGCGATCGGAATCTTATTCCGCTTCGCTTCCTGAGAGGCGCTGATCACCATTTTGTGAGATACCGTATTGGTAAACAAAATCAAAAGATCCGGACATCCCATCTTTCGTTTTAACGTGCCGTTCTCCTTTGTGAATACCTTTGCCTTATGTCCGTAACTCTTGCAGATCGTCTCATATTGACATGCCATCCGCTCGTTGCCGCCGACAATAACTACACTCATATAGGAACCCCTTTCTTCTTTTTAATTGCAGTTAGTTTTAGCTAACTATTAATGTTATATCATGCCTTGCTCCGTCTGTCAAGAGCTGCTTTGAAAAAAAGGGGAATTCTTTTCTACAATGCTGTTTTGGGGCTTATCTCTTGATTTGAATAAGCCGTTTAATATACCCATACAGACTTGCACGGTCGCTGCGTCATCATGGCTGGACAGCAAAGCGGAAACAAGGACATTTGTGTCTATTGCTGCATAACAAATCAATCCTTATCCCCTCCATACCGAGCCTCACGAATTTCCTCGTTGATTTCATCTAAGGATAAATCCTGCACTCCGTTCTTTTTAGCTTCGGCGCGCAATGCCTGAAACGCCTGCATTCCCGCAGCGCGGCTCACGGTTTCAGATGCCTGGATTTCAAACGGAATTCTCTTTTCGCGTACAACCGCCCTCGCAAATATATTAAATGCCGTTGTAGCGTTCATTCCAAAATCAGCGCAAAGTGCATCGAATTGACGCTTTAATGCTTCGTCCATACGTACGCTGAAAGTAGCTTGTGCCATAAGAACACCTCCTTGCATATTATTATATGCAAAAACGAGCCGAAAATCAACAGTTACAAACCTATTAGGTGCAAATTTACATAAATTTCACAAAAAACAGTATGTCCCGTTCATCATAAACCGAAGCATCTGTATCATTCCCACAGCGAATGACTCGTTAAGTAGTTCCTTATCCCTCTTTATCTTGAAAAGAACTCCCGCCTTTTTACGTCCTGTGCTCCTCCGGCAAATAATCCCGCATTCCTCCCATGCCTAAAGCTAGCGTAGTAGAATTATGCAGAAAGGCCGATGCCGTCGGTGGCAATATACCGGAAACTCCCAAGAGGATTAGGGTTCCGTTTACGCCTAAAATTGTATGATAATTTTTATGAATCCGCCGCATCATCGCGACGCTCAGCTTCCTCAGATTCACAAGTTCCATCAGATTTCCGGCTCCGATGGTGATATCCGCGATCTCTCGCGCGATCTCGGCGCCGTCCTTGATGGCGATGCCTACATCGGCCTCGGACAGCGCGGGAGCATCGTTGATTCCGTCCCCTACCATGACGACAACACGCCCTTCCTCCCGTTCTTTGCGGATAAAGGACGCCTTGTCTTCAGGCAGCACTTCTGAAAAGTAAGCGTCTACCCCCACCCGTTCCGCGATCGCTTTCGCTGTTCGATCACTGTCTCCGGTCATCATGACAATCCTCTGAAATCCCTCCTGCCGCAATGCCCGGATCGCCTCGGCAGCCTCCTCTCTTAAAGGATCCTCTATACAAATCACGGCGGCAAGCTCACGATCAATAGCCAGATACAGATGTGAATACTCTACCGGAATCCTTTGGAACACTTCTCGATCCTGCGGAGAAATCTGACAGCCCTCGTCCTCGAATACAAAATGATGGCTCCCGATGACGACTCTGCTTTCTCCTATATGGGAAACAATCCCATGGGCCATGATGTACTCCACCTTGGAATGCATCTCTTCATGTTCTAGTTTTCGGTTTTTTGCCGCCTGTACCACGGCTTTGGCCATGGAATGTGGGAAGTGCTCCTCTAGGCATGCCGCTACGCGAAGCATTTCCTCTTCTTCCCGCCCACCAAAGGCAATCACCGAATGAACCACGGGACGAGCCTTGGTAAGTGTTCCCGTCTTATCTAATACGAGTGTGGCGGCTGTGGCCATAGACTCTAGAAATTTTCCGCCTTTCACGGTAGTTTTATGGCGATTAGCTTCTCTGATCGCCGAAAGGACCGCAATCGGCATTGCCAGTTTCAGGGCGCAAGAAAAATCTACCATGAGCACAGACAAGGCGCGGTTCACATCGCGGGTCAGAAGCCAAGAGATCCCCGTTCCCAAAAAGGTGTAAGGTACCAGGCGATCCGCCAAATGTTCCGCCTTGCTTTCTATCGCGGATTTGAGCTTTTCCGAATCCTCGATCATCCGTACAATCTTTTCCATGCGAGTGGAACCGGAGATCTTCTTAACCTGAAACACGATCTCTCCCTCTTCTACTACGGTACCTGCATAGACATAGCCTCCCCGAGTCTTTTTCACAGGCTGGCTTTCTCCCGTCATAGAAGCCTGATTGATCATCGCCTCTCCTTCCGTCACCACGCCGTCGAAGGGAATCACGCTGCCCATATAGATGACGACTTCGTCTCCCGGTTTCACCTCTTTCACGGAAACCAGCGCTTCTGCCCTTCCTTCTTTTCGCCATACTTCCTCTACATTGAGAGAAAGGCTTCTGGCCAGATCCCCCACCGACTTTTTATGTGTCCATTCCTCCAGGATCTCTCCGATCCCTAAAAGAAACATCACAGAACCGGCGGTATTAAAATCTCTTCTTCCCAAGGAGACTCCGATAGCCACGGCATCCAATACAGGAACCTCCAGTTTTTTCCTCCCTATACAGCAAAGGCCCTTTCCCATATAGGGTATGGCTCTCAGCAGCGTATATCCCCGGCGCACCGGCATTGGTAGAAAACGACGCAAAACACGGAACACACACTTAAGGATCAACTTTTCCCGATACTCGGCGTTCCATTGTCTCATGGAACTGTCCAGGTATTCCTGGGGCGGTTCCGCTTTCTCATACCGAAAAGCGCGCAGGGCTTCGATTAACTCTGCCCGCCTTTCACCGTCATACCGGATCGTCGCGTCAGCCGTCAGCTCGTATACCTTTACATGCCGGACATATTCAAGGTTTTCCAGGAAATAAAGCAGCGTATCCGCCTGTCGATAAGACATTCTCGATTGAACCATATGCAGGCGGATACGTCCCTTCATTTCATGACGAATGCTAAATCTCACTCCTGGGCCTCTTCCGAATCTTCTTCGATATTCACAGCCTCCTCCGCCTCCGCTCGCGCTTCATTAATAGCCTGGGCTTCCGCCAGAATATCTTCCGCGTTCTCTTGAATGGTGGTGCTGGTCTTCATCAGATAATCCTTTGCCCTTAATACCGCCGCCGTGCAATGCACATATGCCTTCTTCGCGTCCCTGCCGGAAAGCAGCTTGATCCCTGCCGTTCCAAACAAAACGCCTCCCAGAAATAATCCTGTTTTCTTGATCCATGAACTGTTAACCATCTCTGTTTCCTCCTTGTCATTTGTGTTTATAGCCTGTGTAAAAAAGCATGGCAAAACATACCGCCGCTGCAATCGCCCAAAATCGGTGCTGCTTCATTCCTCATCCCTCCTTTGTCCTCGGATCGCGAAAACCGTTAGAGTTAGTTAACGCAAACCTCTATATGTCATTATAACAGCATTCCGGAATGCTGTCAATCCCATGCCCATGCCTTTCCATTTATGCAAAATCCCTTCCCGGATCATACTAACACCGGAGGTGATATCCATGCGATATGACAATTTGCAGTCGCTTTTATGGCATAGTCTAAGCAGTCGGAGATGGTTTTTATCCCTTCCTGTTTCTCTTCAGCTTGCGATCCACGAACGGGGGGCTTGGATTCATACGGCCGCCGATTTGCATCTGGCTGCCGATAAAATAAAGACAGAGCAAAAGCAGGACCGTATCGGCCGCTTTTAGCTCTGTCCTTATTGTCTCATCCCAGCGCCACATCCAGAACCATCATGATCACGAATCCGGCCATGACGCCCAGCGTACCCGTATTAAAATGTTCTCCCAGATGCGCCTCCGGGATCAGCTCCTCAACGACCACATACATCATCGCCCCCGCCGCGAAGGAAAGCAGCCAGGGCATGAGGGGCTGTATCCCGCCCGCGATCAACACCACAAAAACCCCGAAAACGGGTTCCACGATTCCCGATAGGCTTCCGTACAGAAAGGCTCTCCCTCTCCCGACGCCCTCTTGACGAAGGGGCAGGGAAATGGCCGCTCCTTCAGGGAAATTCTGAATGCCGATTCCCAGCGCCAGGGCGAAGGCCGCCGAAAGCGTCGCCAATTCTCCCCCATGCTGGGCGGCAAAGGCAAAGGAAAGGCCCACCGCCATTCCCTCCGGGATATTGTGCAGCGTCACCGCCAGCACCAGCAATGTGGAGCGTCTCCAGGAAGAATGCACGCCCTCCGGCTGCTTAGAACCCATATGAAGATGGGGCAGCAAGGCGTTTAGGGCCATTAAAAACAACACGCCCAAGATAAAGCCGCCCGCCGCCGGTATCCAGCCGATCCCGCCTGATTCCGACGCCTCTTCGATCGCCGGAATCAAGAGGCTCCATACGGAAGCCGCGATCATGACGCCCGCGGCAAATCCCAGAAAGATCCGCTGTACGGAAGGATGAACCTTAACCTTAAAAAAGAAAACCATCGCCGATCCCAATGAAGTCATCAGAAACGTAAATCCTGTGCCGATCGCCGCCCATATGATTGGTTTCATCTTATCTCTTTTCCTTTCTTCCCTTATGCTTTAGATTTACCTAAATGATACTCTGTCGTCCCTTTCCCTGTCAAGAGATTTTTCCCCTTGAGCAATTCTTATATTCATAGGATTTCTTTTAATTCCTCAGCCGAAACGTCCTGGGCGCGAGACGATAGATTAAAACACAGGCCGCCGCACAATATAATACGCAAAAGACGATGCACATAAGCCCAAAGGTAATGATGGGCATACGTACCTGCATCATACAAAAACAGACCAGGTAGGTAACGGACATCACCAACTGATACGTACCGCTTTTGATCTCGGTTCCCGCGTTATATGGCTGAAGCAGATAATAGACCGTCAAATAATGCACGGAAAAGAAAATGCTCATGCAGACGACAGATACGAATAACACCCCATAATTCAAAGGATTATCCGTCCCGCCGGAGGCGAAAAGAAGCAGCGCCAGTCCTCCCCCCAGGATCAGAGCCGGCAAGAGATTAATCTTAATGATCTCCCTCAATCGAATGCGGAAAAGCTTAAGGATCATATCCGGCCGCTTATAAAAAGAATACGTGAGCAGGCTATGGTCGCAGTTCATAAATAGCGCCCGGGTGAATCCCGTTCCCCTGTTAATCGCGTACATGATGAAGACAAAGTAAGGCAGAAAAACAAGCAGCAGTCCATTAATGACTTCTTTCGACTCCGGTTCCAAATAGAACATCAAAAGGCATGCCGCAATCAACGCGGCACAGACGGCGGACAGCCTCTTCGAGGATTTCCAGAGGATCTTTTGATGTCTCCTGATAAAGAGTTCGTTAAGATATTCGAATCCCTTTTTCTTGCTGGTAATCGTCCTGTCGGCGGAAATGATCCTCTGGCTCTGCTGGCGCTGTATATCCGTTGCCTGTACCGGATTCTTCCAGTTCTTTAACAGCTGTCGGTCCATCTCTTCATAATAAGCGAAGGTGACGATCTTATGGAGTCCCCAGACGCCGAAGGGGAGGATTCCGACTAGGAGCACGCTCGTGACCGGTACCGGCAGGACGAGTCCGAAAGCCGGGGGCAAATAGGTCAGAACAAGCAGGATTCCCGTCACGGTCCATACAAATTTCCCCAGTTGATTCTCGTTGGACGCCTGCCCCGTCTTCTCAAATTGTCGCAAAACCAACCTCGCCAGCGTCATTTTGAGCGCTACGATCGAAAAAGGAGCCACAATCAAGATCCACAACGGAACGTTTTGTCCCACGCCAAATAAGATCACAAGCGGCAGAAAACCTATGATCTGCTTGAGCATACTGTATCCGTAATCGAGCAAAGAAAATTCCCTGGCATTCATGCGCAGCAGGATGATGCTGTAATATTTATCCTGCGTAGGGTTGAACATATAGGTATTCATGTACGCGCCGATGATCGTCAGAAACAGCAGCATATGCAAAAACAACGCGTCCTTAGGCACATTTTCATACATGCTCATAGCCGCCTCGATCATAAACGTAAGATACAATAGCTTCCCCACAAAAACGGATATGACCTCCCAGATCAGCGCGATGATATTGGCGAAAATCTTAAATCCTCGCAAGGAATACAGCCGATCCGGCAGAATCTTCTTCACAAGGGGGATCTGTTTCAATGAATAAAGGATACTGTTTACTCGATATGTATTGCGTAAAGAAAACGAAATCTGAAGGGTCTTATTCATGGTCTTCCTCCCGCAGCGCGGCAATGATCTTCTCCTTAAATTCCTGGCTGTCCAGATTCACGGGATCCACCACTTCCAGGACCCCGTGATTCAAAAGAACGATGACGTCGCAAAGATCCAGCGCCAGATCCAGGATATGGGTGGAGAAAATCGTGATTCGCCCGTCCTTCAGCCTGCGCAGAAGTTCCTTCATCTCCTCTGAAACCACCACGTCCAAAGAGGTTAGAGGCTCGTCCAGAAGCAGGATCCTAGGACTGGCGATGATATTGATGAGCATCTGCATCTTATTCTTCATCCCGTGGGAATAATCCTTCATCAGTTTATCCCGATCCTCTTTATCGATACTGACAAAATCAAAATACTCATCCAGGGACTTCGGTTCGGCCACGCTTCCCTCGTTGATTTCCATAAAAAACTTCAAAAACTCCCGACCGGTGAGAAACTCGGGAACGGTGGGCGTAGACAGGACGTATCCGATATCCTCGGCCTTCACCTCCCGCCTTTTTCCCTCTTCTTCCAAGAAAAATTGCCCTCCGTCCGCCTTCAGGTCTCGATTGATACAGTTAAAAAGCGTAGTTTTGCCCGCGCCGTTTCTCCCGAGGAGCCCATAGATTTTACCGCTTTCAAAGGTAAAATCGATATCCTTTAATACTTCCTTCTTTTCAAACCCCTTGGACAGATGTTCGATCATAAAACGCATATTCTTCTTCCCCCTTCATCCTATCTATCCGCTATGGGATGAGTATATCATTTCTCTTTATCTTCGTCAACCGTAACTGTTTTTACAGATTTCTTAATTACGTTTTTATATTTTTCCCGGAGGACATTCACCTGTCTTTGCTGCTGTCTGCTCAGGCTAAACCCCATGGAACGGCACATGTGATCGTTTTTCAAAATACAGTAGCACATCCTTTTCCAACTGGGAATCGCCTTTGTGGAATGGATATCGTCCGTATCGTCGGGGATTTTTCCTTCAAAAATGATCCGAGACTTGGGTTCCTTCGTATAATGAGAAATGCCGTTGCGACGAATGGCATATCCTTTTTCCAAAAGTTCCTCTATCGTTCTTTCCGACAATCCTCCTCCCACCGTATGCCAGAAACGAATGGAGGTCTTAAACTTCTCCAGATATTGTCTTCGCAGTTTGGGCGGCAATGTGTCCAACAAAAAATACGTATAAGACCGCCAGGTATGCCCCGGGGGCAGCTTAAGTTCTTTATATCCCATCGCCTTACTTTTCGCGTACAACGCCGTGAAATTAGCGCCCTGTACCCTCCCCACCAGTTTAACCCAGGTCTTGGGCTCGATCACACGATATAGGTTTAGACTTTCTACGGCATATTCGTTAAAGGGAGAGGCCACCCGCATCTTCTGCGGTTTCACTCCGGCCTTATAGTACATGTCGTAAAGCTCGTTATAAGGAAAATGGTGACAGGCGATGGCCTTCCACACGTCCCCCAGATTCCAGTCATACATGGGCATACCGATCCATACGTCCTTGAAACTCTTCGTAATCCAGCAAGTCCCCCGATATCC
The DNA here is from genome assembly GCA_944376225.1 of uncultured Clostridia bacterium. Lineage (GTDB taxonomy): Bacteria > Bacillota > Clostridia > Lachnospirales > Bianqueaceae > Faecimorpha. The sequence continues at coordinate 4,590 of CALWBZ010000059.1, read as the reverse complement.
TCTTTTATTCTTCATGATCCCCTGATAACGATTCGCCGATTCACTGGCTCGGACTCCCAAAAGACAGATCGTTTTCCCGCCCCCATGAGACAGATGATACCAGCGGTTAAACTGTTTGGCCAGATCCTCCTGATGCATCTTATACCGATACAGATAAAAAGGATTCCGGTCCAGAGAGATTACATAAGGCTTGCGGGGCATGGGGCGTATCCAGAGTTCCTTCTTTTTGTCGTCCCAGGGATACCAGAACATCTCGTACTGACTCACCGCCGTCCGCACGGCCATCGGCAGACAGACCCAATAGGGTTCGATCTGCCCCTCGTATCGTTCAAACGTCTCTTCCACGTAGCGCGTCGTATAGGAATACTGCGCCTCAAAGTCCTGATGAAACACCCCTATTTTCTTGCGAATCCCGTGGGCTCTCCGATATTCCATGAGAAGATCAAGCAGCAGGCCGCTGTCTTTTCCTCCGCTGAAGGAGACCAAAATATGATCAAATTCCCGAAAAATAAAGGCGAATCGCTTCTGCAGCGCATCATATACGTTGATATCCAAATACTCCTTATCCATTCTTTGCCTCCCTCCTATCGGATATAGGATCTGTCCTCTTAGGAGAATGTATTCATCGGGATAAAATTCACTTCGTCTCTTTACATGTTTTTTTCCCCATGCTATAATGAACGCGGTCGAAGTTAGGTTTAACTTAAACTCAGAAAGGAGACGCACATGACGTATACGATCAGCGAAATGGCCCGTTTACTGGGCGTAGCCCCTTCCACTCTTCGCTACTATGATAAAGAAGGACTTTTGCCTCCCATCGAGCGATCCGCCGGAGGCATACGAGTCTTCCGGGATAAAGATTATGAATGGCTGCGGATCATCGAGTGTCTAAAACAGACCGGCATGCAGCTTCGGGACATTCGCGCCTATTTACAGCTGACTCTACAGGGGGACAAAACCATTTCCGAACGCTAACAGCTTTTTGAACGCCGGCGGTAAGAAGTCAAAAAACAAATGGAAACCCTGCGGCATACCCTTGATACGCTGGATTTCAAATGCTGGTACTATGAAAAGGCGGAAGAACTGGGCAGCACCCTGCCGGTGGAATCCATGCCGCCGGAAGAGATTCCCGAAAGCTATCGGGACGCCTACATCCAGCTTCACCGTCTTCCCCAGGAATCCCAAGTCGAAACCCTTCAGGAGGATTTTGCTCATGAAGACCATCGGAATCGTTGACGACGACGTCCATATCGGCAACATGCTGGAAGAGGCCCTGCAGAAAGCCGGATACCGAACATTGCGGGCTTATTCCGGCACGGAGGCGCTCTATATGCTGGATCATCACCGACCCGATCTGATCCTGTTGGATCTCATGCTGCCCGGCCTGAGCGGCGAGGAAGTGCTCCGTCATGTAAAAGATATTCCCATTATCGTCGTCAGCGCCAAGATCGATTTGGATGATAAAGTACAGGTTCTCCTTGCCGGCGCCGCCGATTACATCACGAAGCCCTTTCATATTCAGGAGCTCCTCGCTCGCGTCACCGTACAGTTAAGGAAACCCGCCTCCTCCGATCCTCTTCTGCGGCAGGGGGATTTTTGCCTGGATCCCCTCTCCCGGGAGGTGAGCGTCAAGGAGCAGCCCCTTCGCCTGACCCCTACGGAATACGCTATTCTAAAAGTCCTTTTGCGGCATTCCAATCAAGCCGTTTCAAAAAGCGTGATTCTGGATGAAATCAGCATGGACACGCCGGATTGTACCGATCATTCCCTCAAGCAGCATGTCAGCAATCTTCGGAAGAAACTTCGGGAGGCCTCCGGAAAAGACTATATCGAAGCCGTCTGGGGAATCGGTTTTCGTCTGAGCCCTTCTTGACGAAATCTTGACGCTTCCCTTGACCGATCCCTTGACTCTTTTTCGTTATACTGGAATCATCCAAAGAAAAGGAGGCAATCTTATATGGAGTATGTTTTAGAAACCCGAGGGCTTTGCAAAGAATATAAACATTTCAAGGCTCTCAATAATTGTACCATGCGTGTGCCAAAGGGCGCCATCTATGGTTTTGTCGGCAAAAACGGCGCCGGAAAAACCACCCTGATTCGCCTGATCAGCGGATTGCAGCGGCCCACATCCGGAGATTACAGCCTGTATGGCGTTCCTTACACGAGCAAAGAAATCACTCGTTCCCGCCGGCGCATGGGAGCCGTCATCGAGACCCCTTCTATCTACGGCGAAATGAGCGCGGAAGATAACCTAAAAGAACAGTACCGTATTCTGGGACTTCCTTCTTTCGACAAAATCCCCTCCCTCTTGGAAACGGTGGGACTCTCCCATACCGGCAAGAAAAAGGCTAAAAACTTTTCTCTCGGTATGCGTCAACGTCTGGGAATCGCTCTTTCCCTGGCGGGGGATCCGGATTTTCTGGCCCTCGACGAACCGATTAACGGCCTTGATCCCCAGGGCATCATCGAAATGAGGGAACTGATTCTCCGCCTGAATCAGGAGCGACGAATTACGGTTCTGATCTCCAGCCATATCCTGGACGAATTGGCTCGGCTGGCCACTCACTATGGCTTTATCGACAAGGGGCACATCGTCAAGGAAATCAGCGCCGACGATCTGGAAAACGCCTGCCGAAAATATACTCGTATCGAGGTTTCGGACATCGGCGTCCTAGCCCGCGTATTGGATCGTCTGGGACTGGAATATCAAGTCGTCTCAAAAAACACGGCTCAGATCTATCAGGCGACGATTCCTGTTTCCCAATTGGTGGAAACCCTCTCCGCTGAACATTGCCAGGTCCTTTCCATGAAAGAGCAGGATGAAAGCCTGGAGAGTTATTATATCCGTCTGATCGGGGGTGAGGAACATGAATAAACTGTTAGCCGCTCATTTTGCGAGACTGAGAAAAAGCCGCGTTTTTTGGCTCTGTGCCATTTTTATGGCCGGATACAGCTTGTTTGGCCAATTGATGAACTATTATGATCTTGTGACTTACGGCGAGGCCGTTTCTCTAGAAAACTCCCTCTATGGCTATATCGTTTTTTACGGCATCCTGCAGGCCGTGTTCTGCGGCCTGTTTATCGGTACGGAATACAGCGACGGAACGCTTCGCAACAAGTTAGTGGCAGGGCATAGTCGTATCGCCATTTATCTGTCCTTTTGGATCCTCTCCGCGGCGGCAGGCTTGTTTTTATGTCTCATCTCTCTGGCAGTCGGCGTTCTGACGGGACTTCCTCTTTTAAGTGGTTTTCAGAGTTCCCCCTGGGATATCCTGACTCTTCTTCTCGGTCATCTCGGCCTGATCGCTGCCTACTCCTCGATCTTTACCTTCATGGCCCTGATCTGGCAAAATAAAGCCTCCGGTGCCGTCGTGAGTTTGCTTCTGGCTTTTCTCCTGCTTTTTGCCGGTGGCTATATCAACGCCCGACTCTCGGAGCCCCCTGTTTATTCCAATGTTTACATGACGGAAGCGCATATGATCGCGGAAGAGGTTCCCAATCCGGACTATCTGACGGGTACGACCCGGGAAGTCTATGAGTTCCTGCGCGACTTTGTACCCGGCTCCCAGGCGATTCAGTTAACGACCTCGTCGGCCTTACCCCGGCCATTTTGGCCCCTGGTTCTCTATTCTCTCCTGATCGGCGGCTTTTTTGCCGGATGGGGCGTCTTTATATTTTACAGAAAGGATATACGTTAATCTCATGGATCTTTGGCTATGGGTCGCCCTCGCGGGACTCTCCTGCGTCCTTCTGTTCCTCGTGATCAAGGTCATTTTGCTCCGCCGTTCTGCCCTCAGACTCTCTAAGGAGCTAACCTACCGTCTGACACACGAAACCAACACGCTTTTGGATATTCCCAGCCGGGACCGCGCCATGCGCCTCCTGGCCGCCGGATTGAACGACCAACTCGCGCTTCTGCGGGGAGAACGCCTGCGGTTTCAACAGGGCGACCTGGCCCCTAGGGAGGCGGTGACCCATATCTCCCATGATCTGCGCACGCCCCTTACGGCGATCTACGGCTATCTGGACCTTCTAGAAACAACGACGGATCCCCAAGAGATCCGTCGTTATCTAGAGCAGATTCGTAATCGAACCGAGGCCATGACAGGCCTTGCGGAAGAACTGTTTCGTTATCTTGTGACGGCCTTCCCACCGGATTCCAAGGCCGAAGAAACCGACCTTCGCCGCGCGTTGGAGGAGGCCCTCCTTTCCTTTTACGGCGCCTTTTCCCAAAAAGACATAAAACCCGCGATCCTTCTGCCGGATCAGCGGGTGATTCGTCTGCTGAACCCGGCTTTGTTAAACCGAGTCTTCGACAATATCCTGAGCAATGTCCTCAAATACAGCGACGGCGATTTCCGTGTGGATATGGATGAGGAAGGACGGATTGTCTTTACCAATCGCGCGTCTTCCTTAGATCCTGTCAAGACCGGCCAGCTTTTCGACCGTTTCTATACGGTCGAGAACGCGGAGCGTTCTACCGGTCTTGGCCTTTCCATCGCAAAGCAGCTTACCAAACAGATGGGTGGGCGGATCGAGGCGACTTACCGTCAGGGAAACTTGATCATCACCCTTTTCTTTCCAAATAAC
>CALWBZ010000058.1 GCA_944376225.1 uncultured Clostridia bacterium | reverse complement strand
AGAATCCGCAGATGGCGCAGATGGCCCGTTATCTGGCGAGTCAAGGGGACGCGCCGATCTATCAGAATACGTCCGTACAATATTTTCCCAGCGGGGAGACCTATTACGAAGAGCTTGTGAAGCAGCTGAAAGAAGCGGAAAACTTCATTTTTATGGAATATTTTATCGTGGCCGAGGGGAAAATGTGGGAAAGCATCCTGGAGATCCTGCGCCAGAAGGCGGAGGAAGGGCTCGAGATTCGTTTCATGTACGACGGCATGTGCAGCCTGTTATTGCTGCCCTACAAGTACCCGGAACGAATCCGGGAAATGGGGATCCAGTGTAAGATGTTCGCGCCCATACGGCCGGCCCTGTCTTCCAGTCAGAATAACCGCGATCACAGGAAGATCGTGGTCATCGACGGGGTAACCGCTTTTACCGGCGGGGTAAACCTGGCGGACGAATATATCAACGAAAAGCTTCGTTTCGGGCATTGGAAGGATACGGGCGTGATGATTCAGGGGGACGCGGTGCAGAACTTTACCATGATGTTCTTACAGATGTGGAATATCGGCGAGAAGCAGCCGGAGAGCTACCGTCCCTATCTGACGCCCCATATCCTGTGCCGGAAGGCGGCGGGATACGTGGCGCCCTTCGGGGATTGTCCGCTGGACGACGAGAATGTGGGAGAGCATGTGTTCTTGGATATGCTCTATACGGCGAAACGCTACGTGCATATCATGACGCCCTATTTGATTATCGGTTATGAATTGGTGCAGGCGTTAAATTACGCGGCGAAGCGAGGCGTGGAAGTGGAATTGATCCTGCCCCATATCCCGGATAAATGGTATGCCTTCCAGGTGGCCAGGACGTATTATCCGGAGCTTCTAGAGTCCGGCGTCCGGATCTACGAGTACACGCCGGGATTCGTTCACGCGAAGGTGTATATCTCGGACAATGAGAAGGCGGTGGTGGGGTCCACCAACATGGATTACCGCAGCCTCTATCTGCATTATGAATGCGCCGCTCTTTTCGTGAACAATCCTTCCGTGGCGGAGGCGGAAAAAGATTTTCAGGAGACAAAAGCAAAATGCCAGAAGATGACGGTGGAGGATTATAAGAATCTCCCCTGGTATAACCGGCTGACGGGCAGGGTGCTGCGCCTGATCGCGCCGCTGATGTAAGTATTTTTGACATGAAAAAAGCCGTATATACGCTATACGGCGGCAATGTCCCCGGCGCGATTCGAACGCGCGGCCTTCCGCTTAGGAGGCGGACGCTCTATCCTACTGAGCTACGAAGACGTAAGACTGGCTATTATTATAACGGATTTAAGACAGAATTGCAAGAGGTATTTCAGGAAAATCACCGATTCCGCGGCGAATAGGGCTAGTTCATAGATTGTTCATCTAATTTTCGAACGAAATTGATTGACCTAAACCCGGGTTTACATGATATCCTATACAAGATGGCGCGAAGCCATATATCACTAGAGATCATGAAGAGGATTATGGAACAATTGTTTTTTTGAAAAGAGGTGCAGCTCGTGACAGCGAGAAGGTGGAAATGGATCGGCGTTTTGTTGATGCTCTGTATGTGTGCCGCCTGCGGCTCAGATGAAGTGAAAGACCAGACATCAAGCGCGCAGATTTTGAACCAAGTCGCGGATGTGGCGCGGGAAGAAAGCGTGGAAGAAGAACCGTTGCCGGAGCCCCAGGTTTTGGCGCGCCGCTCGGACAATGTGAACGCGGTGATTAGCTGGAGCCCGGTGGAAGGCGCGGACGGATATGTCATTTATCGGGCAGAGGCAGCGGCCGGCCCATATATAACGATCGGGTTTGTAACGGGTACAACCCGGGAGTTGACGGATAAATATCTGGAAACCGACAAAACCTATTATTATCAGGCGCAGGCATACCAAGAAGACGGAACGGAACGTCTCTATGGCATGATGAGCGCGGCGGTGTCGGTGACAATGCCGGCCTATGAGGGCTTTTTTCATGATGAAGATGGAGCGCTGTACTGCTATCAGGATAACCGGCTGGTCAGGGATCAGGAGATTGGGTATCTGTATTTTGATAAGTCCGGACGTTACACCTCGGGGGACGAGGCGCTGGATCTGTATCTGCGTGAGGTGACGGCAGCGTGCATCGACGATTCTATGACGCAAGTCGAGCAGTTTCATGCCGTGTACGATTGGGTCATCGAGAACTGTTCTTATGTTGCGATGCAGTATTTGGAGGCGGGCAGCAAAGGATGGGAGCCTGACCTGGCCCTGTATATGTTCGAGCATCTTGAGGGAAATTGCTATTATTACGCCGCCATCGTGACGATGTTGGGGCGGAACGTGGGGATGCAGGCATACGGTGTGATGGGACAATGCCATCAGACCTACATGTGGGTGGCCCACGGATGGTGTGAAGTGGAGTATGAGGGACAGGAGTATCTGGTGGACGCGGAGATGGAGGGCGTATTTGCCGCGGATGAGGGCTGGGAGTGGGATCAGTTCATGAGAGAGTACGGAACTACCGTCCCCACATACGAAAAATATGAAGGGTATTAATACACATGGTTTTTAGTTCATCGGTTTTTCTTTTTATCTTTCTTCCGATTGTTTTTATCTTATATTATATGATTCCCAGCCTGCGGGTGAGGAACGTATTGCTGACCGTATTCAGCCTGTTTTTCTATGCCTTCGGGGAACCGGTATATGTCCTGGTGATGCTCGGCTCCATCGTTATGAATTATCTGTGGGGGCTGTTGGTTGTACGCGAAGGCGCTGTACGCAGGGTGGCGGTCATTCTTTCTGTGCTGACGAACATCGGCGTATTATTTGTTTTTAAGTATACGGACTTTTTGCTTAGCAATATCAACGCGATTTTTTCGATCAAGATTCCTATGACGGGTATCGAGCTGCCGATCGGTATTTCTTTCTTTACATTCCAGGCCATGTCCTATGTGATCGATACCTATCGGGACCCGTCCCTGTGTCAGAAGAATCTGGGGCATCTGATGCTGTACATTTCCTTTTTCCCGCAGCTGATCGCCGGTCCCATCGTCAGATACAGCGATATTGCCCAGGAGATCCGGGACAGACAGGCGTCCACCCAAGGCATGGCGGAGGGATTACGCCGTTTTATTTTTGGGTTGGCGAAGAAGCTCTTGGTTTCCAACGTGGTGGGCTACGGCGCGGATCAGATCTTTGCCATGAACGGCGGCAACGCGGTCGCGGCATGGGCGGGGGCAATCTTCTATTGCCTACAGATCTATTATGATTTTTCCGGATACAGCGATATGGCCATCGGCCTGGGAAGGATGTTCGGGTTTCACTTTAAGGAGAACTTCCGATACCCTTATGCCGCGGACAGCGTCCAGGATTTTTGGCGGAGATGGCATATCTCTTTGTCGGAATGGTTCAAGTCCTATCTCTATATTCCCCTGGGGGGAAACCGCAAGGGAAAAGCAAGACGGGTGATCAACCGGTATATCGTGTTTTTCATGACGGGGCTCTGGCATGGGGCCAGCTGGAATTTTGTCCTGTGGGGACTGATGCACGGAACGTTTTTGGTTTTGGAAGACAGCGTGTTGGCGCCCGTTAAGAGGCATAAGGCGGTGAGCCGTATCTATACGCTGATCGTCGTCATCGTCGCTTTTGTGTTGTTCCGGGCGGAGACCTTATCCCAAGCGGCAGCCTATATCGGTACGATGTTTACCGGATGGACGCTGACAGGGGAGGCGATGAGCCAGTTTCTGACGCTCCTCACCCCATGGTTTTTGTTTATAACCGGGATGGGAATTTTGTTCTCCCTGCCGGTAAAAGAATGGGTGCAGCGCCTTGAGGCCCGTTCACGGTTATGGACCTACTTGTCCTATGGAGTCTCCATGGCGCTCTTTGTTCTGTGTGTGATGAACCTGTCGTCCAGCACCTTTAACCCTTTCATCTATTTCCGCTTTTAAGCCGAGAGGAGGATCAACAATATGAAAAAAGGAATCGAAATCGCTTTTGTCGTTCTCTTTTTTGCGCTGTGTCTGATTCCCGGCTTGGGAATGCTCATACTTCCGGAAGAGGAGAATCGGGCCAATCAGGTGTTGACTGCGGAACCGGATCTTTTGGAGTCGGACGGAAGCCTGAATTGGTCGTATTTTTCGGAGTTTCAGGACTATTTCGCGGATCATTTCGCCTTTCGGCAGGAATTGATCACGATGAACGCGGAGTTTCTCGACACGCTGTTTCAGACTTCAAATACGGATCAAGTGGTCATAGGGAAGGACGGTTGGCTTTTCTATGAGAGTACGATAGGCGACTATCTGAATATCCCGACGATGACGGAGCGTTCCGCGGCGAACGCGGCGATCTCCCTCAGTCTGATGCAGGAGTACGCGGAAAAAAACGGCGCCCGGTTCATATTTATGGTTGCGCCGAATAAGAATTCGTTGTATGATGAGTATATGCCCGATCGCTATGTTCCTTTAGAGCAGGATGGAAACTGGGAGCTCATGGAAGACGCGATGAGGGCGGAGGAAGTTGATTATCTGGATCTGTTCGCCCTTTTTGGCGCTGCGGATACGGTCATGTATCACGGAGAGGACTCCCATTGGAACAACATGGGGGCTGCCTATGTGCAGAAGGCGATCATGGACGCCTTTGGGCTTACGGGGACGGATTATTCTCAGAGGGATTACGAGGTTCGGGAGGATTTCAAAGGCGACTTATATGAGATGCTCTTTCCCATGGGCGATGGTATGGATGTGAACCAGTATTACGGAGAGTTCACCTATGTGACGGATGCCGGCGACACGGAAGACATGCGTTATGAAGCCGTGAATACGGAAAAGGAGCATGGACTCATTCTCTACCGGGATTCTTTCGGCAATTCCCTCGTGCCTTTTATGGCAGAGGAATTCGGCTACAGCCTGGCGCTGCGCTCCGTGCCCTATAATTTAGACGAGATCGCGGATCACGGAGCGAACTATGTGGTGATCGAGCTGGTGGAACGGCATCTGGATACGCTGGCGGAGCGAGCCGCGGGCATGGAAGCCCCGGAGAGGGAGATCGAAGTGCCGGAGAATCAGATCCGGGCTCAGGTATCCTGTGAAGCCGCGAAAAGCGGGGACTACTGGATGCTGACCGGAAGCTTCGACAAAGAACAGTCCGACATCGGGTCCCGCGTATACGCGGTGCTGGGAGACGGTGAAAATACCGTCGTATATGAGGCGACGCCCGCAGGCGAGGGAGGAGAGGGGAGTTTTACGCTGTACATTCCCCAGGATACCTCCTATACGTCCCTTTCTCTTGTGGTCACACTGGATGAAACCTTGGTTTCGACAGAGACTATAGAAATAGCATATCAATAAAAGAAGAGGAGAGAAGAAAATGAAGAAAGTATGGAGTATTGTGCTGATTTTGGTCTTGGTGATGGGAGCGCTTGGCTGCTCCGGGCAGAACGAGACCTCCCAGGAGTCTTCCGCGGCGACAGAAAGCAGCGCCGTTACGGATTCCGTGGCAGAAGAGTCTGTGGCAGAAGAATCTGTAGCGGAAGAATCCGCCGGAGAGGCGCAGTCCGAGGATAAGACTACGGCGGAATCCTTCGTAGGTAAGGATGCCCAAGAACTGATTGATGCCATCGGCGAGCCCGAATCCACCGCCTATCAGGATAGCTGCGCGGTAGCGAATGCCCAGGATGGTTTCTGGACCTACGACGGCTTTACGGTAGTCACCTTAAAGACGGCAGAGGGAGAGACGGTGCAGGAGGTTCGGTAAAGAGTAAAATACCGCTTCATCTTTTAAATAGATGAAGCGGCTTTTTTATGGATTTTATAGAGGGAAATCGTGGCTCGGGATAGCAGGTAGGAAAAACACCGCACACATTAAAAGTAAAATCACACGAAAGCATTTCCATTCATCTTAGAAAATGGGCAATCCCGATATGGGACTGCCGCCTATCTATCAAGTCACTCTTCTTTTGCTGCCTCACTTGGAAAATCTATCCCTACAAACATTAAGTGTGCGTTGTCCTC
>CALWBZ010000057.1 GCA_944376225.1 uncultured Clostridia bacterium | reverse complement strand
AGCTGCTTCACAAGCTCTTCGTAATAGGTCTCCCCGCTGGGAAAATATTGTACGGACGTATTCTGATAGATCGGCGCGTCCCCTTGACTCGCCAGATAACGGGCCATCTGCGCCATCTGCGGATTCTCGCTCAAAAGATTCTGCACCACCGCCGGATTCTGCTGCAGATAGGGCTTCGTTTCCGCCTTCAGAAGTTCCATTTTCTCCCTAATCTTTCGGGTGCCCGGCTGCATCTGTACGAAGAGATACAATAGGCCGCCGAAAACGGGCAAAAGCGTTAACGGCAGAATCCAGGCCAGCTTAAAGGCCGGCTGCCCCTTACGGTTGATGACTACCACCACCAAAACGGCGCTGATCACTACCGTCACATAGGCCGTGAGCGACCCCACAACTCCCATCAAGAAAATCAGAAGCGCGAACTGCAATAAGAGCAGCAGCGCTACGATTACCGTTCTTCCAAATATAAAATGAAACGCTGTCTTTTTAACTTTGGAATCCCTTTTCATCCTTTGTTCGCTCCTTTTTATTCTCCCTGAAACAGAGGCGTGGACAGATAACGCTCTCCTGTATCCGGAAGGATGGCCACGATCGTCTTCCCCTTGTTTTCCGGCCGGTTTGCCGTTTTCAGAGCGGCAAAGACCGCCGCCGCGGAGGTGATTCCCGCAAGAATTCCCTCTTCTCTGGCCAGCCTGCGTCCCATATGGTACGCCTCCTCATCCTTGACCCGGATCACCTCCCGATACAGACTTCTGTCCAGAATCTTCGGGATGAAATTGGCGCCGATTCCCTGTAATCCGTGGGGCCCCGCCTCTCCGCCGGATAGAAGGGGCGAACGGTCCGGCTCTACGGCAATGATTTCGACGGAGGGTTTCCTCTCCTTCAAATACCTTCCGACGCCGGTCAGGGTACCGCCGGTTCCCACGCCCGCCACCAAAATATCGATCCGGCCTTCCGTATCTTCCCAGATCTCCGGCCCCGTGGTCAGATAATGCGCCTTGGGATTCGACGGATTCTCAAACTGTTCCGGTATAAAGCTTCCCGGATACCGACTCGCCAACTCTTTCGCCTTGTCGATCGCCCCCTGCATCCCGGCGCCTCCCGGCGTCAAGACGACCTCCGCTCCATAGGCCATAAGAAGCATTCGCCGCTCCAGGCTCATGGTTTCCGGCATGGTCAGGATCACGCGATACCCGCGAACCGCCCCAAGGGCCGCCAGTCCCACCCCCGTGTTTCCGCTGGTCGGCTCTATGATGACGGCGCCCGGACGCAGAATCCCCTCTTCCTCCGCGTCTCGGATCATTTGCAGCGCCGCCCGGTCCTTGATGCTTCCCGCGGGATTGCTCCGTTCCAGTTTGACCAGCACATCGGCGTTCGTTCCCTTCGCCAGTCGTCCGATTCTCACCAGGGGGGTCCTGCCCACCAGTTCATCGATTCCCTGATAAATCAAATTTCTTCCCTCCTCCATTCTCCCTGTCTCTCGATTTGTTCATCCTTTTTTCAAAAAAATCTTTACCTTTTTGTCGAAATGTGCTACAATATAGATGTCCGATAAATGAACTTGCATTTATCACGAATTCGTTATGCTGCATCTTCCTGTCAGTTCGGGTTCGTGTTTCCTTAGGCCGCCTGGCGACTGCATCGCCAATGCCTACTTTGAACAAGTCCCCTTGCCGCCATCCCTCCCGTAGGCACTATGCAAGGGGATTTTCTTATGCATCACGAAAGGGGGCATGCCGTCAGCCCCCTTTTTTCATTCGCAATCTATACAGCCGATCTCCTTCAAAACCTTCAGCGCCATCAACCCGTGGCCGTAATCGGAGGGATGCACGCCGTCCGGGCAGATCTTCTCCCGTGTGGCGCGGCCCTTCTCGATTTCCTTACGAAAACAGGCCGGAATATCGATAAAAAGATCCGCCGATTCCCTTCCTGCCTTTGCGAGGATCTCTTCCTTGGGGTCGAAGTCCTCGTGCCAGGAGACCTTTGCCGGATCCGAATCTAAGAGCCAGGGTTCCAGCATGATCAGCTTAGTCCCTTCCAAGTCCCTCCGGATCCAATCGATCAGCGTCCGCACGTTGTCCCTCGTCGTCTCCGCGGAAATCGGACGGCCCTCCACCCATCCGTGCCAAGTATCGTTGATTCCGATCAGTAGGAAGATATACTTCGGATGAAGCGCTTTCACATCCTTTTCGTATCTCGCCAGCAGATCCGCCGAGGTATTTCCGCTCACGCCTCGGTTGAGAAACCTTACCTTCTGATCCGGAAACAATACGGAATAAAGGTTCGCCGTCTTCGCGGCGAATCCCTTCCCCATATCTTCTCCTTCTGCCTTGTTCCTGCCCGCGTCGGTGATCGAGTCGCCGTAGAACAGGACCAGGCTGTCCTTCTCGAAGTATTCCTTCATAATTTACAGAGCATTCTCCTTCTCAAAGTTTCCCATGAAGTCTACCAACTTCTCTACGCCCTCCATGGGCATGGCGTTATAAATGGACGCGCGCATGCCGCCGACGGAACGATGTCCTTTTAGATTCGAGAATCCGGCCGCGCCGCTCTCCTTAACAAACTTGGCGTCCAATTCCTCGTTTCCGGTGCGGAAGGTCACGTTCATCATAGAACGATCCACAGGCTCCGCCACGGCCTTAAACATCCGGCTCTGATCCAGGAAATCGTATAAGAGCGCCGCCTTTTTACGGTTCAGTTCCTTCATCGCCGCAAGACCGCCCAGTCCCTTGATCCACTCCAATACCAGCTTGCATACATAGATGGGATAAGTGGGCGGCGTGTTGTACATGGAGCCGTTTTTAATCTGTACCGCGTAGTCCAGCATCGTAGGCGTAGCCGGCAGCGTCGTTCCCGCCAGATCCTCCCGAATGATCACCACCGTAAGCCCCGCCGGAGCGATATTTTTCTGCGCCCCCGCGTAGATCAGGCCAAACTTGGACACATCCACGGGCTCGGACAGGATGCAGCTGGACATATCCGCCACCAGGGGAACATTGCCCGTATCCGGGATATAATGCCATTTCGTGCCGAAGATCGTGTTATTGAGGCAGATATGCACATAATCCGCTTCCGGGTCAAGATCCAACTCTTCTTGGGTCGGCACCCGAGTAAAGTTGCAGGACTCGGTGGTTCCCGCCAGATGAATCTTATCGCTGAACTTCTTGGCCTCCGCATAGGCCTTCTTGGAGAACTGTCCCGTGACTACATAGTCCGCCTTACCGCTTTTCGTAAGCAGGTTCATCGGCACCATGGCGAACTGCGTGCTGGCGCCCCCCTGCAAAAACAGCACCTTATACCCTTCCGGAATCTCCATGACTTCCCGGAATAAGGCCTCCGCCTGGGTGATGATGTCATCGTACACCTTGGAACGATGGCTCATCTCCATGACCGACATGCCGCTGCCCTGGTAATTGAGCATCTCCTGGGCGCACTGTTCCAGTACCTTTTGCGGAAGCATGGAAGGTCCCGCGGAAAAATTATAAATCCGATGATCGAACATCGAGTCCACTCCCCTTTGAAATGAAATGATTTTATCCATTGTAGCACAATTTCTTTCTTTTGTCCAGTAAATCAGTAAAAGAATTCTGGATTTCACCGTTTGTACTACTTCTTGTCCAAAACTTTTGCGATCACCGAAACTCCCATAAAAAATGTGAGGAGAACTCCCAAAAGAGCCCTTCCTCACGTTTTATCCGCATCTTATTCCGTCTTGGGTTTCGGCTGCACTAAGAGTCCCGCCTTTTGCAAGATCGGCTTCAGCGCCGCGTACAGCATCACCGCGATCAAGATCGCCACCACCGCGTTCACCAACGTGGAGACGGCAGTCCACTTGGCCAGCAGATTCGCCGTGACGTCTTCATATCCCAGCAGAAAACGCTTATAGGCATATGAACAGATCGGATCCACGATGACGTTAAAGGCCATGCCCGCCACAGCCCCCAAGAAAGACCAGCAGAAAACTTTAGACGGCTCCTGCTGCCGGTACAGATGGCCGATATGGTGCGCCACCAGGCCCACGATCAGTCCGATCATCAGTTTCATGATAAAGGTTCTGGGCGCGCTGTCCGCGTACCCGCTGGTCAGATCCGCGATGGTCATTCCTACCGCGCCCGCCAGTCCGCCCCTAAGTCCACCTAACAACAAGGCTCCCAACACACAAAAGGCGTTGCCCAGGTGAATCGCGGTCTTATCTGCCCCGATCGGAATATCGATGCGCAGAAACTGAAACCCGATGTAACACAGCGCCGCCATCAAAGCCGTCTGCGCCAGCTGTACCGTCGCCTGGTAACGTTCATGATTACTCATCTTTAGCCCTCATTTCCAAAACTTTTTCCTTCCTCAAAGAAGGTTGGGCTAAGGATACACCCAATCTGGCCTCTTTACAATGTCCAATTTGAACATTTATTACCAGGCCAGTTAGGGCTGATTTCGATATTCCTGGTCTTCCGACTGTTGATCGACGGCCCGTTCCAGATCCTCTTTTTCGATGCGTATCAGCTGTTCATCCGACACGGAAGAATACTCGACCAAGCGATTGGCTTGCTGGGTGATCGCCTTCTCAAACAGATTCCTGGCCTCTCTGGCGTTCGCGAAATTCTCCGGTTTATGCTCGCAGCGTTCTTTGAAATAGTTTTCCAAGAAATCGGCCGCCTCCTGGGATAACTCGTACTTGTTTTTCTGGCACATCCCGCGAAAGATCTGCGCGAGTTCCTGGGGTTCGTAATCTTCAAAAAAGATAAACGTATTGAATCTGGACCGGAGCCCTGGGTTCGATTGCAGAAAATGCTCCATCCGATCCGTATATCCCGCGACGATGACCACCAAATCGTCCCGATGATCCTCCATGGCCTTTAACAGCGTATCCACCGCCTCTTGGCCGAAATCATTCGTTCCGGAATTGACCGTTAGGGTATAGGCCTCATCGATGAAAAGTACGCCTCCCAGGGCGCTCTCCACCACTTCCATGACTTTACTGGCCGTCTGCCCGATGTAGCCGCTCACGAGCCCCGACCGATCCGTCTCCACCAGCTGTCCCGTGGATAAGATCCCCAGCCCCTTATAGATCTGCGCCAGGATTCTGGCCACCGTGGTCTTTCCCGTGCCCGGATTTCCCAAGAAGACCAGATGCATGGACATGATCACCTGGGGCAGGCCGCGCTCTTTACGCATCTGCTTGATCTTCAACAGGTTAATCAGGTTATTGACTTCCTCCTTCACCCGTTCCAGGCCGGTCAGCGAATTTAATTCGTCCAACCATTCGTCCGTGCTCTTCTCCTTCTCCTCCGGTTCCGCTTCGGCCGGGCGGGTCTTCGCCCCCTGGGCAGTCCCCCCGCTTTTCTTGGTAACCGGACGCTCCTTCACGCTCTTTAGGCCATTGGCCGCGTTCCCCGTATTGACCTCATATTTCTTGAGATATTTTTGCAGGTTCAGGATATACCGGGTCATGTTTTCCAGTTCCGCGGGATCCGTATCCGTATTGTAAGAAATCATAGCCTGGCCCAGTTCCCGGTAAAGATTCGCGGCCTCCTGGCCATACGCCGTCTTCCGCCCTTCTCTCTTTCCTCGTACGTCTAAACGCACACATTCTTGGATGGACTTAGGGATCTTGCGCTCGTAGGCGCCGTCCCCCAGTTGACGCTCATAGTAATACATCATCATCTGATCCTTGGAAAGATACATCCCGGACACCTGTTGGATGAACCGCACCTCGCTGTTTAGGATTCGATGCTCGTAACAGGCGATATAGATCAGATACAATACCATCTCCAGCTTCATGCACTCTCGGAAAGACAGTTTCTGCCCCGCGAAGGCCCCTTCCTGGGTTTGCAGCCTGTCGCAAAGACGAAACATTTGATCGCATTTCGACCGCAGCCGTTCTATCGTTATAAAATCCATTTCTCTCCCTCATTCCTGCGGTGTTCCCGCAAAAAAAGGGTAGCATGAAACAAAAGAAAAGTCAATATCTTTTACGGATTCGGACGGGCATATCCTACGATCTGCTCATCCTCCGAGTCATATGTCTGTCTTTGAACCGCGTCGTTACAATTGCCTTCAATGGTGTATATTTTACCTTCCTGAACCTCTTCCACGATTCCCACATGGTCGATCACGCCGTCTTGCACGCCGTCTCGTATCCAATCGAAAAAGATCAGATCCCCGGCGGCAGGCTCCGATTCTTTCCACATTCCCTCTTCTTTTAGCCCTTTTTTGTCGCAGAGGGAAAACTTAGGCAGGGTTCCAGAATCGATATAGCCGCATTCGTTCGCGCACCAACTGACGAAACAGGCGCACCACTCCACGCGATGGGCGAAACCATACCAGCGCCAGTATTTTTCTCCTCCTTCGTTCCCGATTTCTTCCCGCGCCGCCTCGACGATGGGCGGAAGGTCTAAAGCCGCCGCCTGGACAGAAAGAAAAGAAGAGGGGGAGTCTTCTTCCCGGGACGGATATGCCGCCTCTTCCTCTTCTTCCGTAACCTGCCGCGACCAGACGATGGCCAGCGTCAATAAGATAAAAACGAAAATCACAATCATCAAAAAGATCGCGTCAGACCGCACATGTTTTCTATGCATTCTCGTTCTCCCAGAACGTTCTGCTGTATGTGTATTCTTCCTTTTAGATCTTTATGCCCTTTCCCTTGAGCGCCTGCCCCATGAGAGGGTTTTTCTCTTTGCGGTTTCTGTCCCGCAAGACCTGACGAATCTCTTGCTGTACCGTAAGCACTTCTTCTCGGAACTCGTCGGCGCTGACTCTCAGCGCGCCATGTCCCAAAACAATCATCTGTTCCGCCGCGTCGGAGGTCGCCACCCGCACCCGGTTTCCTTTGCCCAACTCATAGGCCGCCCGCTCGATATAAGTGTCCGCCGTCTCCGCTTCTTTGGTATAGACCACGTGGATATTATGATACCGAATCACATTCTCCGTCCCGCCCGGCACTTTATAGGCGTCGAAAACGAGGATACACACGCATTTTCTATACCCTTGATAATTACACAGCATGTCCATCAGGCGCTGCCTGGCCGCGTCCAGGTTGTCCCGGGCGATCTTTTCAAGTTCCTCCCAGGCATAGAGGATGTTATATCCGTCCACGAGAAGATATTCTTTTACCTCCTGCATGGGACGGATCTCCCGTTTTTCTTCTCCCTGATTCTGCTTGGCCGACGCGCCGGCCTCCCCTCTGGGCCGGAGGGCGCGGGGTTGTACCGGGCCGTAGGTTCTCTCGAAGATTTCCCGCAGTTCCTCGTCCAGGGCCGCCGTATCCAAAGCCGTCTGTCTTTCTTTCCTTTCTTGGGAAATCCTCCTTGGGGGCTGCTCTTCTTTCTCCGTCCTCCACCCGCTGTTTAGGTGCATGTAGTCCTCCACCTGATCCCATTTGACGATGAAGCCCGCGCCATGAGCACAAAAGACCGAATCCGCCGTATTGGCGAGATCCCGTTCGGCGTCGTACCCTTTTTCTCGGATCACTTCTTCCGCGTTATGACAGGGCTCGTACCCTTTCCATGTGCAGACCAGCTGCCCCAATCCTCTGGTGTAGGCCGCGACTTCCAAGGCATACCCGGTGAGGGATGCCACCGGAGCCGCTCCCAGAAGCACAGCCCTGTCCCCTTCTCTCTCCGGCTCCCCGAACCGGGCGGACATCTTCTGTAGATCCGCGAGGGCCCTGCCCACCTGTTCCTGGGGCACTTCCAGACGAAAATCGTACCAAGGCTCTAAAAGCACGCTCTCCGCCTTCATCAGTCCCTGACGCACCGCCCGGTACGTCGCCTGGCGAAAATCCCCGCCTTCCGTATGTTTAATATGGGCTCTTCCCGTCAGCAGCGTAATCTTCATATCCGTAATCGGCGATCCCGTCAGCACCCCCACAAAAGTCTTTTCTTCCAGATGGGACAGAATAAGGCGCTGCCAGTTTCCGGCCAGTACATCCTCGCTGCAGGCGGTATCCAACTGGATTCCGCTTCCAGCCTCTCCCGGCTCCAACAGCAGATGCACCTCCGCGTAGTGGCGCAGGGGCTCGTAATGCCCCACCCCTTCTACCGCCTGCCGAATCGTCTCCCGATAGACGATGTTGCCCGGTCCAAAGCTGACCTTCCATCCGAACCGATCCTGTATGAGCCGCTGCAGCACCTCCAACTGCACTTCTCCCATGAGCTGCATATGCACTTCCCGTAACTGTTCGTTCCAGATGATATGAAGCTGAGGATCCTCTTCTTCTAATAATCTTAACTTCTGGAGGGCCTGAAAGGGCTCGATCTCCCGGGGCAGCATCACCTGATAAGTCAGGAAGCTTTCTAAGAGCGGCGCCGCGGAATCTTCTTCTTCTCCTAATCCCTGTCCCGGATAGGTTCCGCTAAGTCCTGTGACCACGCATACCATGCCCGCCAGGGCTTCATCCGTCAATTGATATTTACTCCCCGAATAGACGCGGATCTGATCCGCCTTTTCTTCCAGCGTGAGCGCCGTCTTGACCTTCAATTTTCCGCCCGTGATCTTCATATAGGTCAGGCGGGTTCCCTGGGGATCCCTCGCGATCTTATAGACTTTCGCCCCGAATTTTTCCGGATATTGCACAGGCTCGCTGTAACGCTCGATTCCCTGCAAAAGCTCCTCGACGCCCTCCAATTTCAGCGCGGAACCGAAATAACAGGGAAACAGTTTTCGCTGACGAACAAGCCTTCGGATCTCCGCCTCCGGGATCTCTCCGGTCTCCAGATAGTGGGACAACACCACCTCGTCACACATGGCGATTTCTTCCATGTTTTCCCGCGTCAAGGCTTCCATCCCGATACACGCGGCATCGAGGCGGCTTTGCAGCTCCAAAAGAAGCGCGCCCCGATCGGCGCCCGCCAGATCCATCTTATTCACAAAAAGAAATACGGGGATTTCATACTTTTCCAATAGTTTCCACAACGTACGGGTATGGCTCCGCACGCCGTCCGTTCCGCTGATCACCAACACCGCGTAATCCAATACCTGAAGCGTTCGCTCCATTTCGCTGGAAAAATCCACGTGCCCCGGCGTATCGAGCAGAGTCAGCTCCATGGATGGCAGCGGAAGGATCGCCTGCTTAGAGAAGATCGTGATGCCCCGTTCCTTCTCCTGCTCGTCCGTATCCAAAAAAGCGTCCCGATGATCCACCCGGCCCAGCTTCCTAAGTCTGCCGCTTACATACAGCATTCCCTCGGACAAAGTAGTCTTCCCCGCGTCCACATGGGCCAACAGCCCCATACAGATATGCTTAGCAGATCTCTTCTCTCCGCCCTGTTCCCCCATAAAAACTCCTCCTCTTGTGAATGCGTAACTTTAGTTAGTATACCACAAAAGGAGGATATCGTCGAGGGTAGAACGAAGAAAGTTACTCATAATGACGGGCCTGGGCCTGCCACATCCGCGCGTACAGGCCTTGATGCTTTAATAATTCCTGGTGCGTACCTTCTTCTATTAGATGCCCGTCTTCCAATACGATCACTCGATCAACCATGGAACAGGTGGACAAGCGATGGGAAATGACGAGAAGAGTATGTCCTTTTGTCGCTTCCATCATCCGCTCGTTGATTTCTCTTTCGGCGATGGGATCTAAGGCGGCCGAGGGTTCATCCATGATGTAATATGGCGCGTCTTTATATAGAGCCCTGGCGATCGCGATCTTCTGCTCCTCGCCGCCGGAAAAGAGTATTCCCTCCTTAGACAGATGTCGTGAGACCTGCTTGGATAACTCTTCTTCCGTCTTTACGCAAAACCCGGCGTTCTCAAGAGCCTTCAAGACGCGGCTCTTATCGGGATCTTTCGCGAAAGCCGTTACATTGTCCATTAAAGACGCCGCCAGCAGTCGATAATCCTGAAAGACCGTACTGAACGCGGCAAAGCGTTCCCGACTGCTCAGCGCGTGGACATCCCGTCCATCGATGTAAATCTGCCCGGACTCCAGGGGATATAACCCCATCAGAACTTTAATGAGCGTCGTTTTTCCCGCCCCGTTCCTGCCTACTATCGCCAGTTTCTCTCCCGGTTTGACAGTCAAATTGATTTTCTTAAGAATCCATTTTTCCGTCCCCGGATACCGGAAAGAGACATCGCGAAAAACGATCTCGCCGCATTGGCCGGAAAGTTCCTCCTGCTCTTTCTCTTCTTGAGCGGATTCCCTTGCCCATAGCTTCAAATATCCTTTATAGTATTTCCCCGCGCTTCTGAGTTCTCCGTATTCTCGAAGGATCTCCGATATGGCCTCCAGCGCCTGAGAGAGGGCATTGGCATATAAATAAAAACCGCCGATACTGAGGGCTCCAAGCAATGCCTTACCCAAAATAAACCCATAAATCGCAAGCGTCTGGATCCCCTTAAATACGCACAACAGCAGATCTGCTCTCCCCTGAAATCCATTCACGGACAGATGCATGCGCCGCTCCTCCCGATTATATTGCTCCATCCGTCGGCCAATCATGGCTCCCAAGCCATTGAGGCGGATATCCGCCCCATTTTCATAGTCCGCGCGGATATCGACATAATACTGATATTCCCTCTCCACTCTGGAAAATTTCTCCACCAAATGAAAAGCCTTTTTCTGTAAATGGTAGCGCAGCGCCACCGTAACCGCGCACAAGGACACGATGAATAAAAGAAACAAAGGCGTGTTTTGACATATCCATGCCGCTCCTTGACCGCCAAGACTTGAAGCGGTATCGGTGGCGATAAGGCTCATCATCAGCGGAAAATAGAGCACCAGAGTGAGAACATGCCGTGTGATGGACAAGCCGTGACTCCGGAGCACTCCCGTAACCGGGCCCACCATATTCTGTCCGTCCTTAATCTCCTGGAAAGCCGCATGAATCTCGGGAGCGTCAAAATCTTCATAACTCACCTGCATATTAACGCTGTCGATGGAGGCCTCCAGCTCGTCTTCCACATACCCGGCCAGATTCTCCAAAGCCGCCGAAAGCAGAGCGCTTACCGCGGAGAAAAACGCGGGAGCCAAGATACACAAGCATCCCCATAAAAGGATCCGGTCCATCCTAAGAGCGCCAGTCATTTCCTCCAGTAAAAGCGTCGGAAAAAGGAGGCCCGATAGTTTTTCCGCGACAAAAAGCAATGCCAAGAGGAGGCTTGCCGCGCAAAATCGGGGACTGATATGTATCACCCGGGAAAGAATGGCTCGAAAGATTTTTTGATCTGTTTTCTTCTTCATTTTCATTCCTGTTCCTCCCCCGCGTCCTTATAGGGCCGGCTTTGAGCCTCATACATCCTCGCATAAAGGGAACATCTCTTCATCAATTCCTCATGGGTACCCGACGCGATAATCCGCCCGGCTTCCATCACTAAAATTCGGCTGCAGAAATGAACGCTGCTCAGCCGATGGGAGACATAAACACAGGTTTTATTCTCAAATAATCGCGAGAACGCCTCGTATAATTGCTGCTCGGCCAAAGGATCCAGCGAGGCGCTGGGCTCGTCCAGCACCATAATCGGGGCGTCTTTATACAACGCGCGCGCAAGAGCCAATTTTTGCAGCTGTCCTCCAGAGAGATTGATGCCCGCGGGATCAAAATCCTTGCGCAACATCGTTCGTCCGCCTTTGGGCATGTTCCTAACATCCGTTTCAAACTGGGCCCCTTTTAGGGCGTGTTCCATTTTCTGTATATCGATGGCGTCGTACTCATGGAAAGATATATTTTCTTCCACTGTCATGGCATATTGATAGATCTTTTGCATGACCGAAGAAAATAAACCAAACCGGCTGCCGGATAAAAAACTGCCATCCTTCAACAAGACGTTTACCTCTCCCTCCTGGGAATGATAAAGCCCTAAAATCAGCTTCACCAACGTCGTTTTTCCGCTTCCGTTGGGGCCGACAAGGGCGATGTGCTCCCCGCTGTGAATAGAAAGGTCCTCTATTTTTAGCTCAAAGCCATTCGGATAGGCAAAACGCACGTCTTTCATCGACAGCCGAGAAAAGCCAGCCTTCATATCCGACAGATTTTCCGGAGACTCCTCCGGCAGCTTCATCACCTTTTGAAAATCCTCGGCCTGTCCAAGGAACTGGCGAATGTTAAGAAAGCTTTCGATCATCGCGCCAAAGGTCAGCGTAAACGAGCCGGCGCTCCCGACATATAAGAGAAACTGATCGGCCGCCAGCTGTCCGTTCACGATTTCATTTATCAGGTATCCATAAAGAAATACATCGCGCAGCACCGCCAAAACAATTCCGCATAATTGTGCTTTCGTATAGTGCCCTCGTATTTCCTTCCGTAGAGAACGGCGTTTCTCCGCCGTTCGACGATACCATTGTATCAGATAGCCCGCCATCCCATATAAACGAATGTCCTTTCCCGCTACGACATCATGCATCACCGAAGACAAATAGTCGAGCTCACGACTGAGTTTCGATTCTGCCGGCCGACGTTCGTTTTCCTGCCATCTAGCCTTCGCAAGCAGGTGTACATTTAGAATCAACAGAAGAATTAGGATTCCGGGCAAATAAGGACTGAGGCCAAAAAGAATCACGATCATGCCAGAAAGGGAAAGTATCCCCGTAAACAGTTGTTTCAGACCGTTGAACACCCCTGCCATACCGCTTGTCTCACTCCAAAACAGAAAGTTGGCCCGAAAACAAAGCTCCTGAACAGAGGGCTGTTCCAACTGCATGTATTGAATCCTCTGCATCTTTTCCGTCAATAGTTTGCCGAAGCATCCGTTTCTCGCCGCGTTAATATGTCCCTTGAAAGCACGGGTGCTGAGTGCGCAAACCCCTCCCACGCCTATACTCACGCCCCCAAAAACGGCAAAAACCATCCCCCAATATCCTGCATCCTCTTTCTCTAGCAATCCGGAAACGATATACTTAGGCATCAAGATCCCGACATA
>CALWBZ010000056.1 GCA_944376225.1 uncultured Clostridia bacterium | reverse complement strand
ACGGAACCGATCATGACGCCCTTGACAAAATATTTTTGCATGAACAGATAGAGGATGACCGCGGGGACCGTGGACACGATGATCGCGCAATACTTCACCACATTGGCGATGCGGATCTTCTCCTGCTGATTCTGCATGTCGTCGAACATCTCCGCGAAGTCCGAGGCGTTGTAGTTGAGCGTCGCCAGGATTTGCCTCAGCACGGTCTGCAGGGGCAGGATCTTCTGATCCGACATATACACCAGTCCCGTATAATAATCGTTCCACTTGCTCACGCCGTAGTATACGCTGAGAACCGCGACGATGGTGGCGCTCAGCGGCAGAACCACCTTAAAGAAATACTGAAAATGGCTCGCCCCGTCGATGGAGGCCGCCTCGTACAGCTCGTTAGGGATCGAGGTCTGGATATAGGTTCTGGCCACCATCAGGTTCCACACGGACACCATGCCCATGAGGATCATGATCCAAGGGCTGTTGTAGAGGCCCAGATCTCGCATCCAGAGAAACGTGGGGATCAGCCCGCCGCTGAAGAACATAGTAAAGACTACCAGGAAATTAAAGATTCCCTTCCCCATGAACCTGCGGGAAAGGCCGTAGGCCATGGTCAGGGTCACCATGACCGACAGGAGCGTGCCTGCCAGGGTGTAGATAATAGAATTCAGATACGACCGCCAGAGCACGCTGTACTCAAAAATTGCCTCATACCCTACCCAGGAGAAATCCACGGGGACGAACAGCACCTCGCCCCGCATGACCGCGTAGGGATCGGACACGGAGGAGATGACGACCACGTATAGGGGGTAGATGACGATCACCAGAATGATGATCCAGATGATCATGTTGACGGTATAGAAGATCCGGTCCGAAGTCGTGTCCTTGATCTTGTTGCGGACCGTTCCGTTTGTTTTTTCTCTCTTCATGCCGCGCCTCCTAGAACATGCTCACGGAACCCAGCTTCTTGGCCAGGGTATTCACCGTGAGGATCATGACAAAGCCGATCAGGTTCTGGAAGAGACCGATGGCCGCCGTATAGGAATACTTCGCCTGTCCTAGACCCACGTTGTACACATAGACGCCGATGATATCCGACGTGTTCGTGTTAGAGCCCGTCTGCAGCAGGAGAGCCTTCTGGGTGTCGCCGCCCATGATGCTGCCGCAGTTTAGGATCAGCATCATGACCGCGATGGGCAGGATCGAGGGAAGATCGATGTGGCGGATCTTCTGCATCACGCTGGCCCCATCCAGGGTCGCCGCCTCGTAGATTTCCTGATCCACACTGGTCAGCGCCGCGATATAGAGGATCGTGTTCCACCCCGCCGACTGCCAGATGCCGCTGGCGATGTAAACCGTGCGGAACCAGCCGGCTTCCGCCATAAAGTAAATGGATTCTCCTCCCAGGAAGGTGATGATCTGATTGATCATTCCCGTGGAGGGAGACAGGAAGATGTACAACATTCCCGCCATGACCACCGTGGAGATGAAATGGGGGATGTAGATCACCGTCTGCGTGAACTTCTTAAACCGTTCCTGGCGGATTCTGTTCAAGAGCAGCGCCAGAACGATGGGGAAGGGAAAGCTCCACAATAGGCTGTAGAGATTCAGAAGCAATGTATTGAGAATCAACCGACCACAATAGTAAGACTGGAAGAAGGTAATAAAATTGCTCCATCCTACCCACGGACTGTCCAGGATCCCCATGCTCGCCTTATAATCCCGAAACGCGATCTGTATCCCATACAGGGGAATGTACTGAAACACGATAAAATAGATCACTCCCGGCAGCAACAACACATAGATCTGCCAGTCGTTCCGAAGCCTTGTCTTCCACCGGCCCCTTGCTGCTTTCAAAATAAACCGCCTCCTTTTTTGACCTTTTTATAAATATTATCCCAATTGTCGATTTTTGTCAATATCCATTTTCATTTTCTTTCTTTTTTCGTCGTTTCTCCATGTCCCCTTTGTATTATTTCACATTCCGGGACGTTGTCCACAAAAAAAAGAGGCCTTCTGGCCTCTTCTCCGTAAAAGGATCACGAAATTATTAGATTATGGCGCGGAAAAGATCGGAGGGGGCAAGCTGCTTCGTCGAGTTATCTCCGTGCCCGGAAGGCTGAACCGGAGCGTTAAAAATATTCCCGCAGGAGCTTCTCCGCTTCTTTTCGCCAACATTTGACTCCACTCTGTTCGGCGGCCTTTTGCAGCCACATCCTCGCTTTGGCTCTGTCCTCCGCAGTGCCCTCGCCCATGCAGTACATCCTGCCGCATTTGTATTGGGCCTCGGCGTCCCCCTGTTCGGCGGCTTTCTCGTACCAATACAGGGCCTTCGCTTTGTCTGTTTCCGTGCCTTCGCCGTTATCATACATCCTGCCGTATCGGCATTGCGCCCCGGCATGGCCCTGCCGGGCGGCACGCTCATACCAAAGAAACGCCTTGTCCGTGTCTATCTCCGTACCCCCGACTAAGACGCCCCAGAAGTACCGCAAGCCGCATTGGAATTGGGCTTCGGCGTGGCCCTGTTCGGCGGCCTTCTCATACCATAGGAGGGCCTTTTCCCTGTCCTCTGCCGCGCCCTCGCCCTTAGCATACATCAAACCGCAGTGATATTGGGCCTCGGCAAAGCCCTGTCCGGCGGATTTCTCAAACCAGCACAGGGCTTTCTCCTTGTCTGCCGCTGTGCCTTCGCCCCTGTAATACATCAGGCCGCAGTTGCATTGAGCCGCGGCGTTGCCCTGCTGGGCAGCCTTTTCAAACAGGGACAGCGCCCTTGCGTAGTCTTTCCCCTTGTATGCCGTCACACCCTCGTTGAAAATCTGTTCCATTTGTTCCTTCGGCTGAGTTTGCCCCGTTTCAGCGGTTTCCCGCTTTTGCGCCTCGGCCAGCAGTTTCTCCGGTGTTTTTTTCTTTCCGAACAATCCCACAACACAAGCCTCCTAAAGCGCCCAAAGGGCACAGAATTCCAGACAGTCCCATTATAAAGGGTGGAGTGGAAAAGCGCAAGGGCAGGAAGAAAATTTTGCCGCATTTCCGCCAGTAGCCCGGCCCGCTCCCCCTGTCAATGGTCGAGATAAACGGCCCATGTGCCGCCATCGACGGCGTGACCGGGGCACTGCACTTCCAAAAGAAAGATTTGCCGTTGTAAACATAAAAAGGGAGAAGGACGACTTTCCGTAAAGAAGATCACCCTTCCCGAGAAAACAGAAGACGATTAATAAAAACAAAGGCTGACGGCGGCCACCGCCGCCCCCAGGCTGAGAAAGGGCCCGAAGGGAATTTGGGACTTGCGGGTCAGCTTCTTCAAGGCCAGCATCAAAAGGCAGCAGACGCCGGCCGCCAGCACTGCGGCCACAAAGGAAAACAGCGTCCGCTCCCATCCCAGGAAGAGTCCGACGGCGGCCATGAGCTTGATATCGCCGCCGCCAAAGCTTCCCGGCAGGATAAATGTACAAAGAAAGAGCGGAACGCTAATGACCAGGACGCCGATTCCCCTTTGGAGCAGATTGATTTCCGGAAAAAATGGTATAGAAAAAATTCCCAACAAGACGATCGCCCATATAAGGCGGTTGGGGATTTTCATATATTTCCGATCTTTGTACGCGATCAGAAACAGTTCGGCCAAAAAGGCTCACAAGAATACGATCTGTATGACAGAACCGGTTCGCATAAGCGTTGTCGTCCCGTTCAGGCGGCACAGGCTCTGATACCGAAGATGATCGCGATCACAATGATGATCAGAAAGATCACAAGAATGAGTTCTACCAAGCTGTATCCATCCTGATTATTTTTCAGGTTCTTAAGCGCGTGAAGTAATTTCATCACGCATCCCTCCTCATTGTATAAATTAATACCCGATATGTAAATAACGACATTGCTACCAACTCTCCGGCAGGAGACGGGAATCCACGGTCAGATCCCGATCGGATAGCCGCCATAGCCTCAGTACTTCATCCTGCATGGCTACCGCGTCACAGACCTTGACCGCCGCCTCTCCCAGCCTTCCCTCCGTCACGGCTCCGCATTTTGAAAGGGGCGGGTCGAACTTGACGAAGTTCTCCGAAATGTGAGCGCAGACGGGATTATAATGCTTATAGATCTCCCTCGTTTCCTCATGCCCCGCCTCGTCGATGATCCGCACGGAAAAGCTATGGGGCGTCAGACGCTGGGGCACGTCTAAGATCTCCTCGCACACATGCAGAAAGGTATCCCGTTCCTGGCCCACGCCCACCAGAAGGATCTTGGCCCTTTCCTCGTACAAGCGGCCGAAGCAGCCTTTTTCCGGGGTGGGGGTGCAGGATTCCCGGTCGTAGGCGGCATACTCGGCGGCGCGCCTGCCGAAAACCGCCACCGAATGGGTGGCGTGCAAAGAACGCACTCCTGAAGGATGAAAGGCCGCGATCTGGGGCAGCACGCCGATACAGGGGATGGAATGCCTCACGTCAAACACCGGGTTCTCCGGATTTACGCTGGCCCAGGTATGGGTCGGCACCACCAGAAGGCCCTGGGAGAGATATTCTCGCAGGGCGTCGAGAAAGCCTTCCGCCCTTCCTTCCACCGGCCCCACCGCCCGCAGAGAGGTGTGGATCGCCACCGTGTCCCCCGGCCGGATTCCCATGGCCTCTAATTGATTCATAAGCTGTTTTTTTGTCGTCATTTTTGATCGTCCATTTCTATAATCTCGATCTCCAGATAATCGAAGGGGATCGGCTCGATAAAATGATCCTGGTGAAACCTCGTCCTGTGGAACCGGTTCAGTTCCTCATAATTGGAATCGAGCCAAAGGGGCTTCGCTAGATCCATCCTGTGACAGATCTCCTCCATGCAATCCTCCAGCCTGGTGTAAAAATCCTCGTCTTCCCGACGGTTCTCCGCCACATAGTCTTCCAACATGCGGCTTCTTTTCATCTTCTTGGCCCAGATTCTAATCATACAGACACTCCTTTTTTAGCCATTCTTCTAACTCTTCTAACGAGTCGATCACTAGATCCTCTCTCTCCTGCCATTCTAGCAGGATGTCGGCTCCGAAATCGTGCAGGGTCAGCGCGTCTACGAGTTTTACGATAAACCTTTGGGGATCCTCCTCGCAGAAGAATCCCACGAGCTCCGGATCGCACCGGAACAGTTCAAATACCAGGGGAGGCCACTCATAGGTTTCCGCCGCGGGCAGGGCGTCCGCCCAGTCCAGGATGCAAAGGCTCCCGTCCTCTCGCACCATCACGTTTTCCCCCGTCAGATCCCCGTGTACCAGGACCCGGCTTGCCCCGCCTCCTCTTTCGGCGGCAGCCTTCTGTCTGTTTACGAAATCCTCCCGAAGGGGGGAAGGCAATCTGCGGATCCTAGGGCTTTCTAGGGCTCTTTGGATATAGTCCGTCTCCCATAGGCTCGGATCCGGATGGTGAATCCGCCTTAAGACGTCCTTTAGTTCCTTCACAAAGGCCTGCTTACGAGATCTCTCCCAGGAGAGGATCTCCTGCCCCGCCTCTTCTCCCCTCACGTATTCCAGGATCAGATAACAAAAGTCATACCGATCCATGATATTTCCCCAACCAAGGAGTTTGGGAACGGGAATGATCCCCTGCCAGGTTTGCAGGAGGCGCCGTTCCGTCTCTTCGTCCCTTCGGGTATCCAGGCCGCTTTCCGGCGGAGCGAAGATCTTAAGCACCCGGTCTCCCGCCCGGAAAACCGCGTTGGTTCCCGGCGTCAGGAGATCATAGGCTCCTGGAGGACTCATCCCTTCCCGGTTCAGAATACGATCCATCAAAGGCCGGAAGGCGGGAAGATCCTGAAACACCTGTGCCCAAGAGGCCCATCCGTCGATCTCCCGGGAAAAGAGGTTCGGATGATAGGCCATGAGCAGGCAGTCCACATAACGCCCCTCATGCCATTCGTGGGCGGGCAGCCGCTTCACCTTCCTAAAACCGCAGCGCTCATAGCAGCGGATAGCCCGGGGGTTATCCTCGTGGGGGTCGAGCAGGATGACCTGAGCCCCCCGCTCGCCGACCAGAGTGTTCAGAGCGAGACCGACGAGGTTCCGCCCGTGCCCCTGATTCCAGTATTCCGGCGCGATCCATTGATCCATGGCATAGACGGTCTCTTCGTCCCCTTCATACCCGTACTCCTCCGGGTCCGCCGGGTAGCATTGCATGTATCCGATGGGCGTTTCTTGGTATTCCAGGATATTCCGCTCCAGCCCCGGCTCCTCTTCCTCATAGAAATGACGTCGGATCCATTCCGGGGTGGCGGCCGCGTCCCTGCCCTCGTAGAATTCCAGGAGCCTGGGATCCGTGAGCCATCCCAACAGCAGCTCCGCGTCTTCCTCTCGGAGGGGACGGATCCGCCAATGTTCTTTTTCTGCTCGCATCGATCTTCCTCGCATAGAAATAGCCGGCGGCTTAGGGAACCGCCGGCTTATTTTTAGATCATGTACTTAGCTTCCGGCTGAGGACGGCTGTCAAGCTCCTCCTTGACCTTCTCGTATCCGGGTCTTCCGAACATGGCGTAAGTGGCGTTCTTGCCGCCTTCTACGCCGGGCTGGTCGAAGGCGTTAATGTGCAGGAGCTCTCCGCCTACCGCCGTGGCCACCTCGAACAGATACATCAGCTCTCCGATGGTGAAGGCGTTCACCTCCGGCAGCGTGAGGGTCATGTTCATCTTTCCGGCTTTCAAAAGAGCATACTCCGTCGCCATCTGCTCCGTCTGGATCAGCTGATTCTGAGTGGCCCCGCCCAAAAAGCCGAGGGAGGGCACGTCCTGATAGGTCTTGGGAATCGTGATCGTCTCTTTATAACGATCCACGCCCAGGAAAACGATCATCTTATCGAACGGGCCTTCCGCATATAATTGTACCTGGGAGTGCTGATCCGTCACGCCCAAGGACTTGACCGGCGTCTGTCCTACGTGAACCACATTGCCCTCCAGGTCGAACTTCTTCCCCAAGGACTCCGCCCACAGCTGGGCAAACCAGTCAGACATGTACTTCAAAGAATCGGCATAGGGCATCATGACCTGAATGTTCTTGCCTTTCTCCATGGCGGCGTAACTCAGGATGCCGTACATATAACCGATGTTGCGGTAGGTATCTTCCTCCTGGCACAGGGTGTCCATATAGGCCGCGCCCGCCAGAAGCTCCTTGATATCGATTCCCGTCATGGCTGCCGGCAAAAGGCCTACCGGCGTCAGCTCCGAGAAACGGCCGCCCACGCCCGCGGGTATGATAAAGCTCTTATAGCCCTCCTGCTCGCAGATCGGACGAAGATTGCCCTTGACAGCGTCGGTGGTACACACGATATGCTTTGCCGCCTCTTCCTTGCCGAGCTTCTCCTCCAGCATCTCCTTGATGATCATGAACTGGCTCATGGTCTCGGAGGTGCCGCCGGACTTGGAAACCACGTTAAACAGACTCTTAGCCGGGTCGATGATGTCAAACAGATAGATCAGGCGTTCCGGATCCACATTGTCCGCCACGTAAAACTTGGGCCAGCCGCCCCGCTTCTCCCTGGGAAGCTCGTTATAGAAGGGATGGTTGACCGCCTGCTGCAAGGCGATGGGGCCCAGGGCGCTGCCGCCGATACCCAGCACCACAAAAGCGTCGAACTCGTCCTTCACGGACTGGGCGTAGGCGATGATATCCTCCACCACCTCGTCCTGATTATAGGGCAGGTCTCTCCAATCCATCCCGCCGTTCTTCCGCTTTTCCACCATGGCTTTCTCCATGGCGCCGATCTTGCCGTCAAGCTTCTCCAGATCCGCCTCGCTAAGGCCCTGCTCGCCCACGAACTTCTCCATCATGTTGTTGAAGTTCAGACGAATCTTCATTGACTGCTTAAATTCTTCCTGCAAATACCTGTCCATTGGAATCACCCTCCTAGATTATTTGCATACAAACCCACCCGCAAAGGAGTGACCCCTCATGCAGCTTCTTAAATCCGGCATCGTGTACCTGTCCCTATGGACTCTCTGTATCCTGTTGGGCACCGGATCCGCATCCTGGCTGCTTGGCGCGCTGAGTCCGCTTGCAATGACTATCTGTATTATATACCTTCTTCAGCCCTTCGTCAATAACCTACAAGAGGTTTCTTCCCTTCCCCGCCCAATTTGTATACTTTTAATTTTTCTTTCTTTAGTTGGCATTCTTCTGCTCTTTTTGTTTCTGCTGCTTCCCCGGCTGTCGGAGGCCCTCTCCCGCCTCCTGGGCGCGGACTGGACCTCGCTTTTACAGCATCCGCTTTTACAAAGACTCTCCGCCTATCTCCCTCTTGAAGAATGGCTGAAGCGGCTCCCTCAGATCTTGGGAAGCTTTCTCGCCCCTCTGCTGCGTCAGTCCGCCTCCGTCGTGCAATGGATCGGCAACCTGTTCATGGCTTTCTGTATCGCCTATTACGCCCTCAAAGGTTCCAAGGATCTCTGCCTGAGCCTCTCCCGTTATCTCCTGCTTCTCCCGAAAAAAGCGGCCGCGCCGCTTTTGAACTTCATGGATATTCTGGATCAATGTTTTTCCTCTTATCTGCGGGGGAGGCTCAGGATCAGCCTGCTGCTGTCCCTCCTGGTCAGTCTCTGTCTCTTTATCCTGTCTTTGCTCCTGCGCATAGCCCTTCCTTCCCCACTGCTTTACGGCGTCATCATCGGCCTGACCAACCTGATCCCCCTGGCGGGGCCTCTTCTGGGGACGGGGCTCTGCCTGCTCTTAGCCCTCCTTCACGGGTTTCCCCAGATGCTTCTTGTCCTCGCCGTCTCCCTGGGGGCTCAATTTCTGGATAATCTGTACCTGACCCCGCGCCTGGGAGCCCCCTTCGGCCTCTCTCCCTTCTGGATCCTTCTGGGAGTCAGCACCCTGGGGATCCTCTGGGGCGTCTGGGGGATGCTCTTTTCCATCCCCGTCCTCGCCTGCGCCGCCCAGATCTTTCGCGCGCTGCAAAAAGACAAGGGATTTTTGTGGGAGATTCCCCCTCGTTTTCGTCCTTGACAGGGGCTTATAAAGAGAGTATGATGGGGAAAATGAATCAGGAGGTATCCCCATGTCCATTTTACAAGTCTTAGATCACCCCCTTTTACAGCATAAGCTGACCTGGCTGCGCAAGAAAGAAACCGGTTCCCGGGATTTTCGAGAGATCACCCGGGAAATCGCCATGCTCATGACCTATGAGATCACCAGAGACTTTCCTCTCGTCCCGACGGAGATCGAGACGCCCCTGTGCAAAACCACATCCATGGTCCTTGCGGGCAAGAAGGTCGCCATCGTTCCCATCCTCCGCGCGGGTCTCGGCATGGTGGACGGCGTTCTCGACGTCATCCCCAGCGCCAAAGTCGGGCACATCGGCCTCTATCGCAACGAGGAAACCCTGGAACCGGTAAAATACTACTTTAAGCTTCCCAAAGATGCGGACAAGCGCACGGTCATCGTGACCGAACCGATGATCGCCACCGGCGGTTCTCTGATCGCGGCGATCTCGATGCTGAAAGAAGAGGGAATCCGAGACATCAAAGTCATGAGCCTCGTCGTGGCGGAACCTGGCATCCGGGCGCTGGAAGCCGCGCATCCGGATATCCGGGTATACTGCGTAGGCTGCGACCCCGCGCTGAATGAACAGGGATATATCACCCCCGGCCTGGGCGACGCGGGCGACCGCCTCTTCGGCACCAAATAACTACAAAAGCTCCCGAAAGACCCGAAGCACGTTCCCGTAAAAAACCTTTTCGATCTGTCCGGCGGTAAGACCGTCCTTATGGAGTCTTGCCGCCAATTTTTGAATGCCGTCGCAGCCGCCCATATCCGGTGTCTTGCTGATGCCGTCATAGTCGGAGCCGAGGCCCACGAGATCCTCTCCCCCCACCTTTATCAGATGTCGGACGTGAGCGGACATCTCCTCCAGCCGACCGGCATGGGTGCCCGTACCGTCGCTATCCAAAAAAGCGGCGCAGTAATTGAGACCCGCGACCCCTCCCCGCTCCGCCAGCGCCCGGATCATCTCGTCGGTCAGGTTTCTGGGATGAGGGCAAACGCTCCTCGCGTTGGAATGGCTGGCGATAAAAGGCTTCTTCGCGTGTTCGTACACCTCCCAAAACCCTTTATCCGATAAGTGGGACACGTCCACGATCATGCCGATCCTTTCCATCTCCTCTATGATCTCGATCCCTTTTTCCTTCAGGCCCCGCGCCTCCTCCGGCACAACGCCGTGGGGATGCTCCCTCCTGCTCTGATTCGGGTAGGCCAGTTCGTTCTCGAAATTCCAGGTGAGGGTCATCATCCGCACCCCCAGGCGATACAGTGTGCGCAAAAAGGCCGGGTTCCCCTTACAGGCCCCGCCCTCTTCCACCGAAAGCAGCGCGCACATGAGCCCCTGATCCCAAGTCTCCTCTATCTCCCGATAGGACCTTACGGGACGGATCCAGTCCTCGTTTTCCTCCATCTGCCGCTCAAACAGGTCGATCTGGGAGAGGGCTTCTTCTAGCGGATTCTCCGCTTCCGGGGCATAGATAAACGCCGCGAAGGTCTGCAAGCCATAGTCTCCCCGCCGCATCTTCTCCAAGCTGACCATGCAGTCATTCTGCCGCAGGGATACTTCCTGCCCTTCCCTCTCCCTTCGTAATAATACGCTCAGTGTGTCGCAGTGCATATCGACCACTCTCATCTTATCCCCGCCTTTCTGTGTCTATCATAGCGCCGCCTTCGTCCGTATCCTCAACTATGATGCAATTTACAAAGCCGGACTTCACCGTGCAGGCATCCAGGGCGATAATCCCTTCGCCGCGGTAAGGGGTGAAATTGGGGTGATTGTCAAACTCCCCGCCGTCATATTCATAATTGGCATGACCGAAAGAGCAATGCCAATGGCCGCAGACAATCGTCTTATCTGCCACGGTACCGCCGTTGCGCGCGGCTTCCATGCCATTGATCCATCTGGCGGCATCCCAGAGCTTTTCATCGGCCTCACGCCAATCCGGATCCACAACATACTCACTCTTAAACGGAGTGAATTCTATCTTCGTACAGGGAATCCAACCGTGTGTGAAAATATAAGCGTCGGTTTCGTAATAGTCAACCATGGCCGGAATGATTTTCTGTATGTAGGGTATCTGCAAGAATGCCCTGCCGACGAGCTCCGGATTGTTCAGCAAATCTTCCGGTGATTTCCCTGTCAGTTGGAGTACCGAATCAATGGTGCCGTTGGAATGATGGTGGGATTGACGATAACTGCCCCGGGGCCATCCATGCAAAAGCTGCAGGGCCAAATCTTCATGGTTGCCTCGGATCAGAATGATCTGATCTTTCTCCATAAGATCCAAAATAAATTCCTGCAGCTCCCGCGCCCCCGCACCCCTGTCGAAAAGGTCGCCGCAGATTATCAGTTTGTGAGGCTCGGTATCCTCAAAGAAGCCTTGTTTCTCCAAGGCCAATTTCATAGCCCCAAAGAAGCCATGCACATCCGCTACAACATAGTACCGCATCATTTACTCCTCAAGACCTTTTAACTTCTCCCGGGTCAAGCCCTCGGTATGCTTCAGTATGAACTGTAGATCCGTTACGATTTTCTTAATGTAGTATTGGTCAGTCTTTTTGTTATCCATAAATTTTCACTCCGTCCCTTAATATCTCATTGATCAATTCCGGGTTATTATTCAACTGCTCCCTGTTTAAGACATCCACTTTTTTTGCAAGCGCCTCTCGCAGCGATTCAACCAAATCATAGAAGCGCATACCGGAAAGGGATGTAGCGATCAGTAAATCCACATCGCTGGTCTCCGTTGCTTTGCCCTTTGCGTAGGATCCAAAGAGATAGCAATATTCCACATCATAAGCCGGGAAAATGGCAGAACAGGTGTCCGCAATTTGTTTCTGGGTCAAAATACCATGACTTTCATCAACGAAACCATAAGTTTTCAGCTTCTGCATCATAAAGGCATACTTCATAGAATTTTCCTTAGTTGGATCGGTTTCGTAGTTTTGATAAGTTCGGATTGGGATGCCAAGGAATTTGGCACATTCCACCTGAGTTATTTTTTTCTGCTTTCGCAGTTCTTTCAACGTCATATTTATCACCCACAAATAGTATAGCACAACTTTTCGAAAAACGCAATACAATACGCAATTTTTGCGTGTTCTGCTTGGATCAAATACGCAATTTCTGCGTTTTATATTTGTGCCTATTTTCTATCCTACCCAATACAAGGCGCATTTATAGCCATATCGCATGGGTTATTTCTGATCCGGTCTTTCTCTGCGGGGATCAAAAAACTTCTGCCTTTGATGGGGAATCCGGCTGTAAGCCATTCATTCTCAAAGGCAACAGCATTTAAGAAATCACAAGAAAACTATTGACATTTAAGGATTTCTATGATAGGATAGAGAGCGTTCCAAGTTGGATCTGCAGTTATGGCGGAATTGGTATACGCGCTAGACTAAGGATCTAGTGTCCATTTTAGCGACTTGTGGGTTCGAGTCCCACTAACTGCATCCTAAAAAAGCTCCGAGCCTTTCATGGCTTCGGAGCTTTTTTAATGCGATGACGACATTCCCGGCTTCTTTACGGCCTAGCGTATTCCCGTGCGCACCAGCGCTCGACGGAGCCTGGCCTGAGCCAGCTTATATTCCCGCTCGGTTAGATTCTTCCGGGCAAGGATCTCCTCGGCCCGCTTCTTGGACGCCTCGGCGCGGGCATGATCGATCTGCTCGGCCCACTCGAAAGTGATTGCCATCAGGCGGCACTCCCCGCCCATCATGCTGACCATACCGCCCATGCAGGCGGCGCGGCGCGTACTGCCGTCAGGCAGCGTAATACGCGCCTCTCCCATGCCGAGGGCGGTACAATAGTCGATATGACGGGCCAAAAGCTGCACCTGTCCTTCGATCGTGCGACAGGATAGGGAGGTGACCTCCCCCTCGAAAATCAGCCCGTCCGGCGTTACGATTCTTAAACGAAAATTTTCCATAAAAACCCCTTATCAGGCATTGGCCTTATGCTTGGCAAACACGTCGTCGATGGTTCCCGCGAAAAGGAAACAGCTTTCGGCAATGGCGTCGCACTCGCCCCCCAGGATCATCTTGAATCCCCTGATCGTCTCCGAGAGGGGCACATACTGCCCCGGCATTCCCGTAAACTGCTCGGCTACATGGAAGGACTGGGATAAGAAACGCTGCATCTTACGGGCGCGGTTCACGGTCAGCTTATCCTCCTCGGACAACTCGTCCATTCCCATGATGGCGATGATGTCCTGCAAATCGTTATAACGCTGCAAAACCTGCTGTACGGCCCGGGCCACATCATAATGCTCCTGCCCCAGGACTCCCGGCGAAAGGATGCGGGAGGTAGAGTCCAGCGAATCCACCGCGGGATAGATGCCCCGGGAGGCGATGTCTCGGCTCAGCACGGTGGTGGCGTCCAGATGGGTGAAGGTCGTCGCGGGGGCAGGGTCGGTCAGATCATCCGCGGGCACATAGACGGCCTGTACCGAGGTGATGGAGCCGTCCCGCGTGGAGGTGATGCGCTCCTGCAGCGCGCCCATCTCGGTAGCCAGGGTGGGCTGATACCCCACGGCGGAGGGCATGCGTCCCAGCAGGGCGGAAACCTCCGATCCCGCCTGGGTAAACCGAAAGATATTATCGATAAACAAAAGTACGTCCTGATGCTTCACATCCCGGAAATATTCCGCCATCGTCAGGCCGGAAAGTCCCACGCGCATACGCGCTCCGGGCGGTTCGTTCATCTGGCCGTAGACCAGGGCCGTCTTATCCAAAACGCCGCTTTCTCTCATCTCCCCATACAGGTCGTTGCCCTCTCGGGTTCGTTCGCCGACGCCGGTGAACACGGAATACCCGTTGTGGGCGGTGGCGATATTGTAAATCAATTCCTGAATCAGAACCGTCTTGCCGACGCCCGCGCCGCCGAACAGACCGATCTTGCCTCCCTTTACATAAGGACAGATCAGATCGACGACCTTGATGCCGGTCTCCAGGATCTCCGTGGCGGGCTGCTGCTCGTCAAAGACGGGGGCCGGGCGATGGATGGGCCAACGTTCCACATTCTCGGGCGCGGGCCCACGATCGATGGGCTCTCCCAGCAGATTGAACACGCGCCCCAGGCATTCATCCCCCACCGGCACCGTAATGGGCCCTCCGGTATCGACGGCCTCGGCGCCGCGCACCAGGCCGTCGGTGGCAGACATGGCGATACAGCGCGCCACGTTATCCCCGATATGCTGCGCGACCTCCACGATCACCCTCTGATCGTGGTTTTTCAGCTCGACCGCGTTCAGCAGATCGGGCAGCTCTCCCTCGGGAAAGCGGATATCCAGCACAGGCCCCATGACCTGCACAACCTTACCAATGTGCTTTTCCGACATTCACATACACTCCTTTGGCGACCGCGGCCTTTGCCAAAACCATCCTATCAGGCTTCGACGTCGGCGCCGGCCACAATCTCGGTGATTTCCCGCGTGATAGCCGCTTGGCGGGCGCGGTTATAATACAGATTCAAATGTTCCATCAGTTCGCTCGCGTTATCGGTGGCGGATTCCATCGCCATACGCCGGGCGGCGTGCTCCGCGGCGGTACTTTCGCATAACGAGCCGTAAACCACCCCGGCCAGATACTCAGGGATGATGGCGTCGAAGACCGTCCTGCGGTCGGGTTCGTACAGCATAAGGCTTTTACGAGTTTTTCCCGGGCCTTTATCCGGCGCGTCAAAGGGCAGCACCGGCAACAGAACGGGCGTCTGGGCCAGCATAGAGACGAATCTGGTGAAGGCGATACGGATCTCGTCGAAATCCCCCCGCAGAAAACCCTGACAGGCAAACCGGGAAACCTCGAAGCAGTCGCTGACCGAAAGATCCCCCGCCTGGACAAAATCCGTACTGACGATATCGTCCCCATGCCTCATGAAATATTCCACGGCTTTACGGCCGATGGGCAGTATGCAGTATTCGCTGCCGGAAATATCGGCCTCTACGGCCCGCAGCAGGTTCGCGTTATAGCCGCCGGCCAATCCTCGATCCCCCGCGATGACGATATACAGTCGTTTTCTTCGTTCACGCCTCTCCAGATACGGGCTGGCAAACTCATCGTCCTCCGAGGCGATGGAAAACAGCGTCTCATACAATGTCTCAAAGTAGGGACGACTATGTTCCACCCTCTCCCGGGCGCGGCGCAGCTTACCGGAGGCCACCAATTCCATGGCCTTCGTGATCTGCATCGTATTCTGCACGCTCTTCATGCGCAGTTTGATCTTCTTCATTGAGTTGGCCATCGGCCTCACCACCTTTTATCCCCGGAATTTTTCGCCAAACGCACTCAGCACAGCCTTAAGCCCTTCTTCGTTCTCCGGTTTCAGATCGCCGCTTACGCGGATGGCTTCCATCACGCCGACGGCGTCTGTGTTCTCGTCCAGATACCGGTACAGCTCCTCCTCGTAACGGGCCAGAGCGACCACCGGAATATCCTGCAAATAGCCCTGCACCGTCGCGTACAGGATCGCCACCTGCTTCTCCACGGGAACGGGACAGCCGCTCCCCTGCTTCAGCACCTCCACGATGCGTTCCCCCTGGGCCAGACGCGCCTTGGTATCCGCGTCCAGGTCCGAACCAAACTGGGCGAACCCCTGCAGCTCCCGATACTGGGAGTAAACCAGCTTCAGCGTACCGGAAACCTTTTTCATCGCCTTGATCTGGGCATTGCCTCCCACACGGGATACGGAGATGCCCGGGTTCACGGCCGGACGAATGCCGGCATGGAACAGCTCCGTCTCCAAAAAGATCTGCCCGTCCGTGATGGAAATCACGTTGGTGGGAATGTATGCCGCCACGTCTCCCGCCTGGGTTTCGATGATGGGCAGCGCGGTCATGGATCCGCCTCCCAACTCGTCGCTCAGCTTAGCGGCCCGTTCCAGCAGGCGGCTGTGCAGATAAAAGACGTCTCCGGGATAGGCTTCTCGTCCCGGCGGACGGCGAATGAGCAGAGAAAGGGCGCGGTAGGCCACCGCGTGCTTGGACAAATCGTCGTAGACGATCAGCACGTGCTTACCCTTATACATAAAATATTCGCCCATGGCGCAGCCCGCGTAAGGAGCCACATATTGCAGCGGCGCCAATTCGGAGGCCGTGGCGCATACCACGGTGGTATAGGCCATGGCTCCGCCCTGTTCCAGGGTCTCCACCAACGAGGCGACCGTCGAACGTTTCTGTCCGATGGCCACATAGATACAGATCACATCCTGTCCCTTCTG
Source organism: uncultured Clostridia bacterium (assembly GCA_944376225.1). Classification (GTDB taxonomy): domain Bacteria; phylum Bacillota; class Clostridia; order Lachnospirales; family Bianqueaceae; genus Faecimorpha. The sequence continues at coordinate 6,398 of CALWBZ010000056.1, read as the reverse complement.
GTTTAGAATGGTATCCACCGCGATGGTCGTTTTGCCCGTCTGCCGGTCTCCGATGATCAGCTCACGCTGTCCGCGCCCGATGGGAATCATGGAGTCGATGGCCTTGATCCCGGTCTGTAAGGGCTGCTTGACAGGCTGCCGGTCTACGATACCCGCCGCGGGAGCCTCAATCGGGCGGTATTCGGCGGCGTCGATGGGGCCTTTGCCGTCGATGGGCTGGCCCAGCGCGTTGACCACCCGGCCGATCATCCCCTCGCCCACGGGTACGGAAACCACCCGGCCCGTGCGGCGGACGGTGCTGCCCTCCGCGATGCTGTTTTCTTCTCCCAACAATACGATGGAGACACTGTTTTCCTCCAGATTTTGCGCCATACCATACGCGCCATTCTCAAACTGCACCAGTTCTCCAGCCATGACGTGTTCGAGCCCCGCGGCGCGGGCGATCCCGTCTCCTACCATCGTGACGAAACCGGTCTCGGTCTGCTCGATGGCGTTATGATAATATTTGATCTGGGAACGGATGATGCGAGAAATTTGTTCGGGTTTCAGTTCCACGATTCGTTTCACCCCGCATTTCTTCGTTTTAATACATTAAATGATTTCGTTCTGCATGTCTTCACGCAGCTTGTCCAGACGGCGGCGCACGGTGCCGTCCAAACGCTTCCCCCCTATTGTCACGCGCAGCCCGCCCAACACGGCGGGATCGGTCTTTTCATTCAGCACGACGGTCTTACCCGTCATGGCCGCAAGCTTCCGGACGAGCCTTTCCCGCTCGTCGTCGGAAAGGGGAAGAGCGCTTGTCACCGTCGCCTCGGCGATGCCGTGATCCAGATTGTACAGATCCCGGTAGGCCCGGATACAACCGGAAAGCTCTGCCAGAAAACCGTTTTCACACAATAAAGACAAGAAATTGATGACATACGGATGCGCGCCCTCAAAAGCTTTTTGCAGCAATGCGCAGCGCTCTTTTTTCGGCACCGCGATTGTGGAAAGCAGCCGCAGGTAGTCCGGTTCGTCGGCGATGCAAGCCGCCGCCATATCCAGCTCTCCCAGGATGCGTTCCTCTAAGCCTTCTGTCCTAGCCAGCTCGTACAGGCTGTCGCCCCAACGCTTCGCGGCGGGGGTCATGAGGCTTCTCCTACATTTTGGATAAACTCGTCGATAAGCCGCTTGTTATCCTCTTCATTCAGCTCTCGTTCCACGACTTTACCCGCCAGTTCCACCGCCATGCCGCCCAACTCATTCTTTAATTCGTTCACGGCCTTCTTGCGTTCCTGGGCCAACCTGGCCTGGCCCGCCGCGCGGATAGCGTCCGCCTGACGGCGCGCGTCCGCCACGATCAACTCTTCCTGCCTGCGGGCGCGGGCCGCTGCCTCGCGCATCATCTCGTCCCGCTCGCCCTCGAGATCCTCCAAATGGCGCCGGTACTCGGCTTCCATCGCGGAAGCGTTCTGTTTGGCCGCATCGGCCTCGGCATACATGTTGTCGATCTCCTTCTGCCTTTCGTCGATCATCTTCTTTATGGGAACGAACAGAAAATGTTTCAGAACGCCAAAGGTAATGAGCATGTTGCAGAAGGTAAACAGCGCGGTCCACGGATTGACCCCGACAAAGCTCTCAAAGCCGGTCATGGGCCGTCCCTCCTTTCACGTCAGTCAGAATCAGAACACGAACAGCAGCAGCAAAGAGATGACCAGCGAGTAAATACCGGTCGATTCGGTAATGGCGCAGCCCAGAATCATATTGGTACGCAGGGTACTGGCCATCTCCGGCTGACGGGACATGCCCTCCAGCGCCTTGCCGACGGCATTTCCTTCTCCTAGAGCCGGGCCGATAGCCCCGATACCGGTACACAGTCCCGCGGCGATAGCACAGGCAGCCTTTACGATTGCGGTTTCCATAAACGTCGTCCTCCTTTAATATTGAGAATGCAATGTATTATGCCTCTTCCGGCGCGGGACAGGCATTGCCGATGTAGACCATCGTCAACAGGCTGAAAACCAGAGCCTGCACTCCGCCGGAAAATACATCAAAGTATAAACTTAGGATGCCGGGTATCCCGACCTCCAAAAAGGGCACCCCCGTCAGCCCCAGAAGGGCCAACAGCCCGGTGGCCGTACATACGGCGCCGAAAATCTTACAGGCAAGCTTTTTCCTGCGCATGCCCAGAACAAAGAGCGCGATTCCGCCCAAGAGAAACAGGACGGAGGCTATAACGCTTTCGCCTACGGCGCCCAAGAGCAGGGAACTGCCCGTCGCCAGGGCGGAATACAGCAGGCTCGTCAGAACGCCGCCTCCCGCGATATTGCCGAAATGCCTGAAAGACATCGATACCGGCTGAGAGATTTCTGAAATGATATTCATAGGGGTCATCACGGCTACCGGTTCGGTAAAGCCCTTAAGCCATCCCCAGAATCCGTTGGCCTTGATGGAAACGGACCAGCACAGGACGCTGGTCATCACCGCCCAGGTCACGGTGGTGGACAGGTCCGCGGTGGCGGAACGAAGGATGCCGGTCATGCCGATGAGCGTTCCTCCCAAAGAGGAAAGGAACAGCGCCCCGATATAGGGCGTCCAACGCAGATTATGCTCTCCCATCGTCTCTCCCACCATGCCGTAGAGCATCATGACGCCCTTCTCCACCAGGGCCTGCCGTCTGCCCGGACGCTTCTTTAGGTTGCGTCCCAGCAAGATCCCCGCCGCGCATAAAAGGAGCATGACGACAAACGAGGAAACGGCCGTCTGCGTAATGGGAATGCCGCCGAAAAGCGGAATGACAAAATATATCTTCGGTCCGGTCATTGGGTATTCTCACCGCCTTCTGTGGTTGGATCGCTCGGCTGATCCTTGCGGAAAAATTCTAATACTTTTAAGGCAAACTGCGCGAACAGAAGCGGCAGGATCGCCGCTATCGGGTCGCAGAGCCCCGCGCGAAATAATAGGGCGTAAATCGCGATCAGCAGGACGAGACGAATGACGCTTCCCATCTGGATCTCCAACTGGGCACGTTTGGGAGTCTTGTCCCGGGCCGCGTGGTCTACGGCGTTGGAAACGGTAATGCAAAGCGCCGTAAAATTGCCAAGCGCCAATAAATATCCCGCCAACGCGCCCCACAGCACGGGACCGGTCAATTTCCCGATCAAGGCGTATACCCCCAGCATCACGCCGACACATACTAGTAACGCCAGCGCTAGGCGGCCGATTTGGCGAAAAATATCTCGATGCTCCCCCATTGGCTTGCCCCTTTCATTTTCTTCAGTGTTCATTAAAGGAGATAGGCTGGGACGCGCTTTCTTCCTTGCCGCGCCCTTGGCGTTCGATCGCCCGCAAAGACCCTCTCAGGCCGCCTATGGCGCCCAGTACCCCGATGATGACGCCCAGCGCCACAATCCAACCGCCCCATTCCATCGTCCGCCGCAGCCACAGGGAGACCCAGATCGCCGCCACCGGCGGTATTGCCACCGAAAGCCCGAACTGCGTGATCCATACCAGGTGGCGAGCCGCCTCGTAAAGTTCTTTCACCGCCTCCACTCCCTTCTGAAGACTTCATATGCCGTAGCGAAACACAAAACACTGTTTTTATTATAAGCTTTTTTGTATGATTTGTCCAGGATTTTTTTGTGTACTTTTGGTAAATTTTCACCTTGTCCCCCTGTCAATTTCCCCGGAATGTGATGTTCTAAGAACAGAGGAAATCGCAAAAAAACTGCCGCGTCAATGATTTCTAATCATCGACGCGGCAGTCTTTAACACTAATGGAGATAAGGGGATTCGAACCCCTGACCTCTTGAATGCCATTCAAGCGCGCTCCCAACTGCGCTATACCCCCAAGACGTGCATCATTATAGCATAATCATAATGCGCTGTCAAGGGTTCTGATCAATTTTTTGCGGATTTCGGGAAATATTTCTTCAAATAAAGAAGGAACCAAACGATCAGGATCAGCCCCTTTACGATCGAAGAAAGAGAAAGACTCCACCAGATTCCGTTCAGCCCGAGGGCCGTAGCGGCTAAGAGGATTGCCATAGGAATCCTGGCACTGGTAAAAAGAATACTTACGACGGAAGGGGGCAGGGTCTTGCCGAGACCCGCGAAAGCGCCCTCCGTCGTGATCTCCAGGCACATGAAGAGCTGTGAATATCCCAAGATCCGCAGATAGTCCACCCCCATAGGAATCACATCCTCTTCGGTAATAAAGATCTGAAAGAGGGGTTCGGGAAGGACAACTAAAAGGAGCGTCGTTAAAATTCCCCACAAGACTACGATTCGCAGCGCGGAAAAATATCCCTTTCTCACCCGCTCTCGGCTTCCCGCCCCATGGTTCTGCGCCGTAAAAGCGTTAATCGCCGCCGAGAATCCGTCGGCGGCCATCCAGGAGATGGATTCGATCTGACTCCCCACTTTCTGCACCGCCACCGCCGCGTCGCCCCATCCCGCGACGATGCGGGCGATCACCATGGATATGCCGGAAAAGATCATGTTCTGACAAGCCGAGGGCAGGCCGATCCGCACGATGTGCCCGCAATAATCCCAGCGAAACCGCTCCCGTAAACGAATATGACAGAACAATACCCCATCCCGCCGGGCAAAAAAGACCATGATGCCAAGCACGATGACCTGGGCCAGCACCGTGGCCAGGGCGGCTCCCAAGACGCCCCACCGGGGGAAGGGACCGATTCCAAAGATCAGTACGGGATCCATCACAATATTGACGATGAGTCCCGTCGTGGTGGCCAGAAAGGGGGCTGTGCCGTTTCCGCTGGCCGTAAGCAGTCCCGTCATGATCTGATTCAGGTAGTTCACCACGATGGCGCCGCAAGTCACCATCATATAAAGCTTAGCATCCTCCACCACCTGAGGGCTGTTCAGCTGAAAAAAGCCGATCAGGGGGTCGTGCAGCGCCAGGGAGAGGATCCCGTACAAAATTCCCAGGAAGGCGCCCATCGATAAAGCCGTCCTGGCGTATCGTCCCGCTTCTTGGGGCATGCCCGCGCCCAGGGACTGGGCTGCCTTGACCTGGCCGCCCATACGGCAAAGAACCGCCAGCCCGTTCGCCAGCCAACTGTACATACCGGCCGCGCCCACGGCAGCCACCGCGCCGCTTCCCAGCCTTCCGATCCAGATCATGTCCGTAAGATTATAAGCCATCTGAATGAGAGAGGTGGCGGTGATAGGCAGGGCCAGCTTCACGAGGGAGGGCAGGATCCTGCCCTCCAGTAGATTTACATTTTGTCTCATAGAAAACGATTCAGAAAACCTTACTCCTCTTTCGATTCCGCGGCGAACTTGGCCACATGCTCCTGCAGCCGTTCAAAGGTCTCCTGGCTGATCACATGCTCGATGCGGCAGGCGTCCTCGGCCGCCGTTTCCGCGCTGACGCCAATCTTCTGCAAATAATAGCTGAGAAAGCGATGACGTTCGTATATTTTCTCCGCGATCTTTCTGCCGCTGTCCGTCAGCGTAATCCATCCCTGAGGATCCATTTCGATGAATCCGTTTTCCCGCAGGCGCTTCATGGCGATACTGATGCTGGGTTTGGAAAAGCCCATTTCGTTAACGATATCAATCGAACGCACCTGGCCCAGCCTGTTTTTCAGCATCAGAATGGCCTCCAGATAATTCTCCGCGGATTCCTGTACTTTCACTGTCTCATCCTCCTACCTGTTCTTCATCATGAAATGCCAGCTGTCCCGGCACATATCCTCCAGATTCCGTTCCGCCTTCCAGCCGAGCTCCTTTTCCGCCTTGGCCGGATCCGCGTAGCACTGGGCGATGTCTCCGGGCCTGCGTTCCATGATCCGATAAGGCAGCTCGTGTCCGCAAGCCTTCTCATAGGCGTGGATCACATCCAATACACAGTATCCCACACCGGTACCCAGATTGTAGATATACACGCCGGGGGCGTTTTTCTGAAGCGCCTTAAGATGCCCCAGGGCCAGGTCCACCACATGGATATAATCCCGCACGCCGGTGCCGTCCGGCGTGGGATAATCGTTTCCAAACACCCGAACAAAGGGAAATTCTCCCGTGGCCACCTTGGCGATATAGGGGGTCAGGTTATTGGGGATCCCGTTGGGATCCTCTCCCAAAAGCCCGCTCTTATGGGCTCCCACCGGATTGAAATACCGCAGAAGCACCACGTTCCACTCCGGATCCGCCTTTTGCAGATCCTGTAAGATGCCCTCGATCATCAGCTTCGTGGCGCCGTAGGGATTCGTGGTAGAAAGGGGAAAATCTTCCCGGATCGGTACACTGGCCGGGTCGCCGTATACCGTCGCCGAGGAACTGAAGATGATGCTCTTCACGCCGTGGGCCTGCATCTGCCGGCACAGGTGCAGCGTCCCCGTCAGGTTGTTATGATAATACCGCAGGGGCTGCTCGCAGGATTCTCCCACCGC